>NZ_CP037858.1:3600000-3911666 GCF_006974125.1 Stenotrophomonas maltophilia | reverse complement strand
CGATGCAGCCTTCGTGGGTGCCCTTTTCCTTCATCACCTTGAACAGCAGCGACAGGTACAGCGGCATGGTCGGAATGGCCGAGCTGGCCTGGGTGACCACGGCCTTGAGCACCGACACGCGCGCGTCACCGCCGATCCTGGCCAGCTTCTCGCGCAGGCCCAGTACCTTGGTGTCCAGGTCCTTCTTGGCGGCGCCGATCGAGCCGTTCCAGTAGATCGCCTGGGTGATTTCCTCGCCCACGTAGGTGAAGGCGGTGGTGGTGCAGCCATTGGCCAGCACGCCGGCATCGGCCAGCGCGTCGATCCACATCTGCCAGTCTTCCCCGCCCATCACCGCGACGGTGCCGGCGATTTCTTCCTGGGTGGCCGGCTGCAGGTGGGTCTCGGTCAGCACTTCCTTGTCGGTATCCAGGCCACGCAGGGTGATCGGCTCACCGATCGGCTTCAGCGTGGAGCTGATGATCTCGCCGGTCTTCGGATGCTTGCGGCGTGGCGCGGCCAGGCTGTACACGACCTGGTCGACCTGGCCGAGATCGGCCTTGATCATCTCGATGGTCCTGGCCTTCACTTCATCGGAGAAGGCATCGCCGTTGATGCTCTTGGCGTACAGGCCGGCTTCGTCGGCGTACTTGTGGAACGCGGCGGAGTTGTACCAGCCGGCGGTGCCCGGCTTGGATTCGGTGCCCGGGCGCTCGAAGAAGATGCCCAGGGTCGCGGCGCCGCTGCCGAACGCGGCGGTGATGCGTGCGGCCAGGCCGTAGCCGGTGGAGGCACCAATGACCAGCACGCGCTTGGGACCATTCTGGATGGGCGGACGCGCGCGGATGTAGTCGATCTGCTGCTTGACCGCGGCTTCGCAGCCGGTCGGGTGGGTGGTGACGCAGATGAAGCCGCGGACGCGCGGTTTGATGACCATGGATACCTCGGGTTGGCAGATGCGGCGCACGGGGCGCTCAGCAGGAATACGGGTGCGCGCCTGCGCGCGCGAACCGCAGGATCGTAGTGCGCGGGGGCCGAATGCACAACCGACGCTGGCGTAGGGTGGTGCTTGTTTTGCAGGGTTGCACCCTGCACCTGCGGTAGTGCCGGCCGCTGGCCGGCAACCCCAACAGCAACGTCAAAAGCTGGGTTCCTGTGGGTTGGCGGGGTGGGTCCGGTTGCGGGGGGCGCTTCAAGTACGTCCATGTAAGCTCGGTCGCCGCATCCATGCGGCTCACGCCCCCGCAACCGGACCCACCCCGCCTTCGACAGATTTCCGCGACCTGTCGGGACAGCATTCTTCTCTGGTGGGTGTCGACCTTGGTCGACACGGTAGATCTGATTCCAGTTTGATTATCGATATCTGACAGATGTGTCGACCAAGGTCGACACCTACCAACAGCCGCAGGAATCTGTCAGAGGTGGGGCCATGTGGGTTGGCAGGACCGTTGGCGCCATGGATGGCGCCATCGAGCCCCCAAGGATGGGTTTACGGCGTGTCCTGCCAACCCACATGGCCCCGCCCAACCAGCAGAAAGCCAGCTCCGGCTTTTGACGTTGCCGTTGCATTGAGCGGGTGCAAGGCTGCAAGCCCTGCACACAAAAAACCCCGCTTGCGCGGGGTTCTCTGTGTGCTGCGGGCAGCAGGCGTTTACGGGCGACGGGCCAGGGCCTCGACGTCCTTTGCCTTCGGCAGCAGGTCCTGCTTGCTGACGCGCAGGAAGCCGATCGTCAGCATCGGCACCGCCACCAGGATCGAGGACAGCACCACGATCACCGCACCGATCATGTGCGTCTCGGCCAGGCCTTCCATCGAGCTGCCGCCGTACATGTACAGGGCAAGCGCGGACAGGAAGAACATCACCGCGGTGATCACCGTACGCGACAGCGTCTGGTTGATCGAACGGTTCAGCACTTCCATCGAGTCCACGCGCAGGCTGCGGAAGTTCTCGCGGACGCGGTCAAAGACCACGATGATGTCGTTGATCGCAAAGCCCATCACCGACAGCAGGCCGGCCAGCACGGTCAGGTCGAACTCACGGCCCAGCAGGGACACGTAAGCCACCGTCACGATCAGGTCGAACATCGCCACGATGCTGGCGGTGACCGCGAACTTCCACTCGAAGCGCACCGCGATGTAGATCAGGAAGCCGGCCAGCATGAAGATGGTGGCGTACAGGCCATTCATCGCCAGGTCCTTGCCGATCTGCGGGCCCACGAACTCGTTGCGGAGCACGGTGGCCTGGTTGTCGGCGGTGGACAGGGCCTTCACCACGGCTGCGGCGGTCGCCTTGTCCTCGGCGGCGGCGTCACCGGTACCCGGCGCATGCTCACCGTGCGGGGCCAGGCGGATCAGCAGGTCGGTGTTGCCACCGACGCTCTGTACCTGGGCGCCTTCGAAGCCATTCTGCTCGAGCTTGTTGCGGACCTGCTCGACGTCCACCGCCTTGTCGAAGCGGGCTTCGATCAGGGTGCCGCCGGTGAAGTCCAGCGCGTAGTTGAAGCCCTTGATGCCGATGATGGCAATCGAGGCCAGGAACACCACGATGGTGACTGCCATGGCGACATGGCGCCAACGCATGAAGTCGATCTTGGTGTCGTTCGGGAGGATGTGCAGCGGAAACAGTTTCATTGTGCGTGTCGTCCCGTCAGATGGCCACGTTCTGGAGCTTCTTGCGACGGCCGTAGATCAGCGTCGCCAGCGCACGCGACACGGTGATCGCGGTGAACATGGAGGCGAAAATACCGATGATCATGGTCAGCGCGAAGCCCTTCAGCGGACCGGTACCGAATGCGAACAGCGCGACGCCGACGATCAGGCCGGTCAGGTTGGCGTCGAGGATGGTGCCCGAGGCACGCTCGTAACCGGTCACGATCGCGGTCTTGCCCGGCACGCCGGCACGCAGTTCTTCACGGATACGCTCGTTGATCAGCACGTTGGCGTCCACCGACAAGCCGACCGACAACGCCAGGCCGGCGAAGCCCGGCAAGGTCATGGTCGCGCCGAACAGCGACATCACCGCCACCACGATCAGCAGGTTGAACAGCATCGCTGCCGAGGTGATCACACCGAACATGCGGTAGTACACGCTGAAGAACACCAGGGTGAACAGGAACGCGAACACCACCGCGCGCATGCCGTTCTTGACGTTTTCGGCGCCGAGGCTCGGGCCGACCACGCGCTCTTCGACGAAGTCCATCGGCGCGGCCAGCGAGCCGGACTTCAGCAGCTTGGCCAGGTCGTCGGCTTCCTTCTTCTGCAGGCCGGTGGTCTGGAAGTTCTTGCCGAACACGCCGTTGATGTTGGCCACCGAGATCACTTCCTCGTTGACCTTGAAGCCACGCACTTCCTGGCCGTCAACCACGGTCACGGTCGGCACGCGCTCGGTATACACCACCGCCATCGGCTTGTTCACGTTGGCGCTGGTGAAATCGAACATGCGCTGGCCGCCGACGTTGTTCAGCGTCACGCTGACCGCCGGTGCACCGCTGGTGGAGTCGGTCACCGCCTGCGCGCCGACCATCTGGTCGCCGGTGACGATCACGCGCTTGTTCAGCAGGATCGGACCACCGCCGTCACGGCGCTGATAGACCTTCGCTTCCGGCGGGATACGACCGGAGTCGATCGCGTCCTGCGCGTTGCCCTCGACCACCGCACGGTATTCCAGAGTGGCGGTGGCGCCGATCATGCGCTTGGCTTCGGCAGTGTCCTGCACGCCGGGCAGCTGCACGACCACGCGGTCGGCACCCTGGCGCTGGATGATCGGCTCGGCCACGCCGAGCTGGTTCACGCGGTTGCGCAGGGTGTTGATGTTCTGCTCGATGGCGCCATTGGCGATCTGCGCGATCTCGGTCTCCGGCACGGTGACCGTGATGCGGTTGCCGCTGACGTCGTAGCCGAGCGTCGGCTGCGCCTTGACCAGGGCCGTACGGGCACGCTGCGCGGCGTCATCACCGGCGGACGGGCTCAGGTTGGCCACGATGCTGTTGTCAGCGCGGCGCTCCACCGACTGGTACGCGATGCGTGCGTCACGCAGGGTGCTGCGCACGTCTTCGGTGTAGGCGTCCAGGCGCTTGTCCAGGGCGGCCTTCTGGTCGACCTGCAGCACGAAGTGCACACCACCCTGCAGGTCCAGGCCCAGCACCATCGGACGACCGCCGAGGTTGGCCAGCCAGTCCGGCACGGTCGAAGCCAGGTTCAGGGCCACGGTGTACTTCTCGCCGACGGTGTCACGCAGGGCGTCGCTGGCGGCGGACTGCGCCTTCAGGTCCGGCAGGCGGACAATCAGGCTCTCCCCTTCCTTCTCGGCACCGATGGTGTCCACGCCGGCCTTCTTCAGGTCGGCCAGAACACGGTCGCGCAGCGCGTCGTCGACCGTTCCGCCACGGTTGGCGGTGATCTGGACGGCCGGGTCCTTCTGGTAGATGTTGGGCAGTGCGTACAGCGCACTGAGCGCCAGTACGATCAGGATGACGACGTACTTCCAGCGTGGAAATTCGAGCATTGCTTGGGTCCCGCGCGGCGCCATCCCCGGCGCCGCGGTTGTGCATCGGAAAGGGAGTGGCTTATTGGGCCGACTTCAGGGTACCGGCCGGCAGCACGTTGCCGACAGCGCCCTTCTGCACGCGGATGCGCACGTTGTCGGCCACTTCGATGGTGATGAAGTTGTCGCCGATGTCGGTGACCACGCCGGCGATGCCGCCGTTGGTCAGCACTTCGTCGCCACGCTTGATCTTCTCCAGCATGGCCTTGTGCTCCTTCTGCCGCTTCATCTGCGGGCGGATCATCAGGAAGTACATGATGGCGATCAGGATGACCGGGAACAGCAGCGTGGTCAGGCCCATGCCCTGCGGTTGGCCGCCGGCGGCCTGGGCGTGGGCGGCGGGAATCAGGAAGGCAAGCAGGTTCATCGTTGGTCCTTTGGTTGGGCGGCGCTCCCGTCCCTTCAGGGGCGGGGGTGTCGACCGCGGATCTGGGTCAGCCTTGAAGTATGCCACGGCCCCAGGCGTTCGTCCTTGGGCCGTTCGGCAGGGGGCATCCGGGTTACAGGGGCGGGGCAACTGCCCCGCGTGCCGCGTAGAAAGACTCACGGAAGGCCAGGAAGGTTCCCGCCTCGATCGCCGCGCGGATGTCGGCCATCAGCTTTTCGTAATAGAACAGGTTGTGCAGGGTGCCCAGCATCGGTGCCAGCATCTCGTTGCAGCGGTCCAGGTGGCGCAGGTAGGACCGGGTGTAGCCGCCGGTGCAGGCCACGCAGCCGCAGCCCGGCTCGATCGGGTCCATGTCCCGCGCGTACTGGGAATTGCGGATGCGGACGGTGCCGAACGAGGTGAAATAGTGGCCGTTGCGCGCATTCCGGGTTGGCATCACGCAATCGAACATGTCCACGCCACGTGCGACACCCTCGACCAGATCCTCCGGCCGGCCCACGCCCATCAGGTAGCGCGGGCGGTCGCCCGGCAGCTCCGGGTCCAGGTGGTCGAGCATGGCGTTGCGCTCGTGCTCGGGCTCGCCCACGGCCAGGCCGCCGATGGCGTAGCCGTCGAAGCCGATCGCCTGCAGGGCCTCGGCCGAACGGCTGCGCAGGTCGGTGTGCACGCCGCCCTGGACGATGCCGAACAGGGCCGCGTCGTTGCCGAGCTCGTCATGCGCGTTGCGGCTGCGCTGGGCCCAGCGCAGGCTCAGCTCCATCGAGCGGCGCGCCACATCCTCGGTGGCCGGGTACGGGGTGCACTCGTCGAAGATCATCACCACGTCCGAATCGAGCACCTTCTGGATCTTCATGCTCTCTTCCGGCCCCAGGAACACACGGGCACCGTCGGTGGGCGAGGCAAAGGTCACGCCCTGCTCGGTGATCTTGCGGCGGTGGGCCAGCGAGAACACCTGGAAGCCGCCGGAGTCGGTCAGGATCGGGCCATCCCAGCGGCAGAAACCGTGCAGGCCGCCGTGGTCGGCGATGATGTCCAGGCCCGGGCGCAGATACAGGTGGAAGGTGTTGCCGAGGATGATCTCGGCGCCCAGCGCACGCACCTGGTCCGGCAGGATGCCCTTGACCGAGCCATAGGTCCCCACCGGCATGAAGGCCGGCGTTTCCACCGTGCCACGCGGAAAGGTCAGGCGGCCACGGCGGGCACGGCCGTCGCGGGTCTGGAGCTGGAACTGCAATCGGGACATGGAGCGGTCGTTCAGGCAAATAGTTGCCTATTGTCTCCCAAAACCGCCTTCCCTGCTCCGGTAGCGCCGGGCCATGCCCGGCGGCGAGATCCGCCGGAGATGGCCGGGGGTACCGGATTCATCCACGCATGGCGTGGATCTACTGGACGGTAGTAGATCCACGCCATGCGTGGATGAAGTGCGCGTCAGCCTGCCTGCGGGAACAGCAGCATCGCGTCGCCGTAGCTGAAGAAGCGATAGCGCTGCTCGATCGCGTGCTGGTAGGCCTCGAACACGCGCTCCTTGCCGGCGAACGCAGAGATCATCATCAGCAGCGTGCTTTCCGGCAGGTGGAAGTTGGTCACCATCGCATCGACACTGCGGATGCGATAACCCGGGGTGATGAAGATCTGCGTTTCTCCGACGAACGGCAGCAGCTCGCCATCGCGCATCGCGCTTTCCAGCGCGCGCACCACGGTGGTGCCGACGCCGATCACGCGGCCGCCGCCGGCGCGCGTGCGCCGCACCTGCTGCACCAGCTCGGCGCCGACGTTCAGCCACTCGCGGTGCATCACGTGGTCCTTCAGGTCATCGGCACGCACCGGCTGGAAGGTGCCCGCACCCACGTGCAGGGTGACGTGGCCGAACTCCACGCCCTTGTCCTTCAGCGCAGCCAGCAGCGGTTCGTCGAAATGCAGGCCGGCGGTCGGCGCCGCCACCGCGCCCACTTCGCGCGCGAACACGGTCTGGTAGCGCTCGCGGTCGTCCACGCCCGGCTCGCGCTGGATGTACGGCGGCAGCGGCAGGCGGCCGGCATGCAGCAGCCATTGTTCCAGCGATTCCGGCACATGGAACTGCAGCACGTAGAACTCGCCATCGCGGCCCAGCACCTCGGCTTCGCCACCGGCATCCAGCGCGATGCGGCTGCCCGCCTTCGGCGACTTGCTGGCGCCGACCTGCGCGCGTGCCTGCTGGGCGCCGAGCAGGCGCTCGATCAGGATCTCCACGCGGCCACCGCTGGCCTTCTGCCCGAACAGGCGCGCCGGGATCACCCGGGTGTCGTTGAACACCAGCAGGTCGCCCGGCTGCAGCAGCGACGGCAGGTCGCGCACCTGCAGATCGGTGAAGGCATCGGGCGCCGGCGGCACCAGCAGCAGGCGGCTTGCGGAACGTTCGGCCAGGGGTGCCTGCGCGATCAGTTCAGCCGGCAGGTCGTAGTGGAAATCGGACTTCTTCAAGGCAGTGGGCGGCAACAGGTCGACAATGGCGCGCATTGTACGTCCAGCGTCTGCGAGCCGGCGCGCTTCGCAGCGAACGTCGCGCAAAATGCTGCTATGCAGCAGGCTTTTGCGGGGTTATCGCGCAAAAAAACAAGTGCTAGCATCGAGCCGGAAGTCCGCTGCACGAGCCTGCCCCAAGCGCGCGTGATGACGCGCGTTTTGCTTTTGAAGACCCGTGCGACCCATTGTTTCAGGAGATCTGCAATGAGCTTCATCGAACGCCTCGCCCCCCTGCGCAACCAGCCCGGCGCCCGCCTTACCTCCGGTCTGGACGATGCCACCCTGACCGCCCTGTCCGCCAACCACCCGCAGCTGATCGCCGCGGTGGACGCCGCCGCCGAGGAATTCGCGCGCGTACAGGCCGACCTGGGGCCGCTGCTGGCGCAGGACGAACAGGCGCAGATCGACGCGATGCAGGACGGTTTCGTCAATTTCTATGCCGATGACGCGGTGACCCCGTACGTGGCGCTGGCCGCGCGCGGCCCGTGGGTGGTCACCCTGAAGGGCGCCGTGCTGTACGACGCCGGCGGCTACGGCATGCTCGGCTTCGGGCACACCCCGGACGCCGTGCTGGAGGCGATGGCCCGCCCGCAGGTGATGGCCAACATCATGACCCCCAGCCTGTCGCAGCAGCGCTTCATCACTGCCCTGCGCGCCGAGATCGGCCACCGCCGTGGCGGTTGCCCGTTTGCCCGTTTCATGTGCCTGAATTCCGGCTCCGAAGCGGTCGGCCTGGCCGCGCGCATCGCCGACGTCAACGCCAAGCTGCAGACCGACCCGGGTGCTCGCCACGCCGGCGCTGCGATCAAGCGCGTGGTGGTCAAGGGCAGCTTCCATGGCCGTACCGACCGCCCTGCCCTCTATTCGGATTCCAGCCGCAAGAGCTACATGCAGCACCTGGCCAGCTACCGTGGCGAGGACTCGGTGATCACCGTGGCGCCGTACGACGAAGCCGGCCTGCGCAAGGTGTTCGAGGACGCCGCGCGCAACCAGTGGTTCATCGAGGCGGTGTTCCTGGAGCCGGTGATGGGCGAAGGCGACCCGGGCCGTTCGGTGCCGCCGTCGTTCTATGCCGTGGCCCGCGAACTGACCCGTGCCCATGGCAGCCTGCTGCTGCTCGACTCGATCCAGGCCGGCCTGCGTGCGCATGGCGTGCTGTCGGTGGTCGATTACCCGGGCTTCGAAGGCCTGGACCCGCCGGACATGGAGACCTACTCCAAGGCGCTCAACGCCGCGCAGTACCCGCTGTCGGTGCTGGCGGTGACCGAGCATGCCGCGCAGCTGTACCGCAAGGGCATCTATGGCAACACCATGACCAGCAACCCGCGCGCGCTGGATGTGGCCTGCGCCACCCTGGCCCAGCTGACCCCGCAGGTGCGCGCCAACATCGCCGAGCGTGGTGCCGAGGCCGTGCGCAAGCTTGAACAGCTGAAGAACGAGCTGGGCGGGCTGATCACCAAGGTGCAGGGCACCGGCCTGCTGTTCTCCTGCGAGCTGGCCCCGCAGTTCAAGTGCTACGGCGCCAACTCCACAGAGGAATGGCTGCGCCAGCACGGCATCAACGTGATCCACGGTGGCGAGAACTCGCTGCGCTTCACCCCGCACTTCGGCATGGACAGCGAGGAGCTGGACCTGCTGGTGGGCATGGTCGGCCGCGCCCTGCGTGAAGGCCCGCGCCGCGAGCAGGCCGCGGCGGCGTAAGCGCCCGCGTCGGTAGAGCCGAAGGCAGCGGCAGGAGCCGCTGCCAACGTCGCTGGCGACGGCCCGAAGGGTGCCGGTCAGGACGACCGGCATAGCCATGCTCGACTCTACAGAAGGCCTCTCAAGGCCTCATACTCTACGCACACCCCGTCGCTGACTGCCTTTCGGTCGGCGACGGGGCGTTTTCGTTTCCGGCCAAGAGACAGGAAGATCCATGAAATCGATCTGTGTGTACTGTGGTTCCAACGCTGGCAGCAAGCCGGCCTACACCGAACGCGCCATTGCCCTGGGTGACCGCATCGCCCGCGATGGCCTGCGCCTGGTGTATGGCGGCGGCAACGTCGGCCTGATGGGAACCGTGGCCAATGCCGTGCTCGCCGCCGGCGGCGAGGTGACCGGCGTGATCCCGCGCCAGTTGGCCGATTGGGAAGTGGCCCACCGTGGCCTGACCGAACTGGAAATCGTCGGTTCGATGCATGAGCGCAAGTCGCGCATGTTCGACCTCGCCGATGGCTTCGTTACCCTTCCCGGCGGCTTCGGCACCATGGAAGAGATCTTCGAGATGCTGACCTGGCGCCAGCTGGGCATCGGCAACAAGCCATGCGCGTTCCTCGACGTGGAAGGCTTCTACGCCCCGTTGATCGGCATGATCGACCGCATGGTGGAAGAGCGCTTCCTGCACCCGGACCAGCGCCAGGACCTGTGGTACGGCTCGGACATCGAAGAGATGCTGGAGTGGATGAAGAATTACCAGCCGGCGCAGGCCTCGAAATGGATCGACGAGAAGCGCCGCGCCGCCCTGCGATGATGCAACAGTACGCGGCGGCTCAGGCCGCCGCGTGCGCCCATGGGGCGGGCCGCCCCAGCAGGTAGCCCTGGCCGTAGTCGCAGCCCAGTTCACGCAGGGTCTGCCGCTGCGCGTCGGTCTCGATGCCTTCGCCGATGGTTTCGATGCCCAGCGTGCGCGCCAGCGACAGCACGCCCTCAACCAGTGCGCGCGTACTCTGCACCTCCGGACCATGCAGGCCGGCGATGAAGCTCTGGTCGATCTTCAGCGTGCTGATCGGGAAGCGATGCAGGTAGGACAACGCGGAGAAGCCTGTGCCGAAATCATCCAGCTGCACCTGGATGCCGCGCTCGCGCAGGCCCTGCAGGATGCGCAGCGTGTGCGGACCGTCGTCCAGCAACGCTACCTCGGTGATTTCCAGGCGCAGCCGGCGCGGATCGGCACCGCAGCTGTCGAGCAGGCCGAACAGGCGATCACTGAACTCCGCCGAGCGGAAATGCCGGGGCGACACGTTCACCGAGACGTAGCCTTCGCCCCCCCCGTGCCAGCCCCGCGATGACCTGTTCGTAGATCAACCAGTCCACCTGCTCGATCAGGCCGCTCTCTTCGCCCAGTTCCAGGAACGCACCGGGCAGCAGCAGGCCACGGCGCTCATGCTGCCAGCGAAGCAGCGCCTCGTGACCGACCACTTCGCCGTCGGACAAGCGCACGATCGGCTGGTAGAACGGCAGGAAGTCGCGGTTGTTGATCGCACGGCGCAGATCGGCTTCCAGGTCCAGGCTGCGCATGGCTTCCTCGCGCATGTCCTCGTCGAAGATCGCACAGCGGTCATGGCCCTGCGCCTTGGCCCGGTACATCGCTGCATCCGCATCGCGCAGCAGCTCCTCACCGGTGCGGTAGCGTGGATTCCACAGGGCAATGCCCAGGCTGCCGGACGGAAACAGTTCGCGCCCGGCGATCCACATCGATTCCTGCAACGCCAGCAGCAGCCGCTGGCCGAAATCCAGTG
Organism: Stenotrophomonas maltophilia; assembly: GCF_006974125.1. Taxonomy (NCBI): domain Bacteria; kingdom Pseudomonadati; phylum Pseudomonadota; class Gammaproteobacteria; order Lysobacterales; family Lysobacteraceae; genus Stenotrophomonas; species Stenotrophomonas maltophilia. The sequence goes on along the minus strand of NZ_CP037858.1, from coordinate 3,900,756 downwards.
CCTGCGCCAGGCCCTGCGGGCACTGCAGCAGCACAGCAAACTCATCACCGCCGAGCCGTGCCACCACATCTTCGGTACCGGCCATCGACACGATGCGCTTGGCCACTTCCACCAGCATGCGGTCACCGGCCGCATGGCCGATGCTGTCGTTGACCAGCTTGAAGCGGTCAAGGTCGAGGAACAGAACGGCAAATACCGGCCCGCCTTCACGCTTGGCCAGTGCCAGGGCATCCTGCAGGCGATCCAGCAGGTGCAGGCGGTTGGGCAGGCCGGTCAACGCATCGTGCATGGCCTGGTGGGTCAGGCGCTGCTCGGCGCGCAGGCGCTCGCCGATCTGGCCGAGCAGCTTCTCGTTCACTTCGGCCAGCTCGCGGGTACGCTCTTCCACGCGCTTTTCCAGCTCGGCATGCGCCGAACGCAGCCGTTGCTGGTCGCGCTGCCGGGCCAGCCCGGTGCCGATGTTCTGCGCGACAAAGATCAGCAGGCGCTGGTCATGCACGCTGAACGTGCTGTTCTCGCTGTAGCTCTGCACCACGATCGCGCCGACCACTTCGTCGTCGCGCAGCAGCGGCACGCCCAGCCAGCAATGCGAGCGCGCGCCGGATTCGCGCACTTCACCACTGGCCAGCAGCGCATCGATCTGCGCGCGTGACGCCAGCAGCGGACGCCGGTTGCGCACCACATACTCGGTCAGGCCACGGCTGAACGGCCGTGGCGCGCGGCTGGCATTGTGCTCGTCCACCGAATAGACGAAGTCCAGGCCATTGCCGGCCGGGTTGACCAGGGCGATGTAGAAATTGCGGGCATCGAGCAGGCGCCCGACCACACCGTGCACCTGGCCGTAGAACTGGGCCAGGCTGTCGGCCGACATCGCCATCTCGGCGATGTTGTACAGCGCGGTCTGCAGCTGTTCGGCGCGGCGACGCTCGGCCACCTCATCCTGCAGGCTGCGGTTGGCGCGCTGCAGCTCGAGCGTGCGCCGCTCCACCTGCTGTTCCAGCCGCACCTGCGCCTGCCGCCGGTCCATCGCAGTCTGGACGTGCTGGGCAACGAACCCCAGCAGGGCCCGCTCCGCCTCGCCATAGCGGGCGGCATGCTCGTAGCTCTGCACTACGATGGCGCCGCAGACACGGCCATCGCGCAGCATCGGCACGCCCAGCCAGTCCAGGCTTTCGGGCCCACGCTGCGGGTCGTGCTCCTGTTCCATCACCTGCGCCAGAAGTTCGCGCGACGGGCCACTGAGCGGCTTGCCATGGCGCAGCAGCGCCACGGTCAGGCTGCGCGGCATATCGCTGGCATCATGGCTCTGCGTGGGATCGGCGACGAAGTCATCGACCTGATCGGCGAAGTACAGGAAACGGATCTGGTCGCGCACATCGTCATACTCGACGATGTAGCAGTTCTCCGCGTACATCAGCGTGCCCAGCACGCCGTGCACGTGGCGCAGCATCTCGCCCATCTCCAGGTCGGCACCGGCCAGGTCGGCGATCTGGAACAGGGCCTGTTGGAGCCGCTCGGCTTCTTCCAGTGCCCTGATCTGGCCGGCCTGGCGGCCGCGCTGCAGGGCCAGCTCCATTGCCTGCCGGGCCAGCCCCCACCACGCGGGTGAAGGCGCCGCGCCCGCAACCGACAGCAGCAGCCGCGCACCGTCATACTCCCAGCCGTGCTGGCCATCGCCGGTGCCGGGTTCCACGGATGCAGCGCTGTCAGTTGCAAGCAAGGGCCAGCCGCCCCGGCCATATCCCAGCTGCGGGTCGTCCCAACCGACGCGGACCACCGCCGTCTCCGGCAAAAGCGCATGCAACGCGCGCACCAGCGCCGTGCTCAGCACGGCCTCGTGTGGTGGCTCTTCCGCCGGTTCAGCATGCGTGGACAAATGACAATCTCTTGGCGCCGTCTGTGCGTCGCCTCCCCTGAGCCGCCGAGCATAGCGCGCCACCCGGGGGGCAATGGAAGCCCGTAAACCCCGAATCGTGCGCCCGTACGTTTTTCCTGCTGTCCGTAGCCCCTTCCGAGCCATGACCCTCGCCCTGCCCGCCCCCGCCACCGGCTATGCGCCATCGCCTGCAGGCCTTACCCTGTACGCCGTGGAAGCCAGCGCACTGCCAACCGATGAAGCCTTGATGCTGGCCTGGGCCGGTGGCGACCTGCGTGCGTTCGAAAGCCTGTATGCGCGCCATCGCAAGCGCCTGTTCGGCTTCCTGCTGCGGCAACTGCGCGACAACGCGCTGGCCGAGGAGATCTTCCAGGACGTCTGGCAGCGGGTGATCAGCGCGCGCGCCGGCTGGCAACCCGAGGCAGCGTTCAGCACCTGGCTGTTCCGCATCGCCCACAACCGCCTGAACGACCATTGGCGTGCCGCCCGTCATCGCCCGGCTGCACCGGCCGACGCCGATCTGCGCCTGGCAGCGATCGAGGATGGGCAGACCCCGGAAGGCGAGCTTTCCGAATTCGAACAACGTCGCCGCATCCAGCTGGCGATGGAACAACTGCCGCCCGAGCAGCGCGAAGTGCTGCAGCTGCGGCTGGATCAGGAACTGAGCCTGGAGGAGATCGGCCAGATCACCGGCGTGGGCCGGGAAACCGTGAAATCGCGGCTGCGCTATGCGATGGACAAGCTGCGTGCGGGACTGAACGCATGAACCGAGACGAACCCCTGACGCCGGAAGAACGCGAGCTGGCCCGGCTGCTCGGCCGTCGCGCCGAGCAGGCTCCGCCCGCTGCGCTGGATGCTGCCATCCTGGCTGCGGCCCGCGCTGCCGTAGACCCGCCGGCGGCCGATGCGGTCGCCTCTCCCGAGGCGCCGCGCACGCAGCGCACCCGCCCGCGTTGGCCGGCGGTGTTCGGCATCGCCGCCTCGATGGTATTCGCCATCGGTATCGCCTGGCAGCTGCGTCCGGAACCGCCGCCGATTCCGGCCGGCGAAACGCAGGTCGCCGCCGCGCCTGCCGCTGACGACGCCGTGGCCGACCAGACCGCCGAAGGCAATGCCGCCGAGACTGCGATGGCTCCGGCTCCGCCCGCACCAGAGGCGGCGCCACTCGCCGCACCTCAGTCGGTGCCCCCCGCCGCTTCCCAGGCGGCGCCCGCCGCCGCCCGCGCCCCGGTGCCAGCCCCGGCAGCGCCTGCTGAAGCGCCGGCTCCCGCCCCGGTGAAGGCAGCGGCGGCACGCGCACGCGTCGCAGAGCCTGTCGCCGATACCGCCTTCGCAGCGTTGCCACCACCTCCGCCGTCAGCGGCGCCTGTGGCACCGGTTGCCTACGCCGCACCCGCTCCGGCATCCGCACCGGCTCCGGTCGGCGCCATGCAGGCGCGCAGCGCTGCGCCAACCGCAGCCAGCACAGCCGACGCCGAACCGGCTCCGGCACTCGATCGGGTCCAGGTCACTTCCAGCAAGCGCGTTGCCACCAACCGCTCGGCACCCGGCGTCATGCGTCGCGGCAGCGAAGCCGGACTGAGTGCGGACACGGTGCAGGCCGAAGTAGACGCCGACGCGCGCCTGCCGCGCCGGCAATGGCTGCAGAAGATCCGCGAGCGCCGTGACCAGGACCAGCGCGACCTCGCCCGCGCCAGCCTGGAGCGCTACATACAGCAGTATCCGGAAGCGCGCCTGCCCCGCGACCTGCGCCCGCTGCTGGACGACTGAAACGGACGGGGATACCCGGCAACCCCGTAGAATGACGGGAATGCTCGATACCCTCGCCCAGCCCGTCAGCCACACGCTGGAAGTCAAACACAGCCGCTTCATCGCCCATGCCGCGCCGATCGACGGCGCCCCCGCAGCGCTGGCGTTCCTGCAACAGGTTGCCGTGGCCGACGCCACGCACAACTGCTGGGCCTACCGGCATGGCCAGGACTACCGCTCCAGCGATGATGGCGAGCCGGCAGGCACCGCCGGGCGGCCGATCCTGGCCGCGATCGACGGGCAGGGGTTCGACCGGGTGATGGTGGTGGTGACGCGCTGGTTCGGTGGCATCAAGCTCGGGGCCGGCGGCCTGGTCCGGGCGTACGGCGGCGCCGCCGCAGAATGCCTGCGCACCGCACCGCGGCTGGCGCTGGTCGCCATGGCACGGCTACAGCTGCAGGCCGGCTTCGAAGATCTGGGTACCCTGCATGCGGCCCTGCCGGCATTCGGCGCGGAGAAGCGCGATGAACAGTTCGACGCGAACGGGGTGCGCCTGCGCGTTGAATTGCCGGCCGATCAGGTCGGCGCATTGAAAATCCGCCTGCGCGACGCCACTCGTGACCGTATCCGCATAGAAGACGACCACCAGGATGACTGACAAGGACGGCGCCCTCGCCTCGCCCCCGCCGCTGCGCCGCCTCGGCAGCCTGCGCACGCTATGGCCGTTCGTGCGCCGCCACAGTGGCCTGTTCACCGCCTGGCTGCTGGCCCTGGCGGTGTCTTCGGCGGCCACGCTGAGCCTGCCGCCGGCGGTCAAGCAGATGATCGACCATGGCTTCAGCAGCGGCGGCCAGATCAACCGCGCCTTCGCCCTGCTGATGCTGGTGGCCGTGGTGCTGGCCCTGGCCACCGCCGCACGCTTCTACTTCGTGTCACTGCTGGGCGAAAAGGTCGTGGCTGACCTGCGCAGCCGCCTGTACGCCCACCTGATCCAGCTCGGTGCCGGGTTCCATGACCGCAGCCGCAGCGGCGAGCTGGTCTCGCGCCTGACCGCCGACAGTGAACTGCTGCGCAGCGTGGTCGGCTCGACCATGTCGGTGGCATTGCGCAGCAGCGTTACGGTGGTTGGCAGCCTGGCGATGCTGTTCGTCACCAGCCCACGGCTGGCGGCGTGGTCGCTGCTGGGCATCCCGCTTGCGGTCCTGCCGATCATCATCGGTGCGCGCAAGCTGCGCACTGTCGCGCGCAGCAGCCAGGACCGCATCGCCGATGCCAACAGCCTGGCCAGCGAGACCCTGGGCGCCGTACGGACGGTGCAGGCGCATGCACGCGAGCCCTACGAGCGCGGCCGCTTCGATCACGCACTGGGCGATGCCATCAAGGCCGCGCGGCGCCGCATCGGTGCGCAGTCGCTGGTCACCGCCAGCGCCATCCTGCTGGTGTTCGGCGCCATCGTCGGCGTGCTGTGGCTGGGTGCGCACGATGTCATCGACGGTCGCCTCAGCGCAGGCACCCTGGGCCAGTTCGTGCTGTATGCACTGATCGGCGGTGGCTCGGTCGGTGCGCTGGCCGAAGTCTGGAACGAACTGCAGCGCGCGGCCGGCGGCATGGGCCGCATCGGCGAACTGCTGCAGGAAGACATCGAGATCCGCGCGCCGGCGCAGCCGCACGTGCTGCCGCAGCCGCTGCGTGGCGAGATCCAGTTCGACGACGTGGTGTTCCACTATCCGCAGCGCCCGGACCAGGCCGCGCTGGACCATTTCAACCTGCATGTCCGCCCGGGTGAGACCGTGGCTTTGGTCGGCCCGTCGGGCGCAGGCAAGAGCACGGTGCTGTCGATGCTGCTGCGCTTCCACGATCCGGCCGGTGGCCGCATCTGCGTGGATGGCATCGACGTGCGCCAGGTCGACCCGGCCGAACTGCGCGCGCAGCTGGCGCTGGTGCCGCAACAGCCGACGCTGTTCGCGGCCAGTGCACGCGACAACATCCGCTATGGCCGCCTGCAGGCCAGCGACAGCGAGGTCGAGGCTGCCGCACGCGCCGCCGAGGCGGACGGCTTCCTGCGCGCGTTGCCGCAGGGCTATGACAGTGAGCTGGGCGAGCGTGGCGCCCGCTTGTCCGGCGGCCAGCAGCAGCGTGTGGCGATTGCCCGCGCACTGCTGAAGGACGCACCGATCCTGTTGCTGGACGAAGCCACCAGCGCGCTGGACGCACAGAGCGAGCATGGCGTGCAGCAGGCCCTGGAGCGCTTGATGGCGGGCCGCACCACGCTGGTGATCGCGCACCGCCTGGCCACCGTACTCAAGGCCGACCGTATCGTGGTGATGGACCAGGGCCGCATCGTGGCGGAAGGGACGCACGCACAGCTGCTGGCCGAAGGCGGCCTGTACGCTGAACTGGCACGACTGCAGTTCATCGATTGATGACGGCCGGCTAACATCGGCGGAGTGAAGCTGGCACCGCATCAACAGCATCCGCTGAAGGAGGTGCAGGATGTCGTTCCGTCAGTTTCCCGCCGTCGACAGCAACGGTGAAAGCCACATCATCATCGAGTTCAAGCCCGAGTCGAATGGCAGCGGGCACCACTCCGAAGCCACGCCCCGTTACGAGCTCGATGACGGTCGATTGCTGGTGCGCAATGGCCGCGAATTCACCACCAGCGGTGGTGAGCTGAGGCTGACGATCTGAGGTGCGCCGGGCATGGCCCGGCGCGACCGGATTTCGCATCGCCCTGCTTTGGCAGGTGCCGACCTTGGTCGGCACGCGTTTCGCCAAAAGCAGTCGAGCATGGCTCGACGCTACAAGAAAGCGTGGTCAATTTTTGACCAGCCATCTTGACAGCCTTGGCTGCCAAGGGCTGCGCGCGGTTATCCACATGTTTGCGCAGAAGCCATCCACACCGCCTGTGGATGAATGCGATCAGCCGAGCACGCGCCCGATGCCGCTGGCGTCCACTTCGGCCGCCGCCACGGTGATCGCTGCAGGGTCGCTGCCCGCAACGAAACCGATGCGGAAATGGACTTCGCCGCCGGGGGTGCGCGAGGAGTGGATCGAAGCCAGGCTGATGCGATGCTGCTCGAACACGTTCAGCAGTTCGCGCAACGACCCCGGCCGGTCTTCCGGCAGGTGCACCGACAGCGCGTTGCGCTCGGTCAGGTCTGCCAGCAGATAGCCCACGCGTTCGAAGGTGTAGTTGCCCTCGGCCAGCGCCTGCTCGCCGAACGCGCTGCGATTGGCCGACAACAGCTGCTCACGGAATGCACTGCGTGCAGTGTCGTCGCCCTGCCCGACCTGGGCCTGCAGGGCCTGAAGTTGGGCGACCAAGCGCTCCAGCATCGGCGCAACGTACGGGTTGCCGAACTGGATGTCCTCATAGATTGCCGGGTTCAACGACAGGATGCGCGAGATGATTGCGGTATCCAGTTCGAACGACGCCGAGCGGTACGGCATCATCGCAGCCAGGTCGCCCAGCTGCGGCTGGTACTGGCGCAGCACGCCGGCCTGGGCCAGATGGGTGGCGTGCACCATCGCCTGCACCAGCGCCATCATCTGGTCGTGGTGCTGCGGGGTGGCGCGCACGCACTCGGCCTGCAGCGTCGCGCACAACGCATCGACCCAGGGTTGCCAGTGCTTCAGCCGTGCTTCGCAGACCACCATTACCCGGCCCTTCAGGGTGGGTGCCTTGGGCGGCGCGGTCATCGGGTGCAGCCCGACCACCTCGGCCTGCGAGGCCAGCATCGCCTGCACCGGCGCCTCTTTCACCGAGGTCACGTCCAGCCACAGGCGATCGCGCTCGCGGCCTGCGGACTGCCGCACGTATTCGGCGATCAACGCGGGCGTATGCCGGATCGGCGCCGAGAACACCAGCACGTCGGCCAGCGCCAACAGGTGTTCCGGCGTATGCGAGTCCGGATCGGCCGGATCGTGGCCGATCACCTGCAGCTGCATGTGCTGCTGGAAGAAGCGGCTCAACCAGCGCCCGTAGGCGCCGGCGCTTCCGACGATGCCGACCGTGCGCGGCGTGCGTTCGAGCAGGACGCTCATGCCACGCGTTCGGCGCGGAAGCGTGCGCCATCGGCCAGGGCAGCGGGTGCTGCGACGATCACGTCGAACTCTTCGAAACCGTTGTCCAGGGTCGCTTCCAATGCCGCATGGGTACCGGCGATGGCGTGCGAGATCGCCTGCTGCATCGATTCACCGCGCAGCAGGAACGACACCACCAGCGACATCAACACATCGCCAGTGCCGGCCACGTCCACCGGCAGCAGCGGTGAGGTCCAGCGCCAGGTTTCCTCGCGGCCAACGGCCAGGGTCACCAGTTCACCCGGGTTGCCGCCCACGCTGTGCGCGATCACCCAGTGCGGACCACGGTCCAGCAGCGTGCGTGCGGCGGCGATGGCATCGGCTTCGGCCAACGCAGGCATGCCGGTAAGGCGATTGAGTTCGAATGCATTCGGCGTGACCAGCCAGGCATGCGGCAGCAGGCGCTCGGCGAAGATCGCTTCCAGGCCCGGCTCCACATAGGGGCCGGTGTGCGTGTCACCAATCACCGGATCCAGGCAGTAACGCAGCTGCGGGCAGGTCGGCAGGATCTCGTCCAGCCAGTCGGCGAAGGCAGCACCGTTGGCGGTGCTGCCGAAATAGCCGGACACCAGCATCTTCGCCCGCTGCGGCAGGCCGCGCTCGTGGGTGCCCAGCAGCAGGTCGGCGAACCAGTCGGCGGGCAGCACGCGACCGCGCGTGGTGTCGTAGAACGGCGCATTGCTGAGCAGCACGGTCGGAATTTCGGCTACGCGCACGCCGAGTGCGCGCATCGGCGGTACGGCGGCGCTGTTCCCGGCATGGCCGTAGACAAGTTGCGACTGGACCGAGATGACATCGATCGGCGACGGGCCGTCGGGCCGCAGGCGGCGGCCGTGGACCAGGTGGTTATCAAGGGATTCGCTCATGACCGCATTCTACGCCCAAGGGGGTTTTCGGCAGGGCTTGCAGCCCTGCACCTGCTCAATGCAACGGCAACGGCAAAAGCCAAAGCGGGCTATCCGTGGGATGGCGGGGCGGTGTCGGAATGCGGGGACGCCGTGAACCCGTCCTTGGGGGCTTGGCAGCCGCATCCATGCGGCTGACACCCCGCACTCCGACACCGCCCCACCTCTGACAGGTTCACGCGGCTGTTGGTGGGTGCCGACCGTTGGTCGGCACATCTGTCGGATACCGAATGAATTCATCCACGCATGGCGTGGCTCTACTGGCAACTGCGGCTGTTGGTAGGTGTCGACCGTTGGTCGACACGTCTGTCAAATATCGATATCCGACCTTGTGCCGACCAACGGTCGGCACCCACCAAAGCAGAACGCTGCCCGACAGATCGCGGCCAACTGTCGAAGGCGGGGTGGGTCCGGTTGAGGGGGCGTGAGCGCCATGGATGGCGCGACCGAGCTTACATGGACGTACTTGCAGCGTCCCCCTCAACCGGACCCACCCCGCCAACCCACGGATAGCCAGCTTCTGCTGTTGACGTTGACGTTGCTTCGGCAGGTGCAGGGCTGCAAGCCCTGCAAACCAAACCCCCTCAGTGAGCAGCAGGCCGCGACGGCGGCAGCCACGCCGCCACGATGCCCAGCAGCGGCAGGAACGCGGTCAGCTGGTAGACGTACTCAATGCTGGTCTTGTCCGCCAGCAGGCCTAGCACGGCAGCACCCAGACCACCCATGCCGAACGCAAAGCCGAAGAACAGGCCGGACACCATGCCGATGCGGTGCGGCATCATCTCCTGCGCATAGACCACGATCGCCGAAAACGCCGAGGACAGAACGAAACCGATCAGTACCGCCAGCACCGTGGTCCAGAACAGGTCGGCGTGCGGCAGCATCAGTGCGAACGGCGCCACGCCCAGGATCGAGGTCCAGATGATCGGCTTGCGGCCGATGCGGTCTCCCAGCGGGCCACCGAGGAAGCCGCCGGCGGCGGACGCCACCAGGAACGCGAACAGATGCAGCTGCGCCTGCGCGACCGGAATGCCGAAGTGGTGGATCAGGTAGAAGGTGAAGTAGCTGCCGATGCTGGCCATGTAGAAGTACTTGCTGAAGATCAGCACCAGCAGGATCGCCAGCACCTTGGCCACGGTGCGCGGCGGATGGCGTGGAGCCATCGAGGCGGTGCTGGCCGGGCGCGGGGTGCCCAGGTGCAGCGCGTACCAGCGGCCGACATAGGTCAGCAATGCGATGCCGATCAGGGCGGCGCCGGCAAACCACGAGGCGGCATGCTGGCCATACGGCACGATCACCGCCGCTGCAATCAGCGGGCCCAGCGCGGTACCGAAGTTGCCGCCGACCTGGAACACCGACTGCGCGAAGCCATGGCGGCCCCCCGAGGCCAGCCGCGCGATGCGCGAGGCTTCCGGATGGAAGATGGCCGAACCAATGCCGACCATCGCCGCCGCCATCAGCACCACCGCGTAGTTCGGTGCGAAGCCGAGCAGCAGCATGCCGCACAGGGTCGAGGCCATGCCGATCGGCAGCGAGTACGGCGCCGGACGGCGGTCGGTGGCCATGCCGATCAACGGCTGGAAGATCGAGGCGGTGAGCTGGTAGGTCAGCGTGATCAGGCCGATCTGGGTGAAGCTCAGGTTGAAGCCGCCCTTGATCACTGGATAGATGGCCAGGATCAGCGACTGCATCATGTCGTTGACGACATGCGAGGTGGAGATGGCGGCCAGCACGCCGGGGGCCACCGGGCGTGAGGTCGTTGCGGGAGAAGCCAGAGTCGACATGGACACAGTCAGGTTGGGGGCGAGCCACGCATGCTACGGTGACCTCCCCCTCCCTTCTGCCGCGTTCGGGTCATGGCATATCGCAAAAAGGACACCCCCTGCCCGGTCCGCGAGACTGCACCCTGGAACGAAGTTCCGGTACACCGCCCGGTGACCTGCCGCGCCCGCCACTACAAGCCCGGCACCCACATCGCGCCCCACCGGCATCGCCGTCACCAGCTGGTGTTCGCCATGTCCGGACTGATGGTGGTGCGTGCAGACGGCGGCCACTGGGTGGTGCCCTCGACCCGCGCGATCTGGGTACCGGCCGGCATGGCGCACGCAGTGGACTGCATCGCCGAAGTACACATGCGCAGCCTGTACGTGGAACCGGACTTCGCGCCGCAGCTGCCGGACGAGGCGTTCGCGGTACAGGTAGCGCCGCTGCTGCGCGAGCTGCTGCTGGCCGCCAGCCTGATCGAGACCGTGCATGTGGACGATAGCCGCGACGGCCGCCTGGTGCGCCTGCTGCTGGACGAACTGCACCGCATGGACGTGCTGCCGCTGCACCTGCCCTCGCCCACCGACCCGCGCCTGCAGCGGATCTGCCAGCACATCCAGAAGCACCCCGGTGACGATGCCACCCTGCAGGACTGGGCGCAGGCACTGCAGGTGGACGTGAAAACCATCCAGCGCCACTTCGCCAGCGAGCTGGGCATGACTTTCGGGCAGTGGCGGCAACAGGCGCGACTGCTGGCCGCGATGGAACGGCTGGCAGTCGGCGACAAGGTCATCGATGTCGCGCTGGCGATGGGGTATGACAGCCCCAGCGCGTTCACCAGCATGTTCAAACGGCAGCTGGGGCAAACGCCGGCGGCGTTTTTCCGGTGAGCATTCCCCGGTAGCGCCGGGCCACGCTGGCAGAATGCAGCCGCGCCCGCAAACGAAAACGCCGGGCATCGCCCGGCGCTACCGTTCAACGCTTCCGTTGAAAACTCAGGACGTCATCCGGTCCCAGAAGCCCTTTACGCCATCCATGAAGGTGGCCGACTTCGGCGAATGCTTGCGCGCTTCCTCACCGACGAAGGTGGCTTCGAACTGCTCCAGCAGCTTGCGCTGCTCGTTGGTGAGGTTGACCGGGGTCTCCACCACCACGCGGCAGTACAGGTCGCCCTCGCTGCGGCTGCGCACCGAACGTACGCCCTTGCCACGCAGGCGGAACAGCTTGCCGGTCTGGGTCTCGGCCGGGATGCGGATTTCCGCTTCGCCGCCGAGGGTGGCCACGCGCACGGTGTCACCCAGTGCCGCCTGCGAGATGCGGATCGGCACTTCGCAGTGCAGGTCGTCACCATCGCGCTGGAAGATCGCATGCTCGCGCACGCGCACTTCCACGTACAGGTCACCCGGCGGCGTACCGGCCGGGCCGGCCTCGCCCTCGCCCTGCAGGCGGATGCGGTCACCAGTATCGACGCCCGCAGGCACCTTCACCGACAGCACCTTGTCTTCCTCGACACGGCCGTTGCCGTGACAGGTCTTGCAGGGCTTGGCGATGATCTGGCCACGGCCGCCGCAGTTGTGGCAGGCCTGCTGCATGGCGAAGATGCCGCGCTGGATGCGCACCTGGCCGCGGCCATGACAGACGTTGCAGGTCTCGACCTTGCCGTCTTCCGAGCCACTGCCATCGCAGTCGCCGCACTCGGCCAGGGTCGGGATCTCGATCCGGCGCTCGACGCCGCGCACGGCTTCTTCCAGGTCCAGCTCCATCACGTAGCCGATGTCGGCACCGCGACGGGCCTGGCGCGGACCACCGCCGCCACCGCCAAAAATGTTGCCGAAGATATCGCCGAAGATATCGTTCATGTCCGGGCCGCCCGGACCGCCACCACCACCCATGCCGTGCTCGAACGCAGCGTGGCCGTGGCTGTCGTACATGCGGCGCTTGTTGCCGTCGGACAGCACTTCGTAGGCTTCCTTGCACTCCTTGAAGGAGGCTTCGGCCGCCGCATCACCCGGGTTGCGGTCCGGGTGGAACTTCATCGCGCAGCGACGGTAGGCCTTCTTCAGCTCTTCGTCGGTGGCGGTGCGGGCAACGCCCAGCACTTCGTAGTAATCGCGCTTGCTCATATCGTGGATCTGGTTCCGGAAAGTCGGGATTCGTCAAAGCGGAAGAGCGGAACCAGGTCCGCTCTTGCGTCGGGCGCCCCGACACGCCGGTGGGCGGTCAGGACCCTGATGCGACAACGGGACGCTGGTTGCCAGCGTCCCGTGTCGGTCCGGATCAGGACTTCTTGTCGTCCTTGACTTCGGTGAACTCGGCGTCGACCACGTCGTCCTGCGCCTTGCCGGCATTGCCGGCATCGGCACCCGGGGCACCGCCCTGGTCGGCCGAAGCAGCGGCGAACAGCGACTGGCCAGCTTCTTCCAGTGCCTTCGACTTGGCTTCGATCTGTGCCTTGTCGTCACCCTTCATCGCGGTCTCCAGGTCGGCCAGCGCCGCCTCGACCTTGCCGATCACTTCGCCACCGACCTTGCTGCCGTGCTCGGTGATCGCGCTGCGGGTGCCGTGGATCAGGGCGTCGGCCTGGTTGCGGGCCTGCACCAGTTCCTGGAACTTCTTGTCTTCTTCGCGGTTGGCTTCCGCGTCGGCGACCATGCGTGCGATCTCTTCCTCGGACAGGCCCGAACCGGCCTTGATCTCGACCTTCTGTTCCTTGTTGGTCTTCTTGTCCTTGGCCGACACATGCAGGATGCCGTTGGCGTCGATGTCGAAGGACACTTCCACCTGCGGCAGGCCACGCGGGGCCGGCTCGATGCCGGACAGGTCGAACTTGGCCAGCGACTTGTTGAAGCGGGCCTGTTCGCGCTCACCCTGCAGCACGTGCACGGTCACGGCCGACTGGTTGTCCTCGGCGGTGGAGAACACCTGCGAGGCCTTGGTCGGGATGGTGGTGTTCTTCTCGATGATCTTGGTGAACACGCCGCCCATGGTCTCGATGCCAAGCGACAGCGGGGTCACGTCCAGCAGCAGAACGTCCTTGACGTCGCCGCCCAGCACGCCGCCCTGGATCGCAGCACCCAGTGCCACGGCTTCGTCCGGGTTGACGTCCTTGCGCGGTTCCTTGCCGAAGAACTCGGTCACCGCCTGCTGCACCTTCGGCATGCGGGTCTGGCCACCGACCAGGATCACTTCGCTGATGTCGCTCGAACGCAGGCCGGCATCGTTCAGGGCGACGCGGCACGGCTCGATCGACTTCTTGATCAGGTCTTCCACCAGCGCTTCCAGCTTGGCGCGGGTCAGCTTGATGTTCAGGTGCTTCGGACCCGACGCGTCAGCGGTGACGTACGGCAGGTTCACTTCGGTCTGCTGGGCGCTGGACAGCTCGATCTTGGCGCGCTCGGCAGCGTCCTTCAGGCGCTGCAGGGCCAGCGGATCCTTGCGCAGGTCGATGCCCTGGTCCTTGTTGAACTCTTCAACCAGGTACTCGATGACACGGTTGTCGAAGTCTTCGCCGCCCAGGAAGGTATCACCGTTGGTGGCCAGCACTTCGAACTGCTTCTCGCCGTCGACGTTGGCGATCTCGATCACCGAGACGTCGAAGGTGCCGCCGCCCAGGTCGTACACCACGATCTTGCGATCCTTGTTGTCGCCCTTGTCCAGGCCATAGGCCAGCGCGGCCGCGGTCGGCTCGTTGATGATGCGCTTGACGTCCAGGCCGGCGATGCGGCCGGCGTCCTTGGTCGCCTGGCGCTGGCTGTCATTGAAGTAGGCCGGCACGGTGATGACCGCTTCGGTGACCTTCTCACCGAGGAAGTCCTCGGCGGTCTTCTTCATCTTTTCCAGCACCTTGGCCGAGATTTCCTGCGGGGCCATCTTCTTGCCGTCGCTGGTCGACACCCAGGCGTCGCCATTGTCATGGGCCAGGATGCCGTACGGGACGTGCGCGATGTCCTTCTGCACTTCGGCGTCGGTGAACTTGCGGCCGATCAGGCGCTTCACCGCGTAGAAGGTGTTCTTCGGGTTGGTCACGGCCTGGCGCTTGGCCGAGGCGCCGACCAGGACTTCGCCGTCCTTGGTGTAGGCGACGATCGACGGGGTGGTGCGATCGCCTTCCGAATTCTCGATGACGCGGGCCTTGCCGCCGTCCATGATCGCCACGCACGAGTTGGTGGTGCCGAGGTCGATACCAATGATCTTGCCCATGGGGGAGACTCCTGAGGATGCTTGTTGGGGTCAGTCCGGCCGTTCGGCCGGTGGATGAATACGATGTGGGGGAGGCTCGTGGAACATTCAAGCCATCTCCCGAACGCTGTGTTTCCGGTCGTCCGGCGCGTTCAGCGTCGGGCCGGGTCGCGGGTCATTCCGCCTCCCGGCCCGGCAGGGTCAGTCGGCGGCCACCACCACCAGCGCCGGCCGCAGCAGGCGCTCGTTGAGCAGGTAGCCCTTCTGGAACACGGTCACCACGGTGCCGGGGGCGGCGCCCGGGGCCGGCACCTGGCTGATGGCCTGGTGGTGTTCCGGGTTGAACGGCTGGCCGGTCGGGTCCAGCAGGACCAGGCCATTGTCACCGGCAACCTTCAGCAGCTGCTTGTAGGTCAGCTCCAGGCCTTCGCGCAACGGGTGGGCGTCGTCGCCGGCAGCCTTCAGGCCAGCATCCAGGCTGTCGAATACCGGCAGCAGCTCCCCAAGCAGCTTCTCGTTGGCGAACTTGCGGGCCTGCTCGATGTCACGGGCAACGCGCTTGCGCTGGTTCTCCAGGTCGGCGCGCTCACGCAGCGCATCGGCCTTGACCTGTTCAACTTCAGCGCGCAGGCGCTCCACTTCGTCATTGACGCCGGCGGCGGCGGCCGCATCGGCGGCACTCTGCTGGGATTCGATATCTGGATGTTCGTGGTTCATGTCTGGGTCCCTGGCGGTCAATCTCCGCCTCCACCCACCCTAGTGTGGGCGGGATGCTGCGTTTCAAGCGTCGGATGTTCCCGGCGTGCGGCCGGCCGGCGAAAAGGCCGCGCCGAGCACATCGGCGGTGGCCTGGACCAGCGGGATCACACGGTCGTAGGCCATCCGCTTGGGGCCGATCACGCCCAGCACGCCCAGCACCTGGCCGTTGGCGGTGTACGGGGCGGTGACCAGCGAGACGCCCTGCAGCGGCATCATCCCGGTCTCCTCGCCGATGAAGATGCGCACGCCGGGGGCCTGGATGGTCCGTTCCAGCAGCTGCAGGATTTCGCGTTTGCTGGAGAACAGCTCGAAGAGCTCGCGCAGGCGCTCCAGGTCGGACAGGTCCTGTACCCCCATCAGGCGGGTCTGGCCGGCCACCAGCATGTCGTCGGCCGCCGGCTGCAGGGCCTGCTCGGCCAGCTCGATGCTGTGCGCCAGCAGCTGCTCCAGCTCGGAACGGGCATCGCGTAGTTCCAGCAGCAGGCGAGTGCGGATCTCGGCCATCGGCAGGCCGGCGAAATGGGCATTGAGGTAGTTGGCCACCTGCTCCAGCTGGCCCGGCGCGAACTCCTGGCGGGTCTCGATGACCCGGTTCTGCACCTCGTTGTCGGCAAACACCAGGATCGCCAGCACCCGGCGCCCGTCCAGTGCCACGAAATCGATCTGGCGGAAAGCGAACTGCTCGCGCCGCGGCGCACTGACCACGCCGACGAAGTGGCTCATCGCCGACAGCAGCTCCGAGGCGCTGCCGAGCAGGGCCTGGGTGCTGCCGCCACCGGCCAGCTCCTGGCGCAACCGGGCCAGCTCACCCTCGCCCGGCGGCTGCATCTGCAGCAGGCTGTCGACGAACACCCGGTAGCCATGCGCGGTCGGGATGCGCCCGGCCGAGGTGTGCGGCGACGCCAGCAGCCCCAGGTCTTCCAGGTCGCCGAGGATGTTGCGGATGGTGGCCGGACTGACCTCCAGGCCGGCCACGCGCGCCAGCGTCTGCGAGCCGACCGGCTCACCGTCCTGGATGTAACGCGCGATCAGCGTGCGCAGCAGATGGCGCGCACGTGGGGCAAGCTGGTCGGGAGAACCGTGCATGGAATCAACCTGTGAGACACGGACACTAGATAATGGCGGCGCATCACCTTGGCAAGTCATTGGACCTCCCTCGCCCGCGTGCTAGCGTTGCGCGGCTGCTGATACCCCCTTACCCATGCTCAGACATCTTTCGATCAAGGATTTTGCCGTCGTCCGCGCCACCGAACTGGAGTTCGGGCCAGGCATGACCGTGGTTTCAGGCGAGACCGGCGCCGGCAAGTCGCTGATGGTCGACGCGCTGGGCTTCCTGTCCGGCCTGCGCGCCGACAGCGGCGTGGTCCGCCACGGCGCCGCCCGTGCCGAGCTTTCGGCCGAGTTCGCGTTGGAGCAGCTGCAGGCCGCGCGCCAGTGGCTGGCCGACAACGAGCTGGACGACGAAGAACAATGCCAGCTGCGCCGCGTGATCCGTGCCGACGGCGGTTCGCGGGCGTGGATCAATGGCCGCCCGGTGACCCTGGCCCAGCTGGGCGACCTGGCCTCGTTGCTGGTGGAGATCCACGGCCAGCACGAACAGCAGGCCCTATTGACGCGCCCGTCGCAGCTGGCCCTGCTGGATGCCTATGCCGGCAACGAGAACGAGCGCCGCCAGGTGCGCCGCGCCGCCGCCGCGTGGCAGGCACTGGTCGATGAATCGCTGGCGCTGTCGCAACAAGGCGACGTGAGTGACAGGATAGGCTTCCTGGAACACCAGCTGCGCGAACTGGACCGTGAAGACCTGGAGCCGGAGTCGATCGCGGCACTCGGTGCCAGCCACCGTCGCCAGGCCCACGCCAGCGCCCTGCTGAGCGCCTGCCAGGCGGCCAGCAACCAGCTCAACGGCGACGACGGCAGTTCCGCACTGGACCTGCTGCAGCAGGTGCGCCACGAGCTGTCTCGCCTGATCGAACACGACCTGCGCCTGGGCGAGGTGGACGGCCTGATCGAGAACGCCTCGATCCAGCTGCACGAAGCCCTGTCGCTGCTGGACCGCGTACATGACGACCTCGACGCCGACCCGGAGCAGTTCGAGGAGAATGAGCGCCGCCTCGGCCGCCTGCACGACCTGGCCCGCAAGCACCGCGTGCCGATGGACGAGCTGGGCGCGCAGCGCGAGCGCATGCACGCCGAAGTGGAGCAGCTGCGCGGCGCCGACGAACGCCTGCAGCGCCTGGCCGGCGAGATCGACAAGGCCGCCGCCGCCTGGCGCGCACAGGCCGAAGTGCTGACCGCCAGCCGTCGCAGCGCTGCTGCCGAACTGTCGGCCACCACCACCGGCATCATCGCCGAGCTGGGCATGGGCGGCGGCCAGTTCCTGATCGAACTGGAGCCGCAGGACGCCGGCAAGCCGGACCCGCAGGGCGCCGAGCGTGTGGAGTTCCTGGTGGCGGCCAACGCCGGCCAGCCGCCGCGCGCCCTGCGCAAGGTGGCCTCGGGCGGTGAACTGTCGCGCATTTCGCTGGCCATCGAAGTGGCCGCGCTGGACCTGGATGCGGTGCCGACCATGGTGTTCGACGAGGTCGACTCCGGCATCGGCGGCGCAGTGGCGGACATCGTTGGCCAGAAGCTGCGCGCCCTCGGCGAGAAGCGGCAGGTGCTGTGCGTGACCCACCTGCCGCAGGTCGCCTCCAAGGGCCATGCCCATTACCGGGTCAGCAAGGCCCCGGTGGAAGGCATGACCCAGAGCGCGGTGGAAAAGCTGGACAGCAAGGCGCGCGAGGAGGAGCTGGCACGCATGCTGGGCGGCGTGGAAGTGAGCAAGGAAGCGCGCGCCGCCGCCCGCAAGCTGCTGCAGGTGTAACGCCTGTTCGCGGTTATCCACGCATGGCGTGGATCTACAACGCGCGCGGTAGTGCCGGCCGCTGGCCGGCACCCCGATGCGGGTGGGCGAAGATCGTGAGGTTGCCGGCCAGCGGCCGGCACTACCCCCGTGGTTGCGTCAGGTCGACGTTCTCCACCAGGAAATCCAGGAACGCGCGCACCCGCAGCGGCAGGTAGCCGCCCTGCCCCAGGAACACCGCGTGCACCTCTTCCAGGTCACCGGGATTGGCTTCCTCCAGCACCGGCAGCAGGCGTCCGGCAGCGATGTCGGCCTGCACCTGGAACGCGGCCAGCCGTGCCATGCCCAGACCACCCAGCACCAGCTGGCGCAGCGCATCGCCGTTGCTGGCACGGGCATTGCCACTGGGCAGCAGCATCCGCTCGCGTCCGTCCTGCAGCAGCGGCCAGCCCTGCAT
Source organism: Stenotrophomonas maltophilia (assembly GCF_006974125.1). NCBI lineage: Bacteria > Pseudomonadati > Pseudomonadota > Gammaproteobacteria > Lysobacterales > Lysobacteraceae > Stenotrophomonas > Stenotrophomonas maltophilia. The sequence continues at coordinate 3,882,142 of NZ_CP037858.1, read as the reverse complement.
CGCACGTGCATGGCCGATGTCCAGCCGATTGTGTGACTGCAGCGCCTCGACGTCGGCCGGCAGGCCGTGGCGCTGCGCATATGCAGGTGCAACCACGATCATCATCCGCGTCGCGCCCAGCCGCCGCGCCACCAGGCTGGAGCTCTTCAGCGGACCGGCCCGCACCGCCACGTCGGTGCGCTGCTCCAGCAGGTCGATCACCTCGTCGTTGAGGGTCAGGTCCACGCCTACCTGCGGGTTGCGCTGCAGGAACGCCGGCAGCAGCGGCAACAGGAAATGCTGGCCGAACGGCACATTGGAATTGACCCGCAGGCGTCCACGCGGCTCGGCGTGAGCACTGGCACAGCGCTCGGCCTCGTCCAGGTCGGCCAGCACGCGCAGGCCGCGCTCGTAGAACGCGCAGCCCTCCGGAGTCAGCTGCAGCTGGCGGGTGGAGCGTTGCAGCAGGCGCGTACCCAACCGTTGTTCCAGCCTCGCCACCAGCTTGCTGACCGCCGACGGGGTCATCTCCAACGTTCGGGCGGCCGCGGAAAAGCCGCCGGTCTCGATCACCCGCACGAACACTTCCAGTTCGCCGGATCGGTTGATGTCGGAGCGCGCCATGGCAATGAATCCAGTTCACAGATGATTGTCCATGCGCAGTCTAGTTCACAGATGAGTGCGGAATCACCATGGCCTTCCCTCCAGCCGGGATTGCCCAATGAACCGCTTCAGCCAGCTCGCCGCCACCGCATTGATCGGCCTGTCCAGCGCCGCCAGCGCCGCCCCTGCCCCGCACTGGGTTGCCAGCTGGCAGGCCAGCCCGCAACCGGTCTGGGGAGCGGACTTCCTGTTCCCGTCATTGATACCGGCGTCGCTGCACGACCAGACCTTCCGCCAGACCGCACGCATCAGCCTGGGCGGCCCGCGCCTGCGGGTGCGGTTGAGCAATGCCCATGGCACCCGCCCGCTGCGGATCGGCGGCGCCAGCGTGGCGCCGCAGGCAGGTGCGACGCCGCAGCCGCTCCGCTTCGATGGCCGGCCCGAGGTGCTGATCGGCCCCGGCCAGGAACGGCTGAGCGACCCGCTGTCGCTGGCTGTACAGGATGGCCAGGCGCTGCAGATCAGCGTCTTTGTGCCAGCGCCGACGCCGCTGCAGACCTTTCATTGGGAGGGCCGCCAGACCAGTTGGATCGCCCCCGGCGACCAGAGCCTGGCACGCGGGCTGGACCGGGCCAGCGCCACCACGGCCCGCCTGTTCCTGACCGGTATCGAGGTCGAGGCACCGGCCAGCGCGCGCAGCGTGGTGGTGATCGGCGATTCGATCACCGACGGCGCCACCGCCAGCCTCGACCGGGACCAGCGCTGGACCGACCATCTGGCCGCGCGTCTGGCACCGCGTGGCGTGGCGGTGGTCAATGCCGGTATCTCCGGTGGCCGCCTCTTGCGCGACGGCATGGGGGAGTCCGCGCTGGTCCGTTTCCACCGCGATGCACTGGATCAGCCTGGCGTGTCCAACGTGATCGTGCTGGTTGGCATCAATGACATCAGCTGGCCCGGCACCGCCTTCGCCCTCAAGCAGGCGCGGCCCACGCTTGCCGAACTGCAGGCGGGGTATCGCGCCCTGGCCGAACAGGCCCACCACCATGGCGTTCGGATCGTGGGCGTCACGCTGACACCGTTCGCCGACGCCCTGCCCGGCACGCCGCTGGACGACTACTACCAGCCGGACAAGGATTCCCTGCGCCGCCAGCTCAATGCCTGGCTGCGCACGGACAGTCCGTTTGACGCGGTGATCGACCTGGATGCCGCGCTGCGCGACCCGGCCGATCCGTCACGGATGGCCGCTGCTTACGACTCCGGCGATCACCTGCACCCGGGCGATGCGGGCAACCGGGCGATGGCCGAAGCGGTGGATCTGGAGATCCTGCTGGGTCACAAGGGGTCGGATCCCTTTCCTGAAGGGAAAGGGCTCTGACCCCGGCAACGAAAAACCCCGGGCAGGCCCGGGGTTTCGTCGCTTATGGCTGGGCGGATCGGCTTACTTGCGCTTCTTGCGCACGTACAGCACCAGCGAGTGCTCTTCCAGCTCGTAGCCGTGGTCGGCTGCAATCTTGCGCTGCAGCTCCTCGATCTCGTGGCTTTCAAACTCGATGATCTTGCCGCTGTCCACGTCGACCATATGGTCGTGGTGGCCGCCACGGTCCAGCTCGTAGACGGCCTGGCCGCCTTCGAAATTGTGCTTGAGCACGAGGCCGGCGGCCTCGAACTGGGTCAGCACCCGGTACACCGTAGCCAGGCCGATCTCATCGCCATGCTCCAGCAGCTGGCGGTAGATGTCTTCGGCGGTCATGTGGTGCTGGGCATTGCGCTGTTCGAGCAGCGCCAGGATCCGCATCCGTGGATGGGTCACCTTCAGGCCGACTTTTCGCAGGTCGTGGGTTTCCATAGGTCTCCGTTCATTGGCGATTTAGCGCCAGCTGCCTCGGATTGGGTCGCGGTGGCACGCCGGGAGTGTATCATCGGTTTGATTTCCCCAACCGCCAGTCCCGATGCGCAATCTCCTGTTGGTCGCCGCCGTCGCCCTGTCCACCACCGGGTGCGGCATCATCTACAAGCAACCCATCTATCAGGGCAACCTGATCCGGGAAGATGCCGTGGCCAAGCTGCAGGTCGGGCAGAGCAAGCAGCAGGTCACCGCGCTGCTGGGCACCCCGTCCATTCCCGATCCGTTCCACGCCCAGCGCTGGGACTACACCTCCAGCCAGCGCGTGAACCGCCTGGGCCGCACCGAAGTGAAGAACTTCGTGGTGTTCTTCGAGAATGACACCGTGACCCGTTGGGAAGGCGATTACTTCCCGGGCAACGACAAGGCCCTGGCCCAGCAGACCGTGCGCCAGTTCGGCCGCAACCTGCCGAAGGACAAGAAGAAGAAGGGCCGCTGAGGCCCCCTGTCCGTCCCCACGGACGGGTTGCGGGCATCAACCGCCGAGCGCGCGTCGCCGGCGGTTGTCCTTTGGGTCGGCCAGCAACGGGCGTAGCAGCTCGATGCGGTCACCCTCCAGCACCACCTGCTGCGGGCGCGCCAGTACGCCATGCACGGCCGCGGCCGGGCATCGGTCACTGCCCTCCAGCGCGGCGGCGGCAATGGCATCGGCCACGGTCGCGCCCTCGTCCAGCTGCAGCCGGCGCGACAGCACGTGCTGCGGCCAGGCGAGTACCACCTCGACCTCGATCATCGCTCAGGCCTCGTCGGCGACGCGGACGAAATCATTGACCATCCGATCGGCCAGACCCTGGAAGCCGATCGCCAGGGCCGGCCCCAGCAGGCGCGAGCTGGGCTCGAATTCCAGGGTCAGGGTGACCTTGCAGGCGTCCTCGGCCAGTGCATGGAATTCCCAGCGGCCGTGCAACTGCTTGAACGGGCCATCGCGCAGCTGCATGTCGATGCTGTGCGGGCGCTGCAGGGTGTTTTCGGTCTGGAACCAGGTGCTGAACGAACCCAGGCCCAGGTCCAGGCGCGCCACCAGGCGGTCCTCGCCCTGCTCCAGGATCTGGGCAGCCGAGCACCAGCGGAAGCGGCGCGGATAGGCCTGGACATCGTTGACCAGGTCGAACATGCGCGCGGACGAATGCTCGACCAGGGCGCTGCGGCGGATAGTAGGCATGAATACAGGACGTTTCGGCAATCGACCGGGCGGGCCCGAATCGGAGACAATACGGAAATGAGCAAGAACAGCGGCAAGGATAAAGCAAAGAGCGCGACGGCCAACAAGACCATCGCGTTGAACAAGCGTGCCCGCCACGAGTACCACATCGAAGAGCGCTTCGAGGCCGGCCTGGCCCTGCAGGGCTGGGAGGTGAAGTCGATCCGCGCTGGCCGCGGCAACATCATCGATGCCTACGCCTACGTGAAGCACGGCGAGATCTTCCTGATCGGCGCCCAGATCACCCCGTTGATCCAGGCCTCCACCCACGTGGTCGCCAACGACCGGCGCGAGCGCAAGCTGCTGCTGCACCGGAGCGAGATCGACAAGCTGGTCGGCAAGGTCGAGCGCGATGGCTACACGATCGTGCCGACCGCGATGTACTGGAGCAAGAACAAGATCAAGCTCGAAGTCGCGCTGGCCAAGGGCAAGCAGACCCACGACAAGCGCGATGCCGCCAAGGATCGCGACTGGGCGATCGAGAAGCAGCGCGTGATGCGTCGCGGCAACCGCGACGCATGAACACTCCCATCGGCGCCATGGTGACCGCCAGCGCCGATGAAACGCGCACCTTGTGTGCGCGCCTGCTGGCCTTCAACAAGGCCCACGGCGGCGATGCGTTCGACGACATTCCAGTGCGCCTGGCCTGGCATGACGAGCACGGCGCGCTACGCGGCGGCGTACTGGCCGATGTCTGTGCCGGCTGGCTGCAGGTGCATGTGCTGTGGGTGGACCCGGAACTGCGCGGGCAAGGCATCGGCCAGTGCCTGCTGGCGGAAGCGGAAGCCGTTGCGCACCGCCATGGCGCCCGCAGCGTGATGCTGGACACGTTCGACTGGCAGGCCGAAGCCTTCTACCTGCGGCAGGGCTACACCGTGTACGGGCGGCTGCCCGACTGCCCGCCCGGTCACGAGCGGATCTACCTGCGCAAGGCGTTGCCAGGTTCCCGGCCGCAGCGGCTGTAGACGCCGCCGACCGATCACCCTGCCAGCACGCCCTGCCCGCGCATGCGCGGCGCCAGCGCCGCGTGCATCACCGCCAGGTGCATCACCACCGCCAGTTCCGGCGCATGGCGATCATCCCCCCTCCGCCACTGCTGGGCCAGCTGCGCGGCATCATCCGGCAGCAAGGACAGCAGCTGGGCATCATCCAGCGCATCGGCGGCGCCCTGCAGCTGGCGCGCCATCTGCCGCGACTGCCACACGTGCACGCCAATACTGAGACTGGCCAGCGACATCAGGACCACGGCCAGCCCGTGCTCGAACCACTGCGACAGCACTTCCGGCCCCCACAGCAGGGCCGCCAGTACGGCCAGGCCCGGCAGGCGCCAACCCAGCCAATGGATGCGACCGCGCTGCGACCAGTGCACCACCACCGCGCTGGCGATCAGCGCGGCCGCAGCCGTGGCCGGCAGCTCGGTCAGCCAGGTGGCCGCCAGCAGCACCGCCAGCACCGCCCAGACCCAGCCCGGCGGCAACGCGCGCCGCTGGTAGTCGGCACCGACCGGCCCGATCAGCTGTCGCAGGCTGCGTTGTTGGCTTGCATCGGTCACCCACCGTCTCCGTGTCTGTACCGGCTTGGATGGTCGTCGCCAGTGTGTCGCAAATTCGTGCCAATGAAGTTACCAATCCGCTATGACGGCGGCTCTACAACTTCTTGCGGATTGCCAGAATGCGCGGGCAGGCGCCAACCCTGCGGACCGGATACCCCGGCGTGCCAATCAACGCCGCTCGTCTTCTGGAGCGCTGCAGGCAGACGCCGCAGCTCGCAGCAAGGGGCCCACCTCCAGGCGTGGCGCGGGGCCGCGGGCCGGGAAGGCCATTGCAAGCGCCTTCGCCGCACGGTCGGCCTGCGGCTGCACGTACCAGGCGCTCTCCGCCGACAGCGCCTCGCCCCGCACCTGCTGCTCGAAGCGGTACTGGCCCCAGTAGATCGCCAGCGGCTCTTCCAGTGCATTGAGGGGGTTGGGCAGTGCCAGGGCCTCCGGGCACAACGCGGCGAAGGACTCGGCCAGGAGCCGCCGCTGCGGCGCTGGCTGTCCCGCCGAAAGAAAATGACTGAACTCGCGCATCACGATCGGCGCCCAATCCTCGTCGGTCCCGAACGTCGAGAACAGCAGGATGTAGCCCCCGCGCAGCTTGGCCTGGGTTCGTTCCGCCTCGGGCCACCATACGAAGCGGACCTGGAAGACGGGCGAATCGTCCACGTTGAAGAACGCCTTCATCTGCTGGGCCAGCGCCAGCACTGCAGGCGCGGCCAGTTGCCGGGCAAGCAATGCCTGCTGCGCAACAAACGGCGCCTGGGCCGCCAGCAGCTGTTCGGCATGTGGCGCGAAGTGCGCATAGTAGCGGCGCAGCAGCAGCTGATCCTCCCTGTCCTGCCCCGCGATGGCGGCGTCAACCGCTGCGGTGAAGGACGGCACGGCCAGGAAATACCTCGCGTAAGGATCGCCGGTGCGGGTGTCAGCACCCGCGAACAGGCGATCAGCCGGCGCCGATGGTTCCCTACCGCTCCGCGCAAGCGGTGACGTGCGCTGTCGGAAAGCCGCGTAGTCGGCCAACAGCGCCCGGTCCTGATCGCTCAGGCCAAAGCGGCGTTGCCACGCTTCCCGATACACCGGCGAGGTGTATCCAGGCAGCCAGTCCGGCAGGTTGTCCAGCAGATTGAACAGATCCAGCGCCCGGCTGTAGCGGGCCTCCACCGAATAGGGAGGCTCCGCCGCCTGGAGCGTGCAGAACGGCATCGCCACCAGGACGGCGAGTGCTGCGGCAGCACCACGGAATCGCAGAATGCGGGAGCTGGAGGGCATGGCCGGGGCCGTCCGCGGAAGGGCGTTGACCGATTCGAGCACGCCGCTGCGGTGACCACAACGTGCCAAGCGGCATGGGCGGAGCCGGCGACGGACGGATGGCCCCTCCGCCGGCTCCATCGTGTATTTCCAGGTTCCGACTCCCGTGCGTGACTGTTCAGCCGTATTGCCGTAACACTCGCGGCGCTGGGCAGGCCCTGCCCGTGGCGACACGGAATCGGCCCTGCACCTTGCAGCACTGTAGAAACCGGGGGTGCATTGTCCCCGTGACGCCATCGGCGCCGGTTTCCAAAACGCAGAAATAATGAAGCCCATCAATGCCTTAGCATGATGGGCTTTTTCGTTCATGACTGCCGCATGGGCAGAAATGGGCATCGATTGGCAGCGTTTGGTCAACTTCTTGGTCAACATCCGATGTTGACCACTGCCGTCCTCAGCTCGCCGGCGGATCTTTCAGCTGGTAGTTCTCATCCTCAAGCTGCTTGATGACCCGACCGATCTCGGCCTGCAGTTTGGTGTGGGCTGATGACGTTTCGTCCCACAAACTCTCCGCGTCTTCGTTGCTCTTTGCTCTGAAAGCCTTCCAGAACTTGTTGATGAAGGTATCCATAGGTGTCGTCACTTTCGACGAATGGATGCGAGCCCGAATCGGCAATAGCAGCGCAGCCCATTCCTCAACTTTCGGAACCAACTCAGGGTCGATTGTTGCTTTGGACCAATCCTCTCCCGTTGTCTGGGCTGCAGTCCGCGCGTTTCGAACCTTTCGGCCAGCATGAAGCAAGCCGACGAGAACCGGCTGCACCGCAAGTAGATTGCCTCGTTCCGCCTCTATTCGCTTGGCCCTTAGCGCATCGCGGCGCTCGACCAAGCGCTTCGCTTCCTGTGCCGCATCACGGCGGCGCTCGAGGAAAAAATCCAACCCCGCCTTCAGCAAGATGCCCGCGACCAGCGAGACAACGGGCAGGCCGTACTTCCAGAATTCGCTCGCCGACTCTGCCGCGGGCGCCGCGGGCGCAATCAGAATTTCTATTGGCATGCCATTCTCGTCTTGCTTGGTGAGCGCACATCCTGCCTGAATGATTTGTCGAATAGATCAAACTGGCGACTCCGGCACGCCTACGGCTATAGTCCGCGCATGACCAGCGAGCCCCGTCAATCCCAATACTCGCCGAAGGCCGTGGCGTACCTCCTCGAGAATTGGAGGGCCCTCAGACCCCAGGTCACGGACCTCCTGATTACTCTATGGCATCTGTCAGCAACTGCCCCAACTGGGGCGAAGGACCAGTTGACCCAAGGTGTTGGTCGCAGGCTGGACACAATGCTCGCCACTGCGGACGCAGTCTTTACTCTTATCCCGCCGGCGCGCACGAAGGTATCGCGCGACGTCATAAAGCGCGCAACTATCAACCTTCAGGCATTTTTGATTCACACGGTTGGAGTCATGGACAACATGGCTTGGGCTTACCTCCATTGGCACGGCCTCCAGAGTCAGGTCAACCGCAATCACGTCGATCTGTTCAAGGCGCGGACGCAAGAGGTGCTTCCGCAGCTTCTGGTTGATCACTTGACGACAGCTGAAATGGTCGCCTGGCGCGATACCTACTTGAAGCCCTACCGGGATGCACTTGCCCACCGCATCCCCCCCTATATACCGGAGACTCACACGCAGCACGAGGCGAGCGCACTCCAGAAAATTGAAGACCGAAAGCTGGCGGCAATGGCGACGGCCGACTGGGACTCGCTTATTGCCCTACAGGAAGAGGCCGGCCAAGTGCACGGGCATGGGTATCTGATCGTGCTGTCGTTCGCAACGCCGGACGAACCTATCCTGCTGCACCCCCAGATACTTGCAGATTTCACAACCATCATCGAAGTGCTGAAGGTCTACCTGAAGGCGCCTCCCCTGCCGCCTCGCATGCGCGATCCGTAGGACTCCGCAGGAAGTACCTACCCCATCCACCCAAACGGTGGCTCGGTGTTCGCCCTGGCCAGCCTGTTTGCCCGCACGGCTGCCCGCCAGGCCGTGATCTTGGCCACGTCGTCCCGCAGCCTCGCCTCGTGCCTCGCCACCCAGAGCTCGGCGCCGGCGCGACCCAGCTCGTAGCTGGTGCATTTCCGACATGGTCCACTACCAGGACCATACCGATGTCGATCGAGGTGCGCGACCCAGATGCCATCATCGACACGCTCGGTCACGGACAAGACCCAGACGCCCTGGCAGGCAATCACAGTCAGCGGATCGTCCGGCCTGCTGGCAGAGCGTGTGGTCCAGTAGAAGGAGGCGGGAAGCGGCATGGCCGGGAGGATACGAATTGCGGTCGCGGCGGCTGCGATTGCGAACACTCTATTGCCACACTCGTGACTGCCTGCCTCTGCGCCACCTGCAAGCTGGCAGCCTACGACTACGTCCAGATGCTAGCGCGCACCACCGCACATGATATTGACACTCATTCTCATTTGGTGTACTTAGGCTGCGGGCGAATTGCTCTCTCGAGGGGGTCAAGAGCATGTATCTGAAGCGTAGTGGCTCGCTTGCCGTACTTCTGAGCCTAGTGGCCGTGTTGTGCTTTGGTGCCACTTTCACTGTGAGTGGCCACTTGCTTTGGTGGTCCTGTGGCGTCGCTTTGCTCTCATCTCTCATCGCGGCCCTTTGGTTGCGCAATACGTCCAGACCCGTTCGAGCGCTCTCAATTGGCGTTTTCATCGCCGTGATCTTGAGATTGCTCATTCTTTTCTACTGAAACAGTGATAAGGATGAACGTCATGCTGAAGGGACTATTGGCAAGTGTGGTTTTGGTGGTTGGCGCAGGGGCAGTCGACAACGCCTCTGCACAGGCAGTTGCGGCAGCCCAATGCGAAGGATGTAGTTACCAGCAAAAAATCGAGGCTGCTAGAAGTGAAATTGACTTTGGAGGCGTGGCTGTGTTCAGCCTGTCCACTGGAGAGATCAATTCATTCGTTATCATGCCTGATCTCCGTATTATCGAGCTTCCGGTCAACCCCGACCTAGCCGACTATTACGCGGAACTCGTCTATCTTTACCAGAGGAACGGCGGCTCCCTGGAGTTCAAGGTTCCTATTGATGTGATCGCCTCTGATATGAGCGCAGCAAGCAGAGCGACACTGCGTGTCCAGTCGGCACGGGCATCGGCAACCGGCCATGACCTCCCGGAGAATGCCTACGAGGCCATCTCCAACTCCTCAAAAATGAACAACGTTCATGCCTGGATGGAGACGAAATTCCCCTCCTTCATTGCTGGCGGCCAGAGTGTCATTCGCGTTTTCAACCCGGCGGTTTGGCTGGGATCGAAAAGCTCGCAAGTTTACGTTCGCTTGGAGTTCCACGATAAGACAACAGTTCTTATTACCTACAACTACGACAGTAAAATGTGGGAACGGATACCCAACAGTGCTCGTGACGGGCACAACAACTCGATCCCAGAGAAAAGGGAGGACTTCGCCGGTGACGGCTATCGTGAATACAATTTCCAGGGTCCGCCATCTACAGATCTACAGAACTTCCTTGTCTGGGCTCATCAGAACGGCATTCCGGTCAGCGGACCAGTGAGCCACACACGTTTTGCTTGCAGCAGTGCCGGCGGTGGCCCAGTCCAGTGCGTCGCATACTGACGCAGCAGCGCGATTCACTGCGGATTGCTTTGTAAGGGCTCCCGTTTTGGGGAGCCCTTTTCGTTGAGGTTCAAGTAAGCGCACTACAGTTCCGGCAAGCCCAATTGTCTCCGCATTGCCGCGAGGAGCACGAACGAGGTCCGCGCCAGCGCGTGCTGGTCACGTGTCAGCTGGTCATACATGTCCAGCAGTTCCGGCGGGATCTGCCCTAGTGGCGTCTAACCTCCTCAACGGATCCTGCTTCCCGCAATCAACGCCTCCCTCGACACAGCCACCAGGCAGATTCGTTGGCCGTAGCTGTCTCGCGGGAGGATTCTCGTGAGAGACAAATGCCCCCCTGCCCGAGGATTGCCGAGGACCGGAGCCCCCGCGAATCTGCGTCCCGTCCGATTCGTCACGCTCAAACAGTTCGAGACGCTGACGGCTACACGGTCGACGCGGTCAACTCAAAGATCAAGCGTAGCGACTGGCTGGAGGGCGCCGTTTTCATCAAGGCGCCAGATGGAAGAAACCTGATCGACCTGGAGGGGTACGAAGAGTGGGTAATGCACGGCAGGGCGGCGTCAGGCCAGCTACACAAAGCAGCATCACAATAGACTTCTACTATCGGGGCAAGCGGTGCCGTGAGCGAATCAAGCTCCCGCCGACCGCTCGGAACCTGCGCTGCTGCGAGAATCTGCTGGGGCAGATCAAAGTCGAGATCGAAAAGGGCACGTTCAACTATGCCACCCACTTCCCTGGGAGCAAGCGCGCGGTGCAGGTGGCAACAAAGCCAGCGGCCCTGGATACCCTGGAGAAGGTGCTGGCGCGTTGGCTGGCACAGAAGGAACCGGAGCTCGAGCACAGCAGCCTGATCGGCTACCGCCGCATCGTCGACAACATCCTAGTGCCGCGCTGCGGAGCGATCGCGTTGCGTGACTTCGACCGTATCGCCCTGAAGGAGCTGGTGGCCACATTCGACGAGTCGACGTCGGCCAAGCGCATCAACAACGTCTTGGGCCCGCTCCGCGGTGCCCTCGATGAGGCTGTGGCCGATGACTTGATCCCCACCAACCCCTTGGACGGCTTTAGGGTGAAGCGGCGTGCCAAGGCCAACGCGCGTGAAGAGGTCGACCCCTTCACGCCGGAGGAAGTCCAGGCGATCCTGGCCGCCTGCCGCGACGACCAGGTTCGCAACTACTGCCAGTTCAACTTCGCCACGGGCCTGCGGACCTCAGAAATGATCGGTCTCTGCTGGTCGGACATCGACTGGCGCAAGGGCACGGTCAAGATCCGGCGCGCTTGGGTGATGGGCAAGATGAAAGCGCCCAAGACCGGGTCGGGCGTGCGCGAGGTGCAGCTGCTGCAGCCGGCGATCAATGCCCTGAAGGCCCAGCGTGCCCATACCATTACCGCCGGCGAGTTCGTCTTCCACGATCCCAGAACGAATGCGCGGTGGGGGTCGGATCAAAGCATCCGCGCTGGCGAATGGCAGCGCGCGCTGCGCAAGGCCGGCGTTCGGTACCGGTACCCCTACTACCAGATGCGCCACAGCTTTGCCTCCCAGGCGCTCAGCACTGGTGAGAACGTCATGTGGGTGGCGCGGCAGATGGGGCACCGCGACTGGACGATCACTGCCAAGAAGTACGGCCGGTGGATCCATCGATGGTCCCCGATGCCGGCGCCAAGGCGGCGGCAGTCTGGAACCCGCTCACGGCCCCCCCCTGCCCCGCAGCCTGCTGCTGGACGGCAGCGGCGACTGAACCGGTTCGCCGGCAGCCCTGGCCGCGCGTGACTGTTCAGGAAGATTGCCGTACCATCCACATCGTTAGGCGGGTTCTTGGTCAACATTTGGTCAACCAAGGGCCTGAGAGCCTTGCAATACTTGAAGAAACCGGGGGTGCATTGGTTTCGACGGGGGTTGTGAAGTCGCCTGGCGCATGCCGAGGGGGTAGCTTTCCTCGTAAATCCAGCTGCAAAACTCTAGTTGCCAACGACGACAACTACGCTCTGGCCGCTTAAGGCCTAAGCCTCGAAACCGCTTGTGTCCATGCTCGCGGTGTAGAGTCACTATCATGGAATCGCGCTGGGTGGCTGCCTGTCAGTCCGGCACTAGAACACAACAGGCTGGTTCCCGGATGCGCTTTGCACGCCGTGCTGTTCGGGGACGAGATTCAACGGCGAGCTAAGCATGTAGTGCTGGGGATGGAGTGCCTTCGGACGGCGGTTCAATTCCGCCCACCTCCACCATCTGTACGGCCTGTCGAGGCCGCAAGAAGCCGGATCTCCCGCAACGGAGTTCCGGCTTTTTTGTTTTCCGAAGATGGTGCCCCATCTGCTGTTCCGACATCCCCAATGCCACCCGCATCGGGAGCCAGTCACAAAAGCTGGGATCCGGATCCAGTAGAGTCCCTGCGTCACACGACGTGACCCGACACCTGAAAGGACATCAGATGAAACGCATCACACTGTTTGTGGGCTTGGCCGTGGCGTTGGCACTGGGGCAGGCTTCCGCTGCCACGCCAGGGTCCCGTTATCTGCAGCTGGCCGCTGACCAGCGCGTACAACCCGGCACGGCAACCCTGCTTTCAAGCACCATCGATCTGAGCGCCCCCGGCTGGGTGTACGTGCAGTCGGATGGACGGTACTTCCCTGGCGGCAGCTCTGCCGCCAATGCCTACATCACCATCAACGGTGAGGTGGTCTCAAACGACAGCTACATCGACTGGCGGCAGTCGACGTCGGCCCAGCAGCACTCCTTCAATGTCATAGGTGCCAAATACCTGCCTGCCGGACGCCATACGGTCAACCTGGCCGGTCAGGCCATCGGTTCGGCCGTCAATTTCGGCTCTGCCAGCAACCTCTCCGTGCTCATCACCTCCGCAGGCTCGGTAACCAACAGCAGCCTTGCCAGTGACACCACGCAGCTGGACTTCAATACCGTCGGCAGCCCTGAAGGAATGGCGTTGCAGGCCAAGGACCGCAGGCTGCTGATGACCGCCCAGGCCGGCAACCCCGGTGGCCCCATCGTGGCCATGGCTTCCGGCCGCGCGTTCGCGTGGGGCAGCTACGGCGACGGCATGCTGGGGATTTTCCTGAACGAGCAGGAACCCGGCATCGAATCGATGACCTGGTCGATCAATGACATCTTCAGTGGCGCCGAAACGCAGGCTCCCTTCTATTCGCAGGGCCTGTTCGTCAATCCGCCGGCTTACAGCACTGTCAGCTTCGTCGCGTCCGAATCGCCTTACTACCAGCCGCAGGACGCCAACACCAACAACGTAAAGTACAAGTTCGGCGCCAACTCCCGACTGGTGACGCTGTCCAACGGCTTTGGCGTGGCCGGAAAGGGCTTGAATCCAGGATTCAACTACGCCGCCGCGGGCCCTTACCGCCGCTTCGCCTATGTCTGCGTCGGGACCAATGGCTTCGCGCCCGGCTGCCCGTCGGTGGGCTCGCAGGTGGTCATTGGTGAGGGCCAGGTCTGCATCCCGCAGGGGCACAACGGGGTGGTGCTGTTCTCGACGAAGTCCCGTGTGCAGGGTGACCCGAACGACGGCGGCGGCAGCGTGTTCCTGTTCCTGAAGATCGATGGCCAACAGGTGGGCAGCCTCGGCACCCAGCAGTTGGGTTCCAGGCCGGACTCGGTCAGCACCCGTACCATCTCCGCCAGCTACCTGAGCGCGGGATCGTCCGCGCTGGGAGCGGGCTGCCACACCGTGCAGGCCGTGGCCCAGGTACTGGGAGATTTCCGCCACATGTCGCTCAATGCCGACATGCCGCTGGTCTGGTTCGACTGACCCGTCACGCCGAATGTGGCCGGTGGCCGGGGTCTGTTCGCCCCGCCACCGGCTATCCCGCAGCACATTGAAGGATCTGCCATGAAAGCCCCCCTCGCTCACACCCTGCTCTTCGCCGCATTCGCCGCATTCGCCGCAGCTCCGGCCACGCACGCCGCCGCACCAGCCATTGCTCCACCTGGCACCGCCACGCTGGAAGCCATGCTGGCCTGCAAGGCCGGCTCGAACTTCAGCGAGGCCGACGCCATCGATGCACTGCAGGCCGCCGGCCTGGCCAGGAAACCGGGTGGCACCTTCGAGCCGGAGGACAAGCCGGTCGCCCTGTTCGGCGGTACCGTCACCAGTGCCGATGTGAACGTGGCCGAGGGCGAGAAGAGCCTCTTCGTCTATTTGAACGGCGTTGACTCCAAGCATCTGGCCAAGGCGTGGTCAGTGACCACGGTCAACGAACACGCCAACACGGAGGAACCTTCATACGTGAAGGCCATCGACAAGCGACACACCCTGCACGTGATCGCAGGCGACGACTACGAAGGCTATTCCGCGGCCGTGAAGTGCCAGATCACCCGGTAGCGGGTTGATCCCCGCTACAGCCAACGCCGCACACGTTGGCGGAACAACGGATACACCTCGGGGAAGCGGGCCAGCAACGCCCGCTCTTCCGGCATGATCTGCAGCCAGGTGATGTACAGCACGAACAACGGTACAGCCAGCAACGCGATCGTGTTCTGCAGGTACAACATCGCGCCCGTCAGGATCGTTGCCTGGCCGAGATACATCGGATTGCGCGTGTAGCGGTACACGCCGCGCGTGACCAGCGCGCTCGATGCCGAAGGGCGCAGCGGATTGACCGTGGTGCGCGCCCTCTGGAACGCGAGCTTCGGCAGCAGGTTCAGCGCCAAACCGATCACCATCACCCCGCCTGCCATCAGCGCCGGCATCGGCAGGGGCAACACCGCACCCGGCCACAGTCGGCTCCCCAGCCAGCCGATCCCCGCGCACAACAGCATCACCAGCGGCGGCGGGATCCGGGTTTCAAACCACGTCATCGCAGTTCCTGCATCGCCCCATTCACTCCAGTGTCACACGGAACTGCCTGAATCGCTTGCATGGCAGCGGCTCAGGGGCCCAAACCGACCGCCCGGTATCTTCCGCTTTGACAGGCCGACCGCTAGAGTGGCGCGACCGCGCAGGAGGATCGTATGGCTACCACGGGCTTGGGCTTCATCGGCCGCACGACCCTCATCATCACCGTGCTGCTCACCCTGGGCGGCTGCGCGACATTGCGCCAGTTCGGCCCCTCGGTGCAGGTGGCCTCGGTCACGCCCGGCCAGTACATCGCGCTCAAGCGCGGTGACATCCTCACCACCGGCAAGCTCAGTTCGGCAACGATGGAAACGCTGCGCGTGGCCGGCCTGGATGAAGGCGTCTGCGCCAGGCCCGGCCTGCCCTGCATCGAGGCCATGGAAGGCAGCATCGTGGTGCGCGAGGAGGACAAGCGCTCAAGCCTGGCCGAGCTGTGGCTGCAGTATGCGATGACCCTGCCCGCGCCCAAGCGCGAGTACTCCACGTCAGGCCGCGCCAAGAGCGCGATCACCGAACTGGACGCCGACTTCCAGCCGCGCCTGGACGCGTGGATGCAGGTCGCACGGCAGGCCTACGCCTACCTGTTCTTCACCGAGCGCACGGCCAACCAGCGCGGTTTCGAAGACCGCCAGACCCAGGTGCGCGACTACTACAACCTGGCCGTGCAGGAAGCCTCGGTGCAGTTGTACAACGCCTATGCCACCGGGCGCGTGCATGCTGAAGCCAGCCATTTCCAGCTGGGCCGCTGGACCTTCGTACTGGCGCCTTCAGGCGAGGCATCACCGCTGGATACGCGCACGCCCACCGAACTGGTACCGGCGGCCTCGCTGTCGTTCACCGGCACGCTGCGCAGCGTGCATCGCCGCGATGGCTTCGGTGCCGAACTTGTGGCGGTGATGGACGATCCTGCAGCCGCCACGACCACCACGCCGCCGGCAGCGACGCCTGCTACGCAGGCCAGCACTTCGGCCACGCAGAGCTGGAGCGAGATGCCGTCGCCGTCGATGACGGTGCTGCTGCGCTTCTCCGGAAAGAACCTGTGGGAAGTGCTGCACGACGACGAGCCGGAGCTGGAGATCCACGACCCCTACCAGGTCACCGAAGTCACCCTGCATGGCCAGCAGGTGCCATTGGCCGCGAACTTCACCGCAGGCTACGCACTTTGGCTGGCGCGCTCCAATTTCAGCCACCAATCGCTGCGTTCGCTGTTTGGTGGCAAGGGCGGCATCGACACGCCGCATCTGTACATGATGCAGCCCTACGACCCGAACCGCCGCGTGCTGCTGATGATCCATGGCCTGGCCAGCAGTCCGGAAGCCTGGGTCAACGTCGCCAACGAGCTGATGCGCGACGACGAGATCCGCCAGGACTTCCAGGTCTGGCAGTTCTACTACCCGACCAACATGCCCATCGCGATGAGCCACGATTCAATGCGTCATACGCTGGACGAGGTGTTCAAGCATTTCGATCCCAGCGGCAAGGCGCAGGCGTCGCATGACATGGTGCTGGTCGGGCACAGCATGGGTGGCGTGATCGCGCGGCTGATGATCTCCTCTTCCGGCGATCATCTGGTGGACACGCTGCTGGCAACCGCTCAGATGACACCTGCACAGCAGGAACTTCTGCGCACCAAGGGCGCACCGGTGCTGACCTTCCTGCCGGAACCGGAAGTGTCGCGGGTGGTGTTCATCGCCACGCCACACCGCGGCACCGATGTGGCCGGCACCCGCCTGGGCCGCTGGATCGGGCGCCTGGTGCGGTTGCCGCTGACCGTGCTGGAAGACGTCGCCACCATCGCCAACGACGGCCAGATCGATCGCAACGACGGCAAGCACGGCTACCAGATGAACAGCATCCAGAATCTGGACAAGGACGATCCCTTCGTCCGCGCCGTGGCCGACCTGCCGATGTCGCCGAAGGTGCACTACCACTCGATCATCGCGCGCGCCAAGGCCGATGGTCCGCTGGAAAAGACCGACGACGGGCTGGTGCCCTACTGGAGCTCTCACCTGCCGCACGCGGACTCGGAGAAGGTGATCGTGTCCGGGCACAGCGTGCAGGAAGCCACGCCGGCCATCGTCGAACTACGGCGGATCCTGCATGAGGACATGCAGGAGCACGAGCGCCAGAACAAGTAACCCACCTCATCACGGCCGCTGGCCGTCCCGCGCGGCCGCATCACAGCGGCGGTGCCCAGGCTTGCCGGAACACCGCCACTGCGGCAGACCGGGATACTCAGCCTTGTCCGTCGGACGCAGCGTCGGTGATCAGTTGGGCCACCGCTACCGGCTGCGACGCCAGCGATGCATGACTGGCATCCAGCGTGATGGTGGCACGCGGCTGCATGCGCGCCGCCATGCGCCGCTGGTTGTCGGGATGGATCATGTGATCGGCGCTGGAGACCTGGTACCAGCTCGGCTTGTGCCGCCACGCCGGATCGGTGATGGCATCGCCGAAGGTGCTCGCCAGAGGTGCCTTCTGGGTGACCGCCATTACCCGCGCCTCGTCGGCCGGCAGGTCCTGGCAGAAGCTCTCGTGGAACCTGCCCGGCTGCAGCCACAGGTATCCGTCACCGTCCGGCGCCAGGTTGGCCGCCGCCTCGGGCAACTGCTGCTGGGTAATGCCGCCGGGGCTCTCGCCCGCATCCGGCGCGAACGCGGCGATGAAGACCAGGCCGGTCACGTTGGGTTCGTTTCCAGCTTCGGAGATCACCGCGCCACCATAGGAATGGCCGACCAGCAGCACCGGCCCCTGCACCTGGCGGATCATGCGGCGGGTGCGTTCCGCGTCGTCGGCCAGCGATGTCAGGGGCAGTTCCACGGCATGCAGGTCGTGGAAACCCCGGCGATCGAGCTCCAGGATCACCTTGGCCCAATGCGCGGCACCGCCCCAGAAACCATGAACCAGAATGATGCTTGGCTTGCTCATCTTGCAGGACTCCTCACTTGGATGGGATGGTTGGCTGGCAGCAGCCCGCGCTGCCTGAAGCCACCCGACCAGACTACGGATCGCACCCGCCAGCGGCGATGCACGGACTCCTGAAAACCATGCCAAGGCTCCACAACACCGAATCGCTCCAGGCTGGATCCGACGCACTGTTTGCGATCTTCCAGTCGTCGCGCATGCAGGGCGGCGACATCAGCCGCAACGTCATGCAGCCCGGCGGATCACTCGCCATTGCCGAAGGCAAGGGGTGCTTCCACTTCATCGAGCACGGCACGGCGCGGCTGCATGCGGATGCCGCGGTTGTGCCACTGCAGACCGGCGAGCTGCTGTTGATGCCGCATGGCCGGACGCATCGCATCGACTGCGCCGCCGACGCGCAGGGGCCGGCCGGCCTGACCACCGCATCGTTCGGGTTCGATGGCCCTGGCAGCCGTCTGCTGCTCGATGCCCTGCCCGGCTGGTTGCATGTTCCAGGGGTGGACCGGATGCCAAGCGGATTTCCTGCCAACTCGGCCGACTGGATGGCGGTAACCCTGGCCGCGATCCAGGCGGAAGCGTCCCGGCCTACGCTGGGCAGCGGCTTGATGCTGTCACGCCTGCTCGACCTGTTGTTTGTCTGGACCCTGCGCTACTGGCTCGGAACGTCCGGTCCGCACAACTGCCAGCGTCTGCATGCCTTGGCCGACCCACTGATTGGACGGGCATTGGCGTTGATGCAGGCCCGGCCCGCGCACGCATGGACCGTCGAGTCACTCGCTGCGTGCCTGAATCAGTCCCGCTCGAATTTCGCGCAGCGGTTCAGCCTGGCCACCGGCATGTCGCCGATGCGCTATCTCGCTGAATCACGACTGCAGCTGGCCGCGCAGATGCTGCGCAGTGGCAACCGACGGGTGTCGCAGATTGCCGGAGATGTCGGATATCTGTCCGAACCCGCATTCAGTCGTGCGTTCCGCCGCGCGTTCGGCATGAGCCCGAATGCCTGGCGCCAACAGGCACCGGCGACATCCGACTGAGGGAAATCCCTCATCGCGCGTGCGCACCCGTCCTCCTATGCTGGCCTCACATTCCCCGCAGGAGGTCCGCATGAACACGCAAGAGCCCAGCCGCCAGCCCAGCCCCGACCCGGCCGAGCGCGATGCCTTCTTCCCGTCGCCCTACTCGCTGTCGCAGTTCACCTCGCCCAGGAGCGACCTGTCCGGTGCCGACTATCCCGACGCGCGCCGCGATGGGCGCTGGAAGGTGCTGATGATTGCTGCGGACGAACGCTACCTGCCGACTGCCAACGGCCACCTGTTCTCCACCGGCAACCATCCAGTGGAAACCCTGCTGCCGATGTACCACCTGGACAAGGCCGGCTTTGACATCGATGTGGCCACGCTGTCGGGCAACGCCGCCAAATTCGAGTGGTGGGCGTTCCCGCGCGAGGACAAGGAAATCGGCGGACTGTACGAACGTTACGCGTCGCGTTTCCGCCAGCCACTGCCGTTGGATGAGGTGGTCGCCGGGCTTGCTGCGGATTCGGACTATGCCGCAGTGTTCATCCCCGGCGGCCATGGCGCCCTGATAGGACTGCCGCAGAGCCGTGCAGTGAAGGACGTCCTGCACTGGGCGATGGCCCAGCAACGCCACATCATCACCCTGTGCCACGGCCCGGCCGCACTGCTCGCTGCAGGCGTGGACGAAGCCGACGGCGGTTCGCTGTTCCGCGGTTATCGCATCTGCGCCTTCCCCGATGCGATGGACCGGCAGACGCCGGAGATCGGCTACATGCCCGGGCAACTGCCGTGGTTCTTCGGTGAGCGCCTGGCGCAGCAGGGCGTGCAGATCGTCAACGATGGCATCGATGGCAGCGTGCTGCAGGACCGCCTGCTGCTGACCGGCGACAGCCCGCTGGCCGGCAATGCGCTGGGCAAACTGGCTGCACGCACCCTGCTCGACGCCCTGGCCGAGCGCTGAACCGGATGACCGCGCTGGTGCAGGCGTTGCTGGAAATGGAACGCGCCCGTTCGCTGAGCGCGGTGGGTGCGGTCCTGCGAGGCATCGCGGCACCACTCGGCTACGACCGCGTGCTGGTGTTCGCCACCGGCACCGGGCTGGAGCGCGGTACACAACGCGTGTACTGGATCGAGGGCGACTGGTTCGGCAATGGCAGCGATACCGACCTTGCGGGCTACCTCCACGCCTGCCCGGTCAATCGCCACGTGCTGGACAGCGACGCGCCGTTCTTCTGGAGCAAGCGCCAAGGCGTTCGCGGCGAACGCTACCAGATAGTGAAGCAGCCACGCGGCGAAGGCCTGCATGGTCTGCAGGTGCCGGTGTTCGGCACCACCGGCCTGGAGGGCGCGATCAGCGTTGCCGGTACGTCGATCGACGCGTCGGCCAGCGCGCGCCTGCAGCTGGAGGCTGCTGCAACCGCAGCATTCCGAGCCGCACGCCATCTGGCCGAATCGCCTGCCGAGCTTTCGGGAAGCGCGCTGAGCAACCGCGAGCGCGAAGTGCTGCGCTGGGTTGCCGCCGGCCGCCGGCAGGCTGAGATCGCGGCCACGCTTGGGCTTTCCACGCGCACGGTGGAGAACCATCTGCGCCACGCGCGCCAACGCCTGGGTGTGGCGACCACCGCGCAGGCAGTGCGTGCCGCCAGCCGTCGCGGCGAGATCGAAGACTGATCGCGGCGAGGCACTTCCGGCGGTCTGGTTCGCGTGTTACACACGCCATGCGCATGTGCGCGATTGCAGAAAGCAAGGATGATGCTTATGAAACTGCAACTGGCCGCGATGGCCGCGTTGGTGGTGGCAACTGCAACCCTGGCTCCGGTGGCGGACGCCAACACAGGGGTCCCGAGAGAGAATGTTTCCTGTGTGCCAGTGAATGTGGACCGCAACCGTGTCCACCACCACTGCACGGAAACCTACACCGATGAATTCGGCAACGTCTACACCGCCGAGTACTGGATCGACGAGTACGGCAACCCTTACCTGCGCGACTGAGCCTGGAAGGGACTGCGCCGGGCCACGAGCCGGGCCGGCGCGTACGCAGCAGCTGCCGCACGGTCGCCTGATCTACCGGGGGTAGTTGCATGACACCGCGCAGATGCGCGATTGCAGACACAAGGATGATGCCCATGAAACTGCACCTGGCCTCGATGGCCGCACTGGCAGTGGCCTTCGCCGGAATGATGTCGAGCGGCAACGCCAGCGCCGGGGTAACCAGCCCACCCGGCAGCGTGACCCGCTGCGAACCCTTTGAAGTGGAGCGCTACCGGATCCACCAGCATTGCATCGTGACCATGCCCGATGCGGACGGCGAGATTTTCCTCACCGAGTACTGGATCGACGAATATGGCAATCCGTACCTGATGTAAGCCCCCATCAACAAGGAGCGTGAGGATGAGACTGCAGAAAGGTTTGTCGGCATGTTCGTTTGCCGCCGTGCTCGCCGTGTCGATGCTGGCCCCCGTCGCCACCACAACGGCTGCCGAAGTCATCGAGGTCCAGGAAGAGTGCGTGCCCTTCCGCATCGCGGGCAACGTGTTCCACCAGCGGTGCACGTCGTACGTGGTCTACGACGACGGCACCCGCGAAGCCACCAGTCACTACAACCGTGACGAGAACGGGATGATCTACGACCCCTGATCGCGCCCGCGCGATCCGCCGGGCGGCGCTTTCACCGCCCGCCCGGCACCTGCCAGCCGCCCATCCCGGCATACCGCTGCCCTCGCCTTCCATGGCATGCTCCATGAAACCGTTTTCATGGAATGGAGGGATTCCACGATGTTGTCGCGCTTCCATCGACCTGCGCTGTGCGCATTGTTGGCGCTTGCTCTGCCTGCCGTTGCCTGGGCCGCTGCGCCGGCGCCACTGAAGGTGATGTCGTTCAATGTCCGCACCCCGGCTGATACCGAACCGGGCAAGCGCTGGCCGGACCGTCGCGATGCCATGGTCAAGGTCATCCTCGATGCGCACCCGGCCGTGATCGGCACCCAGGAACTGGTGAAGGAGCAAGCCGACTACCTGTCCGGGCACCTGCCCGGTTACCGCTGGTTCGGCGAAGGCCGCCGCGGTGGAAGCGGTGACGAACACATGGGCGTGTTCTACGACAGCAAGGTGCTGGCCGTCGAGGAATCCGGGAACTTCTGGTTGTCGGACACACCGGAGGTGCCCGGCAGCATCACCTGGGGCAACCTGTACCCGCGCATGGTCACCTGGGCCCTGTTCCGGCGCCTGGACGATGGCCGTCGTTTCTACTTCATGGATACCCACCTGCCCTACCGCGACGAGGACGAGCCGCGCCGGGTGAAGGGTGCCGAACTGATCGGCAAGCATCTGGCAACCCTGCCGGCCGGCCTGCCGGTAATCCTGACGGGTGACTTCAACAGCGAGCCCGGTGGTGACACCTACAAGGCATTCACCCGCCTGCTGCAGGACACCCGTACCCAGGTGAAGGCTCCGCAGGGCCCGCGCTTGACCTTCCATGACTTTACCGGCAAAGCCACCACACAGCTGGACTGGGTGCTGGTGCGCGGCTTCCATGCGCGCAACTTCCTTACCGATGATCGGCGCATTGGTGGTGTACTGCCGTCGGATCATTTCCCGCTGGTGGTCGAGCTGGATTGGCCGAAACATTGAACCTGCGCGGCAGCCGCAGCTACGGCGGCGGCTGTCGCGACATCAGCCGGTACAACGCCTGATGCTGGTTGCGTGCCTGGAAGATGCGGGCACCGACCGCCAGAAACACGGAGATGCCGATCAGGCCCAGCCCCAGCATCTGGTCCGGCAGGCGCACGAAGCCGATCGCAGCCGCCATCGTCGCCAGTACCATCAGCACTACGACCGCTACCGACAGCCCTGCGCCGGGTGGTCCCGGATCACCGAACAGCATGCGCTGGGTATCGCGTTTGTCATCGCTCATCGCCTGCCCTCCTGGAATCTGCCCCCACTAGTTACACCGCGGGCTCCGGTTCTGGCAGAGTCAGAAACGTCATGACTGTGACAACGTCCACAGCACGCGACGCGCTACCCTTCCTCCATTCCCAATCTGCGGAGGGCGTCATGGCGCACCAGAGCCGTCTGGCCGGATTCATCATCGACTGCCAGGACACGCCCGCAGACGAAGGCGCACGCTTCTGGGCGGCCGCACTTGGTCTGCAGGCGCAGCCCGCTCATGCCGAAGACGGCGCCGAGTACGCCGACCTGCAGGGCGCGCCCGCGGGCCTGAACGTGGAAGTGCAGCGGGTCGCTCACCCATCGCGGGTGCACCTGGACATCGAGAGCGACGACATCGATGCCGAGGCAGATCGACTGGAAAAACTCGGCGCGCGCCGGATCGGCTTCGTCAAACGCTGGTGGGTGATGGAAGCGCCGACCGGCCATCGCTTCTGCATCGTGCGCATGCGCGAACGCGCGATACCGGCCAATCATTGGCCCTGAAAGCAGAAAGGGACGGAAGCCGCGGCTTCCGTCCCCTTGCGCCTACTGCAGCTGCGCCACGCTGGGTTGCTGCGGCGATTGCCCCCAACCGCCCAGCGCCTTGTACACGCCAACCACGCTGACGTTGACTTCGGCCTCGGCCGCCGCCAATGCATCATCTGCCGCCAGCTGCGTGCGCTGCGCATCCAGCAGGGTCAGGAAGTCCTCCGAGCCCTCGCGATAGCGGATCTGCGCCAGCGATTCGGCACGTCGCGCCGCCTGCGCCTGCTCGACCACGATCGCCAGCCGCGCCTGCTGCTTGGAATAGCGGGTCAGCGCGTTCTCGGTGTCTTCCAGTGCCAACAGCACGGCCTGTTCATACTGCGCAGCCACGCCCTCGGCTTCTGCCTTGCTGGCACGCAGCCGTGCGCGCACGGTGCCGAAATCGAACGCGGCCCAGCTCAGCGACGGGGTCAGCGACCAGGCCTTGTTGTTGCCGTTGACCAGGCCGCTGGCATCGCCGCCGAGGAAGCCGACGAAACCGGACAGCGACAGCCGCGGGAACAGATCCGCAGTGGCCACGCCCACCCGCGCAGTGGCAGCGGCCAGGCGACGCTCGGCCACGCGCACGTCGGCGCGTTGGCGCAGCAGCTCGCGGGTATCGCCCAGCGGCAGCGCCTTGGCGAACGCCGGTACCTCATGCGGTGCCAGCATCGCGGTCAGCATTTCCGGGCGCTGGCCCAGCAGCACCGCCAGCCGGTTGCGTGACTGCGTCTCGGATACTTCCAGAAGCGGAATGTCGGCCTCGATCGCCTTCAGCCGTGCACGGCTGCTCTGCACGTCCAGCTCGCTGCCAGCGCCCAGCTCCCAGCGCGCCTCGGTCAGCTTCTGCGTATCACGCAGGTTGACCAGGGTGTGCTGGGCCACCGCGATGCGCTTCTGCGTACCGCGCAGCTCGAAGTAGTTGCGCGCCACTTCGGCGGCGACCAGTACCTGCGCATCGGCCAGGTTGGCCTGCTCGGCGTCCAGGTCGGCGCGCGCGGCTTCTGCAGCACGGCGCTTGCGGCCGAACAGATCCAGCTCCCAGCCGGCGTCGAAGCCGAGCTGGTAGCTTTCACTGAACACCCGCTGCCCACCCAGCTGCGGATCGGGTTGCTTGCGGCGGTCGTAGCTGCCGCCTGCGGTTATGTGCGGGGCCTGGTCGAAGCGGCTTTCGACGAACACCGCGCGGGCCTGGCTGACGCGGGCCACCGCCACGCGCAGGTCGAGGTTGTCCGACAGTGCACCGTGCACCAGTTCTTCCAGCACCGGATCGTCGAACTGCGCCCACCAGCTGGCAACCGGCGAGGTGCTACTGAACACCGGCTGCTGCGCACCCTGCAGCACCACGGGCTCCTGCACCGGCGCCTTGTAGTTGGGGCCGACGCTGACACAGCCTGCCAGCACCAGGCTGGAGACGGCCATCGCCAACGTGCGGATCACCATGGCAGCACCTCGCCCAGGTAGGTGAAGCTGCCACTGGCGCCGGATTCACCGATCAGCGCCATTTCAACGCTGGAACGCGCGCCTTCGCTGATTTCGATTTCGCCGTTGCCGCCGTTCATGTCGGTCTTCACGTAACCCGGATGCACGGTGTTGACCTTGATCGGGGTGTTGCGCAGTTCGTAGGCCAGGCTCAGGGTCCAGCTGTTCACCGCTGCCTTGGAGGCGTTGTAGGCCGGCACCTTGAAATCGTAGATGCCCGACGCCGGGTCGGCGTGCAGGGTCTGCGAACCGAGCATGCTGGACACGTTGACGATGCGGCCGGACTTGGCCTGCTTGACCAGCGGCAGGAAGGCCTGGGTGACCGCCACCAGCGCATACACGTTGGTGTCGAAGGTGCGCTTCCAGGTATCGAGCGACTGTTCCGACGGCGCCTGCGCCGGGTTCTCGATCATGATGCCGGCGTTGTTGACCAGGATGTCCAGTCGTCCGTGGCGCTGGCGTACCTGCTCGACCGCTTCGGCGATGCTGGCCGCGTCGGTCACGTCCAGCTGGATGGCTTCCACCGGCAGGCCCTCGGCCTGCAGCTTCAGCGCCTGCTCGACGGCGGTCTCGCGTTTGCGGCCGGCCAGCAGCGTGTGCACGCCGGCCTGGGCCAGCTGGCGCACGGTCTCGGCGCCGATGCCACGGGTGGCGCCGGTGACCAGCGCGATCTTGTTCTGATGGGTGTTCATGGATTCTTGCCTTGTGAGGGGGAAGCCGCCGCCGGCCAGTGACCGGCGGCGACGGGGTTCCATGTCAGTGGTGGATGGTCGGCTCGCCGTGCTGCACCAGCTGTCCACCACCGTTGCGGGTGACGAACTTGCGCAGGGCCACGTAGAACACCGGCGTGAGGAACAGGCCAAACAGGGTCACGCCCAGCATGCCGGCGAACACGGTGATACCGGTCACCGAGCGCACCTCGGCACCTGCACCGTGCGACAGCACCAGCGGTACGGTGCCGGCGATGAACGCGATGGAGGTCATCACGATCGGGCGCAGACGCAGGCGGCAGGCTTCCAGCGCAGCTTCAACAATGCCCTTGCCGCCCATCTCCAGCTCTCTGGCGAATTCGACGATCAGGATCGCGTTCTTGCACGCCAGGCCCATCAGCACCACCAGGCCGACCTGCACGAACACGTTGTTGTCACCACCGGTCAACCACACGCCGAACAACGCGGACAGCAGGGTCATCGGCACGATCAGGATCACCGCCAGCGGCAGCGACCAGCTCTCGTACAGCGCGGCCAGCACAAGGAAGGCCAGCATGATCGCCACCGGGAACACGATGAAGGCGGCCTTGCCCTGGGTGGCCTGCTGGTAGCTCAGGTCAGTCCATTCGGTGGTCATGCCCACCGGCAACACCTTGCCGGCGATCTCGGTCAGCTTGTTCATCGCCTCGGCCGAGGACAGCAGGCGCGGGTCGGCTTCACCGGCCAGATCTGCTGCCGGGTAGCCATTGAAGCGCAGCACCGGGTCCGGGCCGAAGGTCTGCTTGATGGTAACCATCGAACCGATCGGCACCATCTCGCCACGATCGTTGCGGGTGCGCAGCTTGCCGATGTCCTCGACTGTCTCGCGGAATGGACCATCAGCCTGCGCGATCACCTGCCAGGTACGGCCGAACTGGTTGAAGTCGTTGACGTAGGCCGAACCGAGGTACGTCTGCAGCGTGTCGAACAGTTCGGTGAGCTGCACGCCCTGTGCCTTGGCCTTGACGCGGTCCACCTCGGCATCCAGCTGCGGCACATTGGCCTGGTAGCTGGAAATCGGGAAGGCCATGCCCGGCGTCTGCGCAACGGTACCCTGCATCGCCTGCACGGCATTCTGCAGCGCGCCATAACCCAGGTTGCCACGGTCCTCGATGAACATCTGGTAGCCGTTGCCGTTGCCCAGGCCGAGGATCGGCGGCGGCATCATCGCGAACGCGAAGCCCTCCTGCAGGCCGGCGATCTTCTGGTTGATCTCGGCGTTGATCTGCGCGGCGGTGCGGCCATGGCGCTCGGCGAACGGCTTGAGCGGAATGAACGCCACACCGGTGTTCGGCGTGTTGGTGAACTGCAGTGCATTCAGGCCCGGGAACGAGATGGTGTGGGCGACGCCATCGGTTTCCTGGGCGATCTTGGCGACCTTGCGCAGCATTTCATCGGTACGCGCGATCGACGAGCCTTCCGGCAGCTTCACACCGGCGATCAGGTACAGCTTGTCCTGGGTCGGGATGAAGCCCGGCGGCACCAGCTTGAAGATCACGCCGGTACCGACCAGCAGGATCGCGTAGACCACGAACACTGCACCACGACGGCCGAGGATGCGGGCGACGCCACGCTCGTACTTCTCCGAGCTGGACTTGAAGAAGCGGTTGAACGGACGGAACACCCAGCCGAACAGGCGGTCGATCAGGCGGCTCGGGCCATCCTTCGGGGCGCCATGGGCCTTCAACAGGCGTGCGGCCAGGGCCGGCGACAGGGTCAGCGAGTTGATCGCCGAGATCACCGTGGAAATGGCGATGGTGACTGCGAACTGCTTGTAGAACTGGCCGGTGACACCGGACAGGAACGCCATCGGCACGAACACGGCACACAGCACCAGCGCGATCGCCACGATCGGGCCGGACACTTCACGCATGGCCTGGTGTGCCGCCGCGGTGGGCGACAGGCCTTCTTCGATGTTGCGCTCGACGTTCTCCACCACCACGATCGCGTCGTCGACCACGATGCCGATCGCCAGCACCAGGCCGAACAGGCTCAGCGTGTTGATCGAGAAGCCCAGCAGGTACAGCGCAGCGAAGGTACCGACCACCGACACCGGCACCGCGATCAACGGGATGATCGAGGCACGCCAGGTCTGCAGGAACAGGATCACCACCAGCACCACCAGCGCGATGGCTTCCAGCAGCGTGGAGACCACGGCCTTGATCGAGTCACGCACGAAGATGGTGGTGTCATACACGGCTTCGTACTTCACGTCGGCCGGCATGGTCTTCTGCATCTCGTCCATCGTCGAGATGACCTGGTCACGGATTTCCAGCGCGTTGGCACCCGGCGACTGGAAGATACCGATACCGACCGCGTTCTTGCCGTCCAGCTGCGAGCGCAGGGTGTAGTCACCGGCGCCCAGTTCCAGGCGGGCCACATCGGCCAGGCGCACGATCTCGCCATCAACACCGCTCTTGAGCACGATGTCGCCGAATTCCTTTTCGGTCTTCAGGCGGCCCTGGGCATTGATCAGGGTCAGGAACTGGCTGTTCGGCAGCGGTTCGGCACCGAGCTGGCCGGCCGAGACCTGCACGTTCTGCTCGCGCATGGCGCGCACCACGTCACTGGCGGTCAGGCCGCGCGAGGCGACCTTGTCCGGGTCCAGCCAGGCGCGCATGGCGTAGTCGCCGCCACCGAAGATCTGCGCGTCTCCCACGCCAGGAATACGCGCCAGCGCATCCTTGACGTGCAGGCGGGCGTAGTTGCGCAGGTACAGGGTGTCGTACTTGCCTTGTGGCGAGGTCAGGTGCACCACCATCAGGAAGGTCGGCGACTGCTTCTGCGTGGTCACGCCCTGCCGGCGTACGTCCTCGGGCAGGCGCGCCTGCGCCTGCGCCACGCGGTTCTGCACCTTCACCGCCGCCGCGTCCGGGTCGGTGCCCGGGCGGAAGGTGACGGTCATCTGCAGCACGCCGTCCGAGCCGGCAACCGACTTCAGGTACATCATGCCTTCGACGCCGTTGATCGCCTCTTCAAGCGGCGTGGCGACGGTCTCGGCAATGACCTTGGGGTTGGCGCCCGGATACACGGTACGCACCACCACCGACGGCGGCACCACTTCCGGGTACTCACTGATCGGCAGGATTGGAATCGTGATCAGGCCTGCGGCGAAGATCACGATCGACAGCACCGCCGCGAAGATCGGCCTGTCGATGAAGAAGCGGGAAAAGTCCATGGAGGAATTCCTGGGAAAGGCGTTCGGCGGGCAACAGCCGCCCTGCCCCTCGTCACGTTGACGAAGGCAGGAACGGCTGCCGCTGGCGCCGGCAGCTAAGCGGGGACGCGGATCAGTGGTTCAGTGCGGCAGTCGCATCACGGCCCGGTGCCGGCGGCGCAGCCTGCGGCTGCATCGCCACGGCCTTGGCCTGCACTGGCATGCCCGGCATGAAGACCTTCTGCACGCCGTCGATGATCACCTTGTCGCCGGCGGCCAGGCCGTGCTCGACGATACGCAGGCCGTCGGCGGTGCGGCCGAGCTGGATGTCGCGGCGCTGGGCCTTGCCATCCTTGTCGACCACGTAGACGTACTTGCGGTCCTGGTCGGTCAGTACGGCCTTGTCGTCGATCAGCAGGGCCTGGAACTGGCCGCTGCCGAGCAGCTGCACGCGGGCGAACAGGCCCGGGGTGAACTGACGATCGGCGTTGTCCAGCAGTGCGCGGACGCGGATGGTGCCGGTGCTGCGGGCAACCTGGTTGTCGAGGAAGTCAACCTTGCCCGAGTGCGGATAGCCCTCCTCACCGGACAGGCCGACCTTCACCGGCAGCTCGCTGTCACGCTCGCTCGGGCGCTCGCCCTTGCGTGCCATCTGGGCGTAGCGCAGGAAAGTGCTTTCGTCGGCATCGAAGTAGACGAAGACGGTATCGAGCGAGACCAGCGTGGTCAGCACGCTGGCGCTGTCGCCGGCGGTGACCAGGTTGCCCGCGGTGACCATCGCGCGGCCGGCACGGCCGTCGATCGGCGCACGCACCTTGGTGAACTCCAGGTTGAGGCGGGCCGCATCCAGCGCAGCCTGCGCCGCCTGCACGGCGGCACCGGACTGATCGGCCGCAGCGCGACGCTGCTCGGCCGTCTCGGTGGAAATGGCCTGCTGCTCGGACAGGCGCTTGGCACGCTCGGATTCACTGCGGGCCAGCGTGGCCTGGGTGCGGGCGCGGGCCAGTTCGGCAGCGGCGCGATCGTACTCGGCCTGGTAACTGCGCGCGTCGATGGTGAAGAGCACTTCGCCCTTCTTCACTTCCTGGCCTTCGACGTAGTTGACCTTGTCGATGTAGCCGGACACGCGCGGGCGCAGTTCAACGCTCTGCACCGCTTCGACGCGGCCGCTGAACTCGTCCCACTGGCTGACCTGCTTGACCAGCACCGGCGCGGCGCTGACCTGCGGCGGCGGCGGTGCACCGGCTTCTTCGGCATGGCCGCCGCTGCAGGCCGCAAGCACGGCCGCGGCGAGGATCGACACGCCGGCCATCGCAATGCGATGGCCGAAACGATGTGGGGTGGAATTGGGGGAAGTCATGGCATGCATCCGTACGGAGGGGTGGTACAGCTAGATGAGAACGTGTTGCAAAAACAGGCGGCGTATCCTGCGACCTCAACCATGGTCGAGGTCAAGCGACGCCTGCGGTATCGCGCCACAGGGGAGGAACGTCCAGGTGCAGCAGGCCGCGCGGCAGCTCGGCATCACTGCTGTCGCAGCGGACGATGGCGCGGTTGTCACGGCAGCCATCCAGCAGGGAGACCACGCGGCGGCCGACCAGCAGCGAGCTGGGCCACTCGATGCAGGCATTGGCCGCGTTGGCCGGGGTGCACACCGGGCTGCAGACTTCCAGCATCTGCGCGCGCACGCCCAGCGCCTGCGCTTCCTGGTGTACTACCTGCGCATACATGCGCAGCGCGGCGGTGGTGATCGAGGTCTCGCCGTAGCCCGCCCACGGTTTGGCGTTGGCCGGGCTGCCGATCATCACGTAGCGGCGCGCATGCACGTTGTCCTGCAGCAGCGGCAGCAGATGACGCACCGCGTGCACGTGCGGCATCAGGTCGGCCTGCATCGCACCCAGCAGTTCATCGCCGTTGCGGTCGGTCACCCGGCCGCGACGGTAAGGCCCGCCCATTGCGGCAATCACGGCTGCCAGCGGACGCGGGCGATGCGCGATGCGTTCGGCCAGTGCGCGCGCCGAGCCGTCATCGCTGAGCGAACCCAGCAGCGTCTCCAGACCCGGCTCGTCGGCGAACTGCTCATGCAGCGCCGCCAGCCGGCCCGGATCGCGACCGACCACCAGCACCGGGCTGCCGGCTTCCAGCAATGCGCCGACCACGCCCTGGCCGACGGCACCGGTGCCGCCGAGAACCAGGACTTCGGGCGTCAGCATCCCATTCACGGGACATTTCCTCCCAAATCCGGGATAGTCCCGATTCGACGCAGGCGGTCACCCTTGTGCGGGACCAGGCGGATGGCACCGCCACGCTGCTGACGCATGGGCGCGGTAAACTCACGAAAGTCCTTGTGTACCAAGGAACTCGGGCGGACTTCAACGGTCATTGCCAGGTCCAGGGTGCTCTGGCCGGCGTTCCGGAGACGGGCAAGAATGTTGCGCAGGCTCATGGCGAACGGGCTCCAAATAACGAATGGCGCCACGATAGACCTCAAACCTTTACTTGATTAGTCCTGATTAAGGGGAATAATCATCCCGCTCCCGGTCCAATCGTTCTGTCACGATTGTCCCATCCCCGACGTCCAGGATCCCAGACCATGTCCCACGATCTCAACGAGACGCTGATCTTCGTCAAAGTGGTCGAGCAAGGCAGCTTCATTGCCGCTGCCAAATCGCTCGGCCTGCCCAAGACCACGGTCAGCCGCAAAGTGCAGGAGCTGGAAACGCGCCTGGGTGCGCGCCTGCTGCACCGGACCACCCGCCGCCTCGGCCTAACCGAAGCTGGTTCGATCTATCACGAACATTGCCAGCGCATCGCACGCGAGCTTGAAGAAGCCGAGAGCGCAGTGAGCCAGCTGCAGTCCGGCCCGCGTGGCTGGCTGCGCTTCACTGTGCCTTATTCGATCGGCATCACCTGGATTGCGCCGCTGCTGGGCCAGTTCCATGCGCAGTATCCAGAGATCCGCCTGGACATGCATATGGGCAACGAGAAGCTGGACCTGATCGCCGGCGAAGCTGATCTGGCGCTGCGCGTGGGTGCCCTGCCCGATTCCAATCTGGTCGCGCGCAAGCTAGGCAGCCTGCGCACCCAGGTGTTCGCCAGCCCGGCCTACATCGAGCGTTATGGTGAGCCGCTGCATCCGGAAGAACTGCAGTTCCATCGCATCCTGGCGATGCGCAAGCCGTACCACACGGGCAATTCCCCGCGCTTCACCTGGCAGCTGGGCGAGAACGGCGGTGAACTGCGCGACTTCCCGGTCACCCCGCTGATGACCGCCAACGACATGTCTGCGTTGAATGGGGCATTGGTGTGTGGTGAAGGCCTGCTGCTGACCGGCGACGTGATGGCCAAGCCGTTCGTTGAATCGGGCATGGTGCGCCGCGTGCTGGCCGGCTGGACCGGCCCGGAAGTGGACTTCAACGCCGTGTTCGCCGGCGGCCGCCTGGTCTCGCCGAAGGTGCGGGCGTTCGTCGACTTCCTGGTCGAGAAGCTCAACTTCGACGCCAACTACATGCTGGCGCAATGCCCGGGTGCGAAGCTGGCGCAGCAGCAGAAGGAAAAGGAAGACGCGGCACTGGAAAGCAGCGGCAAGCGCATCCTGGAGAAGGTGGCCGCTTCGGCGGCATGACCGGCTCTACATACGCAATCGGTGTGCCGAGCAACGCTCGGCACCTACAAAAATGCCGCCTGCAAGGGCGGCATTTTCGTTCCGGCTGCGCCTGGCTTCCGGTAGATGCCGACCTTGGTCGGCGCCGTTCGGAGAAGCCGCAACCGGGAGCGCTATCGGCGTGCCGAGCAACGCTCGGCACCCACAAAAATGCCGCCTGCAAGGGCGGCATTTTCGTTCCGGCTGCGCCGGAACTGTAACGCTACGCGTTACTGCTTGAGCGGAATCACCCGAATCTCGACGCGACGGTTCTTGGCGCGGCCGGCGTCGGTGCTGTTGTCGGCAATCGGGTACGACTTGCCGGCGCCCAGCGTTTCGATACGCACGCTCTGCACGCCCTGCCCGATCAGGTACTGCGCGACCGAGTCGGCACGTTCCTTCGACAGGCGATTGTTGACCGCATCGCTGCCGATGCTGTCGGTATGGCCGACCACTTCGATCATGGTCTGGTTGTAATCACGCAGGGTGCCCGCCACGCCGTTGAGCGAACCGTAGAACTGCGGCTTCAGGGTCGACTTGCCGAAGTCGAAGGTGATGCCGTCCGGCAGGTTCAGCATGATGTTGTCGCCCTGGCGCTGCACATCAATGCCGGTGTTGGCAGTGCGCTCGCGCAGCGCGCGTTCCTGGCGATCCTGGTACTGGCCGACGGCGGCGCCGCTGAGCGCGCCGATACCGGCACCGATCAGGGCATGCTGACGACGCTCGGTGGCGCTGTCGCCGGTCAGCAGGCCGGCTGCCACGCCGATGGCGGTACCGATCAGCGCGTTGCGGCCGGTGCGGTTCTGCTGCTCGGTCGGGTTGCCGTACTGGTCACTCTGTACGTAGGAGCCGCCGGTGGCGCAGGCCGACAGGACGGCCGCACTCATCAGGGCCAGTGCGACGTTGCGGGTGGTGTTGCGGATCATGAGGTTCTCCTTGGTTTCCGGTCGGCCGGCGGCCTGCGGGCGCAAAGAGAATAAACAGCCCGATGCGATGCCGGAATGATGATCGGGCACGTCGACAGGGCCGCGTTCAGCTAACTGACCGGATCGCTCAGGTCGCCCTTTACCCCGCCCCCGACTGGCGGTAAGCCGCCAACGCGGCATCGCGACCTGAGGCCAGATCCACCAGCGGCGTGCGTGGATAGTCCGGTGCGTGCGCCGCCAGCAGCAACGGATGCTGCCAGGGCGCGAATCGTGCCTTCACCGGCAGCGCGGCCAGTTCGGGCACCCAGCGACTGATGTAGCGGGCCTGCGGATCGAATTTCTCGGCCTGGGTGACCGGGTTGAACACGCGGAAGTACGGCGCGGCATCGGCACCGGTCCCGGCCACCCATTGCCAGCCCATCGTGTTGTTGGCCAGGTCGGCATCGACCAGGGTGTCCCAGAACCAGCGTGCGCCATGCAGCCAGTGCGCGCGCAGGTGCTTGCACAGATAGCTGGCCACGATCATCCGCACCCGGTTGTGCATGTAGCCGGTGTGCCACAGCTCGCGCAGACCGGCATCGACGATCGGTACGCCGGTGTCGCCGCGCTGCCAGTCATGCAGCTGCGCGGCACTCGGTGTGGCCCACGGGAAACGGTCGAAGCGCGGGTTGAGGTTGTCGGTCGACGTCTTCGGGAAGTGATGCAGCAGGTGGTAGGCGAAATCACGCCAGCCCAGCTGGCGCAGATAGCCGTCGATATCGGTGTCGGTGCCAGCGCTGCGCAACCCTTCCAGCGCATGGGCGATGCGCCAGGGTGCGATTTCGCCGAAATGCAGGTGCGGCGACAGTCGCGAGGTGCCGACCCGGTCCGGCAGGTCGCGTTGCTCGCGGTACCCGCGCAACGCACCGTCCTCAAACACGGACAACGCCTCCAGCGCGCCGGCCTCGCCAGGCTGCCAGTGCTCCCAGAAGCCGGTGTCCCAGTCCAGCGTCGGTGCCAGCTGGAGATCATCCAGTGCGAGGCTGTCGACCGCGTGCGCCGCCAGCGCCTTCGGTGCGGCCTGCAGCGCCGGCAGGCGCCAGTGGCTGAGCACGTTGCGCCAGTACGGGGTGAACACCTTGTACGGCTGCCCCTGCTGGGTGGCGATATCCCAGGGCTCGAACAGCAGGCTGCCATTGCAGCTCTGCGCGTCGATGCCCTGCTCACGCAGCATGCGCTTGATGGTGGCATCGCGTGGCTGCGTGGCCGGCTCGTACTTGCGGTTCCAGTAAACGGCCTCGGCGCCGGTCTGCTCGATCAGCAGCTGCAGGGTCGGCAGGCTGTCACCGCTGCGCAGCACCAGCGACGAACCGCGCACGCGCAGGTCGGCATCCAATGCGCCCAGTGAACGATGGCGCCACGCATCGGAGGCGGCACCCGGCGCCCACTCACCTTCTTCGTGCGACGCATGGATATAGACCGGCACCACGTCGTGACCGGCATCCAGCGCGGCCTGCAGGGCCGGATTGTCCTGCAGGCGCAGATCACGGCGGAACCATACCAACGCTACCGACACAGACACCGCCTTCGTTGTGAAAGGCGGACATGATAGCCAGCCGCGGTGAAGGAGATGCGCGTGCCCGGCCATCCACGCATGGCGTGGATCTACCGCTTGAACCGCTCCATCGCTTCACTGATCAGCGCGCGGGCTTCGGCGGCATTGCCCCAGCCATTGAGCTGCACCGGATTACGGCCGGCCGGCAGGTCCTTGTAGACCCGGAAGAACGCCTCGATGCGCTGCCGTTCGATCTCAGGCAGATCCTTCAGATCGCGAATATTGGCGTAGGTCGGGTCGACCTTGTCGGTCGGCACGCCGATGATCTTCTCGTCGTGCTCGCCGCCATCGATCATCTTCAGGTAGCCGATCGGCCGGAAGCGCACGATCACGCCCGGATGCAGCGGTTCGCGGGTCAGCACCAGCGCATCCAGCGGATCGTTGTCACCGGCCAGGGTGCGCGGCATCGAACCATAGTTCGCCGGATAGGCGACCGGCATCGACTGGAAGCGGTCCACATGGACCAGGCCGTCTTCTTTGATCTCGTACTTGGTGAAGCTGCCGGCCGGAATCTCCACGGCCAGATTCACCTCCTGCGGCGCCTGCTTCGGCTGCGCCACCAGGAACGGATGCAGCACGGCATCGGCAGCGGTCACCGCACTGGTCAGCAACAGCAGGGCGGCACCGATGGCAGCGAGAGGAACAATACGACGGGGCGTGGTCATCGGTGCGTCCTCATTCCCAGCAGCGGTCGGCACGACCCTTGGCGGTCTGCGCGCGCGGGCAGTCGCGTGGCGTGATGCGGCCTTCGGCCAGCTCCGTGCGCTGCTTGCCACCCTTGGCTTCGCGGCGCAGCTCGAAGGCATCGTAGAGCCGGCCGGTCACGGTGCGTGCTTCATAGCGCAGGTGCTGCGGGTCGATGTGCAACACCTGGAACAGCTGGGTGTCCTCGGCCACCGGGTCCATCGTCCTGCGCGCTTCGTCGGAAAGGCGATACTGCTTCGGCCCCGCCACGGTCACCACGTACTGTGGCGTCGCGGCCTGCCCTTCGCCACGGCGGCCATAGGTGTGATCGTGGCCCTGCAGCACCAGATCGACGTTGTGGTGGCGTACCACCGGCAACAGCACGTCACGCAGTGCGGCGTTCTCGCGGCCTTCACGCGGCGAGTAGAACGGTTGGTGCAGCAGCACGATGGTCCACGGCTGCGGATTGCCGGTCAGCACCTTGTCCAGCCACTGTGCCTGTGCCTTGGCGGTGCCGAGGTCGAGTGCCGAAGTGCCATCGACCACGGCCACGCGCACGCCCTGCGCATCGAACCAGTAGCTGGTCTGCTGCGCGGCGGCAGCACCATTGCCCGGCAGCGCAAACGTCACCGGCCAATGCCTGCCCAGCACGCGGCGTTCCTGCGGGGTGTCCTCGAATTCCTCGAAATACTCGTGGTTGCCGATCGCCGGGGCCACCAGGGTTTCCTGCGCGAGCCAGCTGGTCGCAGCAAACCACTCGCCCCACTCGCTGTCATCCATGTTGTCGCCGCCGCTGACCAGGTCGCCGGCAAACAGGCTCATGCGTGCCTGCGGTGCGGCCTTCTGCGCGGCACGCACCACGCGGCTGACATGGCTGACGTTCTTGTTCTGGGTATCACCGAAGTACAGCAGGGTCAGCGGCTGGTCGGCCGCGGCCAGCGTGCGCAACTGGTTCCAGGCGCTCCAGCTGCCATTGCCCTGCACGCGGTAGACGTACAGGGTATCGGGCTGCAGACCGCTGATTTCGGCGCGGTGGTGGTGCGACAGCCCGTTCTCGGTCTGCAGCGCGCGTGTCGTTGCGCGCACCTGGCGGATGCCCTCGATGGCCGGCGAATCCCCGGCGGGGGCAATCTCCAGCAGCGGTGCCTGTACGCTGCCGTCGGTACGCCAGGCCACGGCGAACCCATGGCTGGAATCGACCGCCGGCGAGGCGACGATGCGGTCCGGGACCGTCGTCGCTGCGTAGTGGCGGCTGCCCGCCGGCACCTGGGTATTCGGTTCGGCCGCTGCGAACGACAGCGACGGCAACGCCAGCAGCAGGCCCAGCGCCAGCGTGCGCATCACGCAGTGCCCCCTCATGCGCCACACTCCAGCGGCAGCGCCAACTGCTTGGCGATGCTCTCCCAGTCGAACGCCACCACGCCCTGGTCGTCATGCACTGCATACAGCGCACCGTGTGGGAAGCGCGCGCTGGGTTGCTGCATCATCCAGATGCCGTCGGTGTTGGCCACGGTATTGCCCTGGAACGCACCAACCGGCTTCAGCGTGTGCCGGTCGAACAGGTGGAACACGCTGCGCTGCTTGCCCTGTTCGGTGGTGATCCACCAGCCGTCCTTGCCGCAGGTGCGCAGGGTCACGCCTTCGGCCTGCGCCTTGAACACATCGCGACCGAAGGTGGTGCCGGTGAAACGCCCGGCCAGCGTGTAGACCTTGAACTCGCTGGCGTAGCTCTCGTCCTCTTCGGCGATCAGCAGGCGATCGTTCTCGGGGTCGCCCCAGATCGATTCGACCACGCGCAGGGCACCCGCCTCAGTGGTGTCACCAATGCTGGCCACGAGCTTCGCTTCGACCTTCGCACCGTCGCGGGTCACCTGGTACTGGCGTACGCGCTTGTCCAGCTCGGCCAGCGGCGGCAGGATGTCACGGCCCTGTGCATCCTCGCCGTTGTCCCAGGAGTCGGTGACGTAGACGCTGTAGCCATCGGCACGGCGGTCGACCCACAGCCCGTACGGCTTGCGCAGGTCGTCCGCAGCGAAGGTCGCCAGCGGGGTGAAGTCCGGCAGGCTCAGCACCTGTACGCGGTGATTGTCGCGCTCCACGATCCACAGCAGATCGTCGGTCACCGCGATGCCGTTTGGGCGGTCGAACTGCCCTGGCGCGGTGCCGCTGCTGCCTACGTCGCGCAGGTGCTGGCCGCTGCTGCCGTCATAGACCACCAGCTTGTCGGTGGCCTTGGCAGTGGCGATCAGCCACAGCTTTCCGTCAGGTGCACGCCAGGCGGCTGGCGAATCGATGTTGTCGGCCGGCGTCATCGGCGAAAGGAATGCCTCGGCGATGGTGGTCACCGCACGCTCGGCCGTGGCCTTCACCTCGGGCTTGGCCACGGACGGATCGTTGCCGGTGGCCGCCGTGCAGCCAGCCAGCAGGGTAGCCGCCAGCGCCGCGGCCATGACGGTGATGCGACGCCCCATCACAGGGCCACCTTCAGGCCCAGCGCGTAGGTACGGCCATACTCTTCCATCTGCAGCGTGCGCGAGCGCGTGCCCTGGTACAGCTCAAGCGGCTTGTCCAGCAGGTTCTGCGCTTCGAGGTACATGCTCACGCGCGGTGTGAACTTGTAGTCCAGCGAGAAGTCGAGCTGGGTGTTCGGCGCAACGTAGATATCGAAGGCGCGACCCTTGCCGATGCTGTCCAGGTACTCGCTGCGGTACACCGCCGCCAGCCGCGTACTCAGACCGTACTTCTCATAGCCGATGTGAGCGCTGTAGACGTGCTTGGAGGCGCGCGGCAGGGTGAAGTCCTCGCCCGCACGGTCCTTGATGCCGGCGTCGAACGTGGTGTCCAGCCAGGTGCCACTGGCACCGACCAGCAGGCCATCCAGGCCGGAAGGCAGGAAGGCCAGCTGCTGCTGCCAGTTGAACTCGGCACCACGCACGGTGGCCTTGCGGCCGTTGATCGGCTGGGTCACGTCGAAACCGCCGTAGGCCGGATCGTTGGTGCGCACGGTTTCCACGATGTAGCCGTCGATCGACTTGTGGAACAGGCCCAGCGAGACGATGCCGCTGCTGCCGATGTACTTCTCCACCGACAGGTCGATGTTCTTCGATTCGTACGGGTCCAGTTCCGGATTGCCCAGCCGTACTTCCTCGTCACCACGGCTGTAGCCCACGCGCGGTGAAATGTCACCGAACGAGGGGCGCGATACGGTCTTGTTGGCCGAGGCACGCAGCACCCAGTCGTCTGCGGCGTCGTAGCGCAGGTGCAGGCCCGGCAACACATTGGTATAGCTGCTGTTGGCCACGCGCGGAGTGACGGTGAAACTGCGGCCGTTGGCCGCCACGTCCACCTGGTTGCCGGTTGCCTTGAACTGGGTGTTCTCCACGCGCACGCCGCCGATGATGCGCAGTGCACCGATATCCCAGGTGCCCATCGCGTAGCTGGCGAAGATATCCTCGCTGGCCACGTAGTCTTCTTCCAGCGAGGTCATCGCGTTGCCGCCAATGTCCTGCGGGCGGGCGCTGTACTGGCTGCCATTGGCCGCCCAGAACGCGCGCATCGCAGCTGAGTCCATGCCGTCACCGAGGTTGCCGTGGCGGTGTTCGGGCGAGGAGGTGCTCCAGCTCGACAGCGCGACCTTCGGGCCGACCCGCAGTTCGTTCTCGTCGACATTGACGTCGCGGTCGCGCCAGCGGCCCAGCAGGCCGATCTTGATGCTGCCGCTGTCGCCGTCGAAACGCACGTTGACCTGCGCGCTGTGCTCCTTGTCATTGACCTGCTTGGGCGAGAGCACGAAGCGGTCGAAGGCGTAGTTGCTGTTGTCCAGCCACTGCGGATTGTCGAAGCTGTAGCTGGGCAGGCGACTACTCTGGTCAAGCGTGCCATTGAAGGCCTTGCCGCTGAGCTTGAAGCGCGCTTCCATCTCGTCATTCACCCGCTCTTCGGTACGGGTGTAGCCAACCTTGTAGTCGACCACGGCATTGGTCAGCTTGTTCTCGCCGCCGAGGCTGGCCGCGAAGGTGTTTTCCTTCTTGGTGCGATAGCGCATGCGCTTGTCGATGGAATCCTTCGGCATGCCGTCCAGGCGGTACTGGTCGGTACCGGTCTTGACCATCCTGGCGTCGTCGAAGTTGAAGATCACGCGCTGGCGGGTTTCGGCATCGTCGAACTGGCTGTACAGCGTGCGCAGGTAGTACTTGCTGTCTTCATTCGGGCGCCAGTCGAGGTTGAGGTTGGCACCGATGCGCTTGCGCTCGATCTCGTACTTGCGGTGCTGCAGGTTGATCGCGGTGACGTCGCCAGGTGCGGCGTCATCCTCGCCGTCGTACTCCACTTCGGTGTTGTCCGACTCGAACGTGCGCTTCTGGTAGTTCACGCCCAGTGCCACGCCGAAGGTGTCGTTGAACACTTCGCTGTAGTTGAAGGCCGCCTTCGGGCTGGTTTCACCGGACAGCTGCTGGTGGCTGCCTTCGATCTTGCCACGCAGGCTGCGGCCGTCACGGTCGAAGGCCGAGGCCGATTCCACCAGCACCGCGCCACCGATGGCGTCGCCGGGCATGTCCGGGGTAGGCGACTTCACCACGCGCAGGCGCTCGGTGGAATCGGACGGGATCACATCCAGCGGCGCGGCGCGACTGGAATCTTCCGGCGTGCCCACGGCGATGCCATCCACGCTGACGCTGTTGAGATTGGCATCCAGGCCACGGATCACCACGAAGCGGCCCTCGCCCTGGTCGCGGGTCACGCTGATGCCCGGCAGCCGCTGCAGCGACTCGGCCACGTTCTTGTCCGGGTACTGTCCCAGCGCATCGGAGGACACCGCGTCTTCGATCGCGTCGCTGCTGCGCTTGAGGTCGACCGCGCGGATCTGCGATTCAAGCTGGGCGCGCACTTCGATGCGGTCCAGGTCGACCGCATCGGCAGCCACGGCGCCGGTGGCGGCGACCGCCTGCTGCCCGGCGGCCTGCAGTGGTGCGGCAACCCCCATCGCCAGGGTCAGGGTGATGGCAACGGCCAACGGAGTCTTGATATGCACTGGGAATCCCCATTCCTGTTAAGAATGGGTCTGCACGGTATGTCCGCAAGGTTGCATGGCCGTGACATGGATCTGCACATTTCATGCAGGCCGTCTCCGGCCCGGTTTGGGGTTGGGCGTCCAATCCGGCAAAATGGCGTCCTCTCTCCTTTTCCCCTTCCCGACCATGAAGATCGTCGAAGTGCGCCACCCGCTGGTGCAGCACAAGATCGGCCTGATGCGCAATGCCGCGCTCAGCACCAAGGATTTCCGCGAGCTGGCCAATGAACTGGGCACGCTGCTGGCCTACGAGGCCACCGCCGACCT
The DNA here is from genome assembly GCF_006974125.1 of Stenotrophomonas maltophilia. Lineage (NCBI taxonomy): Bacteria > Pseudomonadati > Pseudomonadota > Gammaproteobacteria > Lysobacterales > Lysobacteraceae > Stenotrophomonas > Stenotrophomonas maltophilia. The sequence continues at coordinate 3,841,186 of NZ_CP037858.1, read as the reverse complement.
GGACACCGAACCGCACACCCTGCCCGGCTGGGCCGGCCCGGTCACCGTGCAGCGCATCGCCGGCGCCAAGATCACCGTAGTGCCGATCCTGCGTGCCGGCCTGGGCATGCTCAGCGGCGTACTGTCGCTGATCCCGGCCGCGCGCGTCAGCGTGGTCGGCCTGCAGCGCGATGAGGAAACCCTGCAGCCGGTGCCCTACTTCGAGCGCCTGACCGGCCGCCTGGAAGAGCGCGACGCGCTGATCCTGGACCCGATGCTGGCCACCGGCGGCACCCTGATCGCCACCATCGACATGCTCAAGCGTGCCGGTGCCCGCCGCATCAAGGGCATCTTCCTGGTGGCCGCCCCGGAAGGCATCGACGCGGTCAAGGCCGTGCACCCGGACGTGGAAATCTACACCGCGGCCATCGATGCCCAGCTCAACGACAAGGGCTACATCCTGCCGGGCCTGGGCGATGCCGGTGATCGCATCTTCGGCACCCGCGTGGTGTGATCTGGTTGAAGGGGTCAGAGCCCTTTGCCTGCGCAAAGGGATCTGACCCCAAATATTGACCCCAAGTATTCACAGACCGGTCGCCAGTGCCTGCAGCTGGTCGATGGCCATGTTCCAGCCATCGAAAAAACCCATCTGTTCATGCTGGTCACGCAGGGCCTTGTCCGGGTGCATCACCCACGCGGTATAACGGCAGCCCTGCCCTTCGTCCTCCATCGTGATGATGGCGGTGAAGCCCAGCCACGGTGACTGCGGCCGCCAGCCCGGGCCGAGCATCGAGGTGAACACCAGGCGCTGCTCCGGCACGATCTCCAGGAAGCTGCCCGGGTTGTCACTGCTGCCGCCGTCGGGGCCCTGCATGAAGGTGTGGAAGGCCCCGCCGGGGCGCAGGTCGAAGGCACGCACTTCGGTGGTCCACGGCGTCGGGCACCACCACTGGCGCAGCAGTTCCGGATGGGTCCACGCCCGCCACAAGGCGGCACGCGGTGCGTTCAGCACGCGGCTGATGACCAGATCGGTGTCAGGGTTGTTGCCTGCGTCTACGGCCATGGGCCTGCTCCTGTCGGTGAAGGGTTTCGACAAACTCGACCATGCGGTCGGCGCGCGCTTCCCAGACGGCGCGCTGCGCGGCCAGCCATTGCTCGGCCTGGCCCAACCGTTCCGGCACCAGTTCGCAGGTGCGTACACGCCCCTGCTTGCGGCTGCGCACCACGCCACTGCGCTCCAGCACGGCCAGATGTTTCATCAGCGAGGGCAAGGCCATTTCGAAGGGCTCGGCCAGCATCGATACCGTGCGCGGCCCCTGCCCCAACGCGGACACGATCGCGCACCGGGTCGGATCGGCCAGCGCCTGGAAGACCTCTTGAATGGCTGGATCATACTTACCCATATGGCTAAGTAATACGCCGATCTGAACGTTGCCGCAAGCAGGCGCGACAGTGGCGTGATTCTTCACGTGGCCTTGCAGGCTGGAAGCGAATGCTCCGCGCACCCGCCACCCTTGGAGCTCCCGATGAAAGCCTCTTTCCTGCTGGCCGCCGTCCTGCTGGTCGGCCTGCCCCTGGCTGCCAATGCCACCACTCCGCAGCAGCAGCGCATGGCCGACTGCTCGGCCAAGAACAAGGGCTTGAAGGGTGATGCCTACAAGACTGCACAGAGCTCCTGCCTCAGCGGCCATGCCGCCGAGACCAAGGCCGCGACAACTCCGCAGGAACGCATGCGCAAATGCAACGCCGATGCCGGTACGAAGAAGCTGGCCGGTGATGCGCGCAAGACCTTCATGAGCAGCTGCCTGAAGGCGTCGTAATCGTCGTGTCCGGATAAAACGCCATCCACGCATGGCGTGGATCTACCGCCGTCTGTGAAAGGCCGGGCATTGCCCGGCCTTTTCATTACCCCAGGGCGCGTGCCTTCAGCTCGCCCTGTTCGTGCAGGGTCACGAAACGACCCTTGTCATCCCTGCCCAGCTGCGCCAACGCCACCTGCGGGTCGTGGGTGAAAAACAGATGCACGTTGCGCGCCAGCTTGTCCTCAAGGAACTGCCGCTTCTCGTCGATCAGCAGTTCGGCGTTGCGGTCGTAGCCCATGGTGATCGGTACATGCACCCATGAGCGGCCGGGAATCAGGTCGGCACAGAACACCACCCCACCGTGTGCATCCTCGCCGGCGTGCGCATGGCCGACGATCTCAGCCAGCATCAACCCCGGCGTATGGCCGTCGCTGTAGCTGAAGCGAACGCTGCGACCCAGTACCTTCGAATACTCGCCGTCCACCACTTCCAGGCGGCCGCTGGCCTGCAGCAGGCCAGGCAGCTCTGGAATGAAGCTGGCCCGGTCGCGCGGATGCGGCTGCATGGCGCGCAGCCAATGCTGCGCACCGACCACATAGGTCGCATTGGGGAACAGCAGTTCCGGCTCACGCCCTTCGCTCCACGCAGCCAGCAGGCCTCCGGCGTGATCGAAGTGCAGGTGGCTGAGCACCACCACGTCGATATCCTCGTGCTCGAAACCGGCCTCGCGCAGCGAATCGATCAGCACGTGCTGGCTTTCCTGCACACCGTAACGCTCGCGCATGCGCGGATCGAAGAACGCCCCGATACCGGTTTCAAACAGCACTGTCTTGCCTTCCAGCGGGCTGGCAAGCAGCGCACGGCAGGCCAGCTCGATGCGATTGAGCTCGTCCGGTGCCGCCCATTTTTCCCACAACGCACGCGGCGCGTTGCCGAACATCGCGCCGCCATCGAGGCGTTGCGAGTTTCCACGAATAGACCAGAGTTTCATGCGCCGATTATCGGCGCCGGCTCGTTAAATAATCGCTAGCCACAGAATGCAGAACCCCGCCGGCCGGCGGGGTCCTGGGGTATTGGTGATTCACCTGGTTGCCGGCCAGCGGCCGGCACTACCGGGTCAACGTGCCGGCACGACCTGGGCGCTGCCAACCGGATTGCGCGGGTCGCTGCCGCCGAACAGCTTGTTCGCCTTGCGGTCCCATTCCACGGTCTGCAGGTTGCCCCACACGTGGCTGGACCCGCGGCCGCCTGCGGCAACGTCGCCCGGCAGGTCGATCTTGTGACCCATCGCCTGCAGCTGCTTCACCGTCGCCGCGTCGAACGCATCGTCCTCGGCTTCGACCAGGTCCGGCAGCCACTGGTGGTGGTAACGCGGCAGCGCGGCAACCTGCTGCGCATCCAGCCCGGCGTCGTAGCCGAGGATGCCCAGCAGCACCATGGTGATGATGCGGCTGCCACCCGGGGTACCCAGCACCACCACCTTGTCGGCGTTCTCCATGAAGGTCGGCGTCATCGAGCTGAGCATGCGCTTGCCCGGCTTCGGCGCATTGGCCTCGTAGCCCATCACACCGAACGCATTGGGCGTGCCCGGCTTCAGCGCGAAGTCGTCCATCTCGTTGTTCAGCAGCACGCCGGTGCCCTTCGGAATAAGCCCCGAGCCGTACAGCAGGTTGACGGTCTGGGTGGCGCCAACACGGTTGCCGTCTCGGTCGATGATCGAGAAGTGCGTGGTCTCGTCGTCCTCCAGCGGCGTCGGGTTGCCCGACAGCAGGTCGCTGGGCGTGGCCTTCTCCGGATGGATCGTGGCACGCAGGCCCTGTGCGTAATCCTTGCTGGTCAGCACCTTCTGCGGGATCTGCACGAAGTCCGGATCGCCGAGGAAGAAGGTGCGGTCGCGGTAGGCACGGCGCATCGACTCCACCACCAGATGGGTGCGGTGCGCCGGGTCCATCTTGTTGATGTCCCAGCCTTCCAGGATCTGCAGCATGCTGGCCAGCGCGATGCCACCGGACGACGGCGGCGGCGCGGTGGTGATTTTCCAGCCGTTGTAACTGAACACGATCGGCTCGCGTTGCTTCACCCGGTAGCCGGCCAGCTCTTCAGCGGTCCACTTGCCGCCGGCCTGCTTCACGCCGGCCAGCAGCAGTTTGCCGGTCTGGCCCTTGTAGAAGCCGTCGAAGCCGCCGGCCGCCAGGCGCTCCAGCGTCTGCGCCAGTTCCGGCTGCTTGAACAGGTCACCGCTGGCGATCGGCTTGCCGTTGCGCAGGTAGACCTCACGGGTGCCGGGGTAGCGCTCCATCACTTCGCGGCGCGAGGCATAGCCCTTGGCCATGCGGTCGTAGACCGGGAAGCCTTCGCGCGCGATGCGGATGGCCGGCTGCAGCGATGCAGACAGCGGCAGCTTGCCGTGCTTGGCCGACAGTTCGACCAGCGCCGCAGGCAGGCCCGGAATACCGGCCGACCAGGCACCGTTGACCGAGCGGTCGCGGTCCAGGTTGCCCTGCTTGTCGAGGAAGGCCTGCGGCGTGGCCGCCGCCGGTGCGGTCTCGCGCGCGTCCAGCATCATGTCCTTGCCGGTGGCCGCGTCATGCAGCAGGAAGAAACCGCCACCGCCCAGGCCGGAGCTGATCGGCTCGACCACCGCCAGCGTGGACGACACCGCCACCGCGGCATCGAAGGCGTTGCCACCCTGCGCCAGGATGTCGATGCCGGCCTGGGTGGCCAGCGTGTGGCCACTGGCAATGGCCGCGCCATCGGGGCGCTCCGCACGGGCCGGGCTGTCGGCCCAGGCCATCGGGCTCAGCAGCAGGCCGAGCAGCAACAGGGGGCGGACGATCAGCGTCTTCATTCGGATGGGGGCTCCGCGTAGAGTTCGGGGTGATCGTGCTGCAGCTGGCGCAGCTTGGCCAGCAGCTGGTCTTCCGTTTCCACGATCTCCGGGTCCGGATCGATACACTCGACCGGGCAGACGACCACGCACTGTGGCTCGTCGAAATGACCCACGCATTCGGTGCAGCGCGCAGGGTCGATCACGTAGATGGTTTCACCCATCGCAATGGCCTGGTTCGGGCAGGCCGGCTCGCATACGTCGCAGTTGACGCAGAGCTCGTTGATTTTCAGCGACACGGCGATACTCCTCGCCCGCGCCCTGGGACAAAGGACCGGCCAGCGCGGGCGCGCGGGCCGGTCAGGTCATCAGCGGCGCCCTTGCAGGACGCCGCCCGGGCCATGCCGGAGCATGGCCGCCACGGCTCGGTATTACTTGGCTTCGACGAAAATGTACTCGGCACCGGTCGGCTGGATCGCAGCCTGCACGCGGGCGTTGTCGGCCGACTGGCCGATGAAGACGACGCGCACGCCCTTCATCGAATCCGGCGACACATCCTTGAACACGGCCTGGATCATGTCAGCCATCTTGCCCGAGGCCGACGAACCGAAGGCCAGCATGTTGCCCGGCTGCACGCCACGGGCCACGGCCTGGGTCGCGCTCTCGGTCTGGCGCTCGTACTTGGCCTGGAAGTCCGGATCCGATTCCGGCGAGAGGTAGTACAGGAACGGGCTGTTGGTGATGTTGCCCATGTTCTGGATCGCCACTTCCTGCAGGTACTTCTTCCAGCCTGCATCGTCGTCCTTGGACGGGGCGACCAGGGCCTGCTTGGCCTCGTCGACCGGAGCGGCCTCTTCCTTCTTGCAGGCGGTGAAGGCCAGGGCCAACGAAGCGATCAGCATCGCGCGCATGGTGGTGTTCATGGGTTTCCTCCCGGAATGGTGCGTGGTGTTGTACGTAATGGGGTGCGGGTACAGCAGGGCTTACGACTGCGCCGCCTTCGCTTCGCGGACCTTGCGCAGGGCTTCGAGCACTGCGGCCGGCACGAAGCCGGACACGTCACCGCCCAGGCGCGCGATCTCGCGGACCAGCGAGGACGAAATGAAGCTGTGCTGCTCGGCCGGGGTCAGGAACAGGGTCTCGACCTCGGGGATCAGGTGGCGGTTCATGCTGGCCATCTGGAACTCGTACTCGAAGTCGGACACCGCGCGCAGGCCGCGCAGCAGCACCCCGCCCTGGACCGAACGTACGAAATGGGCCAGCAGGGTATCGAAGCCGATGACCTCGACGTTGCTGTGGTGGCCCAGTGCGCCACGTGCCAGCTGCACGCGCTGCTCCAGCGGCAGCGCCGGGCCCTTGGACGGGCTCTGCGCCACGCCGACCACGACCTTTTCGAACAGCGGCGCGGCCCGGCTCACAAGGTCGATATGACCGTTGGTGATCGGGTCGAACGTGCCGGGGTAGACGGCAATGCGGCGGTTGGCCACGGTCATGGGCGGATGCAGATGTTCAGATGAGGTCAAAGTGTAGCAGTGGCACGGCGGTACAGGGCAAAGCGCACCTCACGGGTGCCGCCCTCGCGGTGCAGCAGCCAGTCCGGCGGCAGCACCGGCACGTGGCCGGCCGGCGATTCCAGGTACAGCCAGGCGTCGGCGGCCAGGTGCCGCGGCAGCTGGGCCAGCACGTCCTGCCACAGGCCATCGGCAAACGGCGGATCGATGAAGACCAGGTCGGCCTGCTGTGCCGGAGCACCCTGCAGCCAGCGCAGGGCATCGGCCTGCACGACGGTGATCTGGTCGCTGGCCTGCAGCTTGGCGACGGCGGCGGCCAGGTTGCGTCCCAGCTGCGCATCGCGCTCGACCAGGGTGGCGTGGGCGGCACCGCGTGAGACCGCCTCCAGCCCCAGCGCGCCGCTGCCGGCGAACAGGTCCAGCACCCGCGCGCCGCCCAGTCTGGGCATCAACCAGTTGAAAAGGGTCTCGCGCACGCGGTCGCTGCTCGGCCGCAGGCCTGGCAGGGTAGGCACCGGCAGGCGGGTATTGCGCCAGCGCCCACCGATGATGCGGACCTGGCCATCATTGCCGCCACGGCCGCTCACAGGCGACCCCGGCGGGGTTCATTCGAGAATTTCAGCATGAGCGGGATTGTAGTCGTCCGGGCGGCGCCCGGAACCCGCAGAGGCCAGAGCAACAGCCGAAGCAAGGGCAAAAGCCGGCTATCCGTGGGTTGGCGGGGTGGGTCCGGTTGAGGGGGACGCCGTAAACCCATCCATGGGGGCTTGGTCGCGCCATCCATGGCGCTCACACCCCCTCAACCGGACCCACCCCGCCTTCGACAGTTTCCTACGATCTGTCGACTCTTGGGGTCAGATCCGTTTTCCTGCGGGAAGCGGATCTGACCCCGTTTTATTTCGATATCTGACAGATGTGCCGACCAACGGTCGGCACCCACCAACAGCCGCGTGAACCTGTCGAAGGCGGGGCACTGTGGGTTCGCGGGGTGTGAGCCGCATGGATGCGGCGACCAAGCCCCCATGGATGGGTTCACGGCGTCCCCGCGAACCCACAGTGCCCCGCCATCCCACGGAATGCCGCTGTTGCTGTTGCTGTTGCTCTGGCCTCGGCGGGTGCCGGGCGCAGCCCGGCCGAACAACCCCTTGATTTCGGGACAATCAGCCATACCCCTTGGCGAGGCCGCACGCGCTGGCGCGGCATTGCACATGGAGCCTTATCGATGACCGAGACCACCCAGACCGAAACCCTTGGCTTCCAGACCGAAGTCAAGCAGCTGCTGCAGCTGATGATCCACTCGCTGTACTCCAACAAGGAAATCTTCCTCCGCGAGCTGGTCTCCAATGCCGCCGACGCCGCCGACAAGCTGCGCTTCGAAGCCCTGACCCAGCCGGCCCTGCTGGAAGGCGACAGCGAACTGCGCGTGCGCGTCAGCTTCGACCCCGCCGCCCACACCATCACCATCGAAGACAACGGCATCGGCATGAGCCGCGCCGAAGCCATCGCCCATCTCGGCACCATCGCCAAGTCCGGCACCGGCGATTTCCTGCGCCAGCTGTCCGGCGACCAGAAGAAGGATTCGCAGCTGATCGGCCAGTTCGGCGTCGGCTTCTACAGCGCCTTCATCGTCGCCGACGAAGTGGAAGTGACCTCGCGCCGCGCCGGCCTGGCTGCAGGCGAAGGCGTGCGCTGGACCTCGCGCGGCGAAGGCGATTTCGAAGTGGCCACTGTCGACAAGGCCGAACGCGGCACCCGCATCGTCCTGCACCTGAAGGATGGCGAGCACGACTTCGCCGATGGCTGGCGCCTGCGCAGCATCCTCAAGAAGTACTCCGACCATATCGGCCTTCCGATCCAGATGCCGAAGGAAGGTGGCGAAGAAGGCGCCGCGGTCGAATGGGAAACCGTCAACCGCGCCAGCGCACTGTGGACCCGCCCGCGCACCGAGATCAGCGACGCCGAGTACACCGAGTTCTACAAGCACGTGGCGCACGACCACAGCGACCCGCTGGCCTGGAGCCACAACAAGGTTGAAGGCAAGCTGGAGTACACCTCGCTGTTGTACGTGCCCGGCCGCGCGCCGTTCGATCTGTACCATCGCGATGCGCCCAAGGGCCTGAAGCTGTATGTGCAGCGCGTGTTTGTGATGGACCAGGCCGAGCAGTTCCTGCCGCTGTACCTGCGCTTCATCAAGGGCGTGGTCGATTCCAACGATCTGTCGCTGAACGTCTCGCGTGAGATCCTGCAGTCCGGCCCGGTCATCGATTCGATGAAGGCGGCGCTGACCAAGCGCTCGCTGGACATGCTGGAAAAACTGGCCGCCGACAAGCCGGAACAGTACGCCACGTTCTGGAAGGAATTCGGCCAGGTGCTGAAGGAAGGCCCGGCGGAGGACTACAACAACCGCGAGAAGGTGGCCGGCCTGCTGCGCTTCGCCTCCACCCGTGGCGATGGCGATGCGCAGACCGTGTCGCTGGCCGATTACCTCGGCCGCATGGCCGAAGGCCAGGACAAGATCTACTACCTGACCGGCGAGAGCTACAGCCAGGTGCGCAACAGCCCGCACCTGGAAGTGTTCCGCAAGAAGGGCGTGGAAGTGCTGCTGCTGACCGACCGCATCGACGAGTGGCTGATGGGCTACCTGACCGATTTCGACGGCAAGGGCTTCGTCGACATCGCCCGCGGCGACCTCGACCTGGGCGCGCTGGAAAGCGAAGCCGACAAGCAGGAACAGGAAGCGGCCGCCAAGGACAAGCAGGGCCTGGTCGAGCGCCTGAAGACGGTGCTGGGCGATGATGTGGCCGAAGTGCGCGTCTCGCACCGCCTGACCGATTCGCCGGCGGTGCTGGCCATCGGCGAACAGGACCTGGGCCTGCAGATGCGCCAGATCCTGGAAGCCAGCGGGCAGAAGGTGCCCGACAGCAAGCCGGTGCTGGAGATCAACCCGGGCCACCCGCTGATCGCCAAGCTCGATGCCGAGGCCGATGGCGCGCGTTTCGACGATCTGGGCCGGGTGCTGTTCGACCAGGCCGCGCTGGCCGCCGGTGACAGCCTGAAGGACCCGGGCGCCTACGTGGCGCGCCTGAACAAGCTGCTGCTGGAGCTGTCGGCCTGATCGAGGCGGTGATCGCCGGGCATGGCCCGGCGATGCCCGGCGACGCTCTGGTAGAGGCCAACCTTGGTTGGCGACTCCCGCCGTGGTAGAGGCCAACCTTGGTTGGCGCCCCAAAAGCGTGCCAACCAAGGTTGGCACCTACCAGGGGCGGCGGTTGGCGCTTGCCGAGGCGGGCTGCTCAGGCTTCGCGATCCAGCAGCGAGCCCAGCATCTGGTCCTGCCGCCGGATCACCGCGGCGTTTGCAGCGAAAGCCACCACTTCGGCCTTGGCCGCCAGCAGATCACCCAGTGGCGCCCCCGGATCGGGGCCGGTAGTGGCTACCGCCGTTTCCACTCCCCCCTGCGCCACCGCACTGCGCTGCAGCTGCAGGCGCTGGGCATCGGGAGTCGCCAGGTTGGCCACGTTGTGCGCGGCCACCTGCACGTCCTGCTGGGCAGCACGCATCCCGCTGAGGGCGATTCCCAGCACGTTGTTCATGGCGGTCTCCGGGCCGCTCCGCGCAGCCCTCCGGACCGGTTAACGGCCGGCGGGCCGCGACCTTGAGTCCACATCGGCCCGACAGGCCCGAGTGGTAGCATATCCCTCTGATTTCAGCGCCTTTTGCCAATGCTCAGTTTTTTCCGCCGCAAGAAGCCCCAGGATGCCCCCGCAACGGAGGCTCCCAAGACCCAGCACTACTCGGCTGAAGAGCTGGCGGCGGCGTTCCCGTCGGCCGCGCCGGTCGAGGACAAGGAGAAGGAGCCGGCACCGGTAGCCGTACCGGTCGAGCCTGCACCGGTCGAGCCGCCACCGGCAGCCGCCGTTCCGGTCGCTGTCGAGCCCACCTCGGTGATTCCGGCCCCAGCCGCACCGGTTCCGGCCGCTCCTGCGCCGACGGCGCAGATCGACGTCGCCCCGATCGCGCCCCCGGCCATCGAACCGGCACCCGCACCGCTGCCTGAGCCGACCCCAGCACCGGTTCCGGTCACCGACGATCTGCCGGCCGCCGCCTCGGTCGATGCCGTGCCCGCAACTGCCGGCAAGCCCGGCTGGCGCGAGCGCCTGCGCAACAGCGTCATCGCGCGCAGCTTTGGCGGCCTGTTCTCGCGCAACCCCAAGCTCGACGACGACCTGCTGGACGAGCTCGAAACCGCATTGATCACCGCCGATGTCGGCGTAGGTGCCACCACCGATCTGGTCGAGGGCCTGCGCAAGCGCATGAAGGCGCGCGAGTTCGCCGATGCCACTGCACTGCTGGCCGCGCTGCGCGCTGAGCTGATCGCGATCCTGCAGCCGGTCGCCAAGCCGCTGGTGATCGACCGCACTGCCAAGCCCTTCGTGGTGCTGACCGTCGGCGTCAACGGCGTCGGCAAGACCACCACCATCGGCAAGCTGGCCAAGCGCTTCAAGGACGAAGGCCACAGCCTGATGCTGGCCGCCGGCGATACCTTCCGTGCCGCCGCCGTGGCCCAGTTGCAGGCCTGGGGCGAGCGCAACGGCGTGGCCGTGGTCGCGCAGGGCCAGAACGCCGATGCCGCGTCGGTGGCATTCGATGCGCTGCAGGCAGGCAAGGCGCGCGGCACTTCAGTGCTGATCGCCGACACCGCCGGCCGCCTGCACACCCAGTCCGGCCTGATGAACGAGCTGGGCAAGATCCGCCGTGTGCTCGGCAAGATCGACGCCACCGCGCCGCACGAAGTGCTGATGGTGATCGACGGCACCACCGGCCAGAACGCGCTGTCGCAGCTGCGCCAGTTCAATGCCGCGGTGAATGTGACCGGCCTGGTGGTGACCAAGCTGGACGGTACCGCCAAGGGTGGCGTGGTGTTCGCACTGGCCCGCGAATTCGGCATTCCGATCCGCTTCGCCGGCATCGGTGAGCGCCCGGAAGACCTGCGCGTGTTCGATCCGGAAGCCTTCGTCGACGCCCTGCTGCCCGAAGCACTGGGCGGCTGATACACCGTGCAGCCACGCATGGCGTGGCTCTACTGCGCTCCGGGCCGCGCAGGGTTCATCGCGGCGACACCCACCACAGTAGAGCCACCCCATGGGTGGCTGCCCACCTCCGGTACACCGATGCCCCGCCAGCCGCACGCCAGCGCCGGAACCACGCAGACCGACGACTTCGTCGCCCGCCTGCTGCACTGGTTCGACGACCACGGCCGCCACGATCTGCCCTGGCAGCATCCGCGCAGCCCCTATCGGGTCTGGTTGTCGGAAATCATGCTGCAGCAGACCCAGGTGACCACGGTCATCCCCTACTTCCAGCGGTTCCTGCAGCACTTCCCGACCCTGCCCGACCTCGCCGCCGCGAGCAACGACGCGGTGATGGCGCAGTGGGCGGGGCTCGGCTACTACGCCCGCGCACGCAACCTGCACGCGGCAGCCAAGCGCTGCGTCGAACTGCACGATGGCGGCCTGCCGCGTGACTTCGACGCGCTGCATGCCCTGCCCGGCATCGGCCGCAGCACCGCCGGTGCGATCCTCAGCCAGGCCTGGAACGACCCGTTCGCGATCCTCGATGGCAACGTCAAGCGCGTGCTCAGCCGTTATCACGGCATCGACGGCTTCCCCGGCCTGCCTGCCATCGAGAAGCAACTGTGGGCCATCGCCGAGGCGCACGTGGCACAGGTGCCGGCCGGGCGCATGGCCGATTACACCCAGGCGCAGATGGACCTGGGTGCGACCGTGTGCAGCCGCGCCAAACCCGCCTGCGTGATCTGCCCGCTGCAGGACGCGTGCGTAGCGCGCCGCGAAGGCCGCACCGCTGAACTACCCGCGCCCAAGCCCAGCAAGACCCTGCCCGAGCGCGAAGCAGTGGCCCTGCTGCTGCGCGACGCCCAGCAGCGCGTGCTGCTGCAGAAGCGGCCCGACACCGGCATCTGGGCGCAGCTGTGGACGCTGCCGCAGGCCGACGCCGGCAGCGTGCTCCAGGACTGGTTCGATGCCCATGTCGACGGCTCGCTGGAAGACGCCGAGGAGCTGCCGGTACTGCAGCACACCTTCAGCCACTACAGGCTGCATCTGCAGGTACTGTCGCGGCAGGTGAACGGCCTGCGGGTGGAAGAACCGACGCTACGCTGGGTCGCCAGCGACGAACTGCCCGCGCTGGGCCTGCCGGCGCCGATCCGCAAACTGCTCGACGGTGCCACGATCAAGGCGTCGAAACGAAATTCCAAGAAACCCCGCAACCACGAGTGAGTGCCATGCCCCGAACCGTCTTCTGCCAGTACGAACAACGCGATGCCGAAGGTTTGGACTTCGTGCCCTACCCCGGCGAGCTGGGCCAGCGCATCTTCAACAACATCGGCAAGCAGGCCTGGGCCGCATGGCTGGCGCACCAGACCATGCTGATCAACGAAAACCGCCTGTCGCCGCGCACGCCGGAGCATCGCGCGTTCCTTGAAGGCGAACTGGTCAAGTTCCTGTTCGAGAAGGACGCGGAAAAGCCGGCTGGCTTCACCCCGGAAGCCTGACAACAAAAAGGGGACGGAGGGGATTAAGTCGTTTGTGGCACAAACGACTTAATCCCCTCCGTCCCCTTTTCTGATCATTTCGCCGGTGCGGTGTTTTCCTCGCGCTCCTGCACCTGCGCCTGGCGCAGCTCCTGCTCCGACGTGCGCAGCGCCTTCACGTCCAGCTTGCGGATGCTGTCGATGAAGCATGGCATGCGCGGGCCGCCGGTGGGGTCGCGCACCAGCACCTTGTCGAAGCGCGCCGAAACACGGTTCATCTGGCTGGTCAGGCCGATGGCTGTGGCATATGTCAGGTCCTGGCACGCGCCTCTCAATTCCAGCAGATAGGCCTCGCTGGGACGCGTCCATACCGCAAGCGCGCTGTCGCCCAGTTCGGTCCAGCCATTGAGGGTGCCGAAGAACTGCATGTCGTTCTGTGGCGCGCCGGCGTGGGCACGGTAAAGGTCAAGCTTCTCGGCGCTGCTGAGCCGGCCGGTGGTCGCGCAGGCGGCCAGAGCCAGGCAGAGTCCGGCCATCAGGATCGGGGTCTTCATGGCGATCTCCTCGGGGAACTGTCGCCATCATGCGCCTGGGCCGGCAATGCCGGCGCGACGACCGGCAGCCCCATTCAGGCGCCGGTCGGCGGTCGACCAAGGTCGACCTCTACCAAAGCAGACCCAAGGCTCCGGATTCCGGTAGTCGCCAACCTTGGTTGGCGCTTGCCCTGCAGGAGCAGCCGACCAGGGTCGGCTTCTACCAAAGCGGGCCGGGCGCCTCAGACGTCGGCGTGGGCCAGTGCGTGCAGGCGCCCTTCGCGCAGCTCCAGCACCCGGTCCAGGCGGCGCGCCAGGCTGCGATCATGGGTGACCAGCACCAGGCTGGTGTGACGTGCGCGGTTGAGCTCCAGCATCAGCTCGAACACGGTGCCGGCGGTGCGGTCATCCAGGTTGCCGGTCGGCTCGTCACCCAGCACGCAGGCTGGGTGATTGACCAGCGCACGGGCCACCGCGGCACGCTGGCGCTCACCACCGGACAGTTCACCCGGCTTGTGATCCAGGCGATGGCCCAGGCCGACCGCTTCCAGCAGCGTGGTGGCCCGACTGCTCGCCTCGGCCACGGCGGTACCGGCAAGCAGCACCGGCATCATCACGTTTTCCAGCGCGGTGAACTCCGGCAGCAGATGATGGAACTGATAGACGAACCCCAGCGCCTGGTTGCGCAGCAGGCCACGCGCGGTGTCCGACAGCGCCGACATGCGCTGGCCAGTCACGTAGACCTCGCCGGCGGTCGGAATGTCCAACCCACCCAGCAGGTGCAGCAGCGTACTCTTGCCGGCGCCGGAGGCACCGATGATTGCCACCGTCTCACCGGCGGTCACGGTCAGGTCCAGGCCATCGAACACCGGGGTCTGCATGCGCCCTTCAGCGTAGGTCTTGCCCAGTGCTTCGGCGCGGATCACTTCATCGCCGCGGTTGAAGACCTTATTCATAGCGCAGGGCCTCCGCCGGCTGGGTGCGTGCTGCCCGCCAGGCGGGGTACAGGGTGGCCAGGAAGCTCATCAGCAGTGCGACCACGGTGATCGCTACCACGTCGCCGGTCTGCATGTCGGTCGGCAGGCCGGTGATGTAGTAGACATCCTCCGGCATCAGCTTGACGTTGAACACGCTCTCGATGGCGCCGAGGATGCGCTCCAGGTTGAGTGTGAGGGTGATGCCACCGATCAGGCCGGCCAGCGTGCCGAAGATGCCGATCAGCGAACCCTGCACCATGAACACCTGCATCACGCCGCCTGGAGTCAGGCCGAGGGTGCGCAGGATGGCGATGTCGGCCTGCTTGTCGGTCACCAGCATCACCTGCGAGGAGACCAGGTTGAAGGCGCCCATGGCGATGATCAGCGACAGCAGGATGCCCATCACCACCTTCTCCATGCGCAGCGAGTGGTAGAGGTTGGCGTTCTGCTGGGTCCAGTCACTCACCCGGTACGCACCACCGAGGTTCTGCGCCAGGTCCACGCCCACTTCCAGCGAGCGATCCATGTCGTGCAGTTTCAGCCGCACGCCGGTAGCGCCATCGGACCGCAGCACCCGCTCCAGGTCCTGCATGTTGGCGAAGCCCACGCCACGATCGACTTCGTTGTAACCGGCCTCGAAGATGCCGCTGACGGTGAAGCGTTTCATCCGCGGCACCGCGCCGGCAGGCGTGCCCTGCACTTCTGCAAAGGTCACCAGCACCTGGTCGCCGACGTCCACGCCCAGCCAGATCGCCAGTTCCTTGCCCAGCAACAGGTTGAAGCTGCCCGGCGTGAGGCTGTCGTAGCTGCCCTTGGTGACCTTCTTGTCGATCACCGACACCTTCGGCTCAAGCGCCGGATCGATGCCCTGGATGATCGCGCCCTGCACGCGCGGGCCGCTGATCATCGACTGGATCTCGATGTACGGCGCGGCACCGGCCACGCGCGGGTCCTTGCTGGCCACGTCGACCACGCGCATCCAGTCCGGCATCGGCTCGCCGTCGCGGCTGATGGTGGTGTGCGCGGTCATCTGCAGCAGGCGGCTGCGGATTTCCTTCTGGAAACCGCTCATCACCGCGAGGGTGGTGATCAGCACCGTCACGCCGAGCGCGATGCCCAGGATCGATGCCATCGAGATGAAGGAGATGAAGCCGTTGCGGCGCTTGGCGCGCAGGTAGCGCAGGCCAATGGCCACGGGGATGGGTTTGAACATGCAGGCACGCCGGTCAATTCAGCTTATGGTGCCATCGACCGGGGCCGACGGGAAACGCCGCGTGCGGCGACGGCCAGTCGCAGTTCACGTCGCTGCCCGGAATCGAGCACATCCGGCCAGAACAGCAGGCGCCGACGGCGACGATCCTCACGCCAGACCAACAACAGCCATGGGCCACGCACCACCAGCTGCGGCGCCTCCACCTCCTTCCCCGCCACCTGCAGCGACTCGGGTGGCGCCGGCAGACGCACCTGCACGCGTGGCCTGCGTTGGCGCCAGGCCAGTTCGGTCACGCCGATGGCCCAGGCCAGCAGCACCGCGGGCATCAGCAGGCGCGGCGGCAGGTCCGATGCACGCAGCAGCCAGGGCGCGGCCAGCAGCACCGCCAGCTGGGCGGCGGCCTGCAGCCGTGAGGGCCGCCACTCAAGGCTTGAGGGCGAGGATCTTCTGCATGAGGGGGACTGCGTGCGCATGCGGGCAGGCCTCGTAGCCCATGAACCAGCGCCACAATTTATCGTCCTCGCAGTCGAGCAGGAACAGGAAAACCTCGCGCTCTTCGGTCGGCGCAGTGCTCCATTCGTGGTCGAGGTAACGGCCGAACAGCTGGTCCAGCTCGCGCATGCCGCGGCGGCAGCGCCAGTGCAGCTTCTTCAGCAGAACGTCTTCTTCCATCGTGTTTCTCCAGATGCAGCAAAGCCACGCATGGCGTGGCTCTGCTGGGAGGTGCAGCCACGCATGGCGTGGCTCTACCGGGTACAGCCGGACCGTATCAGGCGCGGCGTTCCATCATCAGCTTCTTGATCTCGGCGATCGCCAGCGCCGGGTTCAGGCCCTTCGGGCAGGTCCGGGCGCAGTTCATGATGGTGTGGCAGCGGTACAGCTTGAACGGATCTTCCAGATCGTCCAGGCGCGCACCGGTGTCCTCATCGCGCGAGTCGATGATCCAGCGATAGGCCTGCAGCAGGATCGCCGGGCCCAGGTAACGCTCGCCGTTCCACCAGTAGCTCGGGCAGCTGGTCGAGCAGCAGGCGCACAGGATGCACTCGTACAGGCCGTCGAGCTTCTTGCGGTCTTCCGGCGACTGCAGGCGCTCACGGTCCGGCGGCGCCGGGGTCTGGGTGCGGATCCACGGCTTGATCGACGCGTACTGCGCGTAGAAGTGGGTCAGGTCCGGAACCAGATCCTTCACCACGTTCATGTGCGGCAGCGGGTAGATCGGCACTTCCTTCTTGCCGCAGTCCGAGATGGCTCGGGTGCAGGCCAGGGTATTGGTGCCATCGATGTTCATCGCGCACGAACCACAGATACCTTCGCGGCAGGAGCGGCGGAAGGTCAGGGTCGGGTCGATCTCGTTCTTGATCTTGATCAGGGCGTCCAGGACCATCGGGCCACAGGCGTCCAGATCGACCTCATAGGTATCGGTGCGCGGGTTGCTGTCGTCGTCCGGACTCCAGCGGTAGATCTTGAAGGTGCGCACGTTCTTGCCGCCGTTCTTGACGGGGAAGTGCTTGCCCTTCGTGATCTTGGAATTCTTGGGGAGTGAAAACTCGGCCATGGCTGCTCTCGTTGGCTCAGGCGGCCCGCGCCCTTGGGCGCGGATTGCATGGTAGGCGGGGTCGGATCAGTACACGCGCGGCTTCGGCGGCACCACGGACACGTCGTCGGTCAACGTGTACATGTGCACCGGACGGTAGTCGAAGCTGCACTTGCCCTTCTCGTCGACGCTGACCAGGGTGTGCTTCTGCCAGTTGACGTCGTCGCGGTCCGGGAAATCCTCGTGCGCATGCGCGCCGCGGCTTTCCTTGCGCTGTTCGGCCGAGTTGATCGTCGCCACCGCGTTGAGCAGCAGGTTGTTCAGCTCGTAGGTCTCGATCAGGTCCGAGTTCCAGACCAGCGAACGGTCGGAGACCTTCACGTCCTGGAACGAGTCGAAGATCTTGTCCATCTTCTCGCAGCCTTCCTTCAGCGTCTGGCTGGTGCGGAAGACGGCGGCGTCGGCCTGCATGGTGCGCTGCATGCGATCACGGATGACCGAGGTCGGGGTATCGCCGTTGGCGTGGCGCAGCTTGTCCAGCAGCCCCAGCGCCTTGTCGCAGGCATCGGCCGGCAGCGGCTTGTGCGCCGCGCCCGGCTTGATGGTCTCGGCGCAGCGGTTGGCCACCGCGCGACCGAACACTACCAGGTCCAGCAGCGAGTTCGAGCCCAGGCGGTTGGCGCCATGCACGGACACGCAGGCCGCTTCGCCGATGGCGTACAGGCCCGGCACCACGGCATTGTCGTTGTCGCCGACCCGCTGCACCACTTCACCGTGGTAGTTGGTCGGGATGCCGCCCATGTTGTAGTGCACGGTCGGAATGACCGGAATCGGCTGCTTGTGCACGTCGACGCCAGCGAAGATGCGGGCGCTCTCGGCGATGCCCGGCAGCTTGTCGTCGATCACGCCCGGGCCGAGGTGGGTCAGGTCGAGCAGGATGTGATCCTTGTGCTCGCCGACGCCGCGGCCTTCGCGGATCTCGATGGTCATCGAACGGCTGACCACGTCGCGCGAGGCCAGGTCCTTGTAATGCGGTGCGTAGCGTTCCATGAAGCGCTCGCCACTGCTGTTGCGCAGGATGCCACCTTCACCGCGGACACCCTCGGTGATCAGGCAGCCGGCGCCGTAGATGCCGGTCGGATGGAACTGCACGAACTCCATGTCCTGCATGGCCAGGCCGGCACGCATCGCCAGGCCGCCACCGTCACCGGTGCAGGTATGCGCCGAGGTGGCGCTGAAGTAGGCACGGCCGTAACCGCCGGTGGCCAGCACCACGCCCTGGGCGCGGAACAGATGCAGGGTGCCGTCGGACATGTCAAGGGCCAGCACGCCGCGGCAGGCGCCTTCGTCATCGAAGATCAGGTCGAGTGCGAAGTACTCGATCATGAAGCGCGCATCGTGCTTGAGCGACTGCTGGTACAGCGTGTGCAGCATCGCGTGACCGGTACGGTCAGCCGCCGCGCAGGTACGCTGCGCCGCCGGGCCTTCACCGTACTTGGTGGTCATGCCACCGAACGGACGCTGGTAGATCTTGCCCTCGGCGGTGCGCGAGAACGGCACGCCGTAGTGTTCGAGCTCGATGATTGCCGGAATGGCCTCACGGCACATGTATTCGATGGCGTCCTGGTCACCCAGCCAGTCCGAACCCTTGATGGTGTCGAAGAAGTGGTAACGCCAGTCGTCCTCGCCCATGTTGGCGAGTGCGGCCGAGATACCGCCCTGGGCGGCAACGGTGTGCGAACGGGTCGGGAAGACCTTGGTCAGGCACACGGTCTGCAGGCCCTTGGCGGCCAGGCCGAACGTGGCGCGCAGGCCGGCGCCGCCGGCGCCGACCACGACCATGTCGTACTTGTGTTCGGTAATCTTGTAAGCGGACATCTAGTCTGGATTCCTGTCTTGGCGCCTGGGCTCAGGCAACGCCGAGGGCGATGCGGCCCACCGCAAACACACTGACGATCATGCCGAGCACGGCGACGAACTTCACCGCGGTCTGCAGCACCAGGGCCAGCAGCGATTCGTGGATGTAGTCTTCCAGCACGACCTGCAGGCCGAGCTGCGCGTGCCAGAACATGGCGATCAGCAGACCGATCAGCGGCACCGCGTTCCACGGCTTGGCGATCGCAGCGGTGGCGGTCGCGTAATCCGAGCCCAGCAGGCCCAGCACGAACACCAGGAACCAGATGCCCAGCACCACCAGCGCGGCAGCGGTCAGACGCTGATGCACGAAGTGCTCGGTGCCGGTCTTGGCCGAACCCAGGCCACGCACGCTCTTCAGCGGGGTACGGAACTTGCTCATGCGGCACCTCCGAACATCACATAGGCCCACACGGCCAGGGTGATCGCCAGGCTGCCGATGACCGACATCCAGCTGCTGCGGATGAACGTCGCGATGCGGAAGCCGATGGCGAAGTCCTGCACGATGTGGCGGATGCCATTGCACAGGTGGTAGGCGAACGACCATGTCCACGCGAACAGGAACACGCGGCCATACCAGGCCCCGGCATGGCCGGTGAAGCAGTTCCAGGACTCGGGCCCCATCATCAGGGCCAGCAGGCCGGCGGCGATGATGAGGGCACCAACAGACAGAAAGACGCCAGTGGCTCGATGCAGGATCGAGGTGGCCATCTGAATCTGCCAGCGATACACCTGAAGGTGCGGGGAAAGTGGGCGTTGTCTGGTCGCCATTCGCTGGGCTCGTTGTCTCGGCTGGGCGGCACACGGCCGCGTTGGCTCAATGCTGATCAGAAATCGATGCAGCGTCCGTTTTTCTCCCAATCGCCGTACCGCACCGGATCAAGTCCGCCGCGGCCGCCGAATTCCTCTGCTTTTTCCTGTTCCACGGGCACGGGTGCCGCGGGGACCAGCGGAGCTTCAGATTCGTCGTCGGGAGTGGGGGTTGTTTGGCCTATCATGTTCGGTCTCGCAACGCACAAATTTTAGACCTCGTTCACGTGCCTGACAACCTGCCCCCTGCTTTCGTCGGATATCCGCGCCTGCCCGGCCACCAGCTGCTGAGCCTGCTGGGTGCGGATGCGGCCGTTTTCGCCCACGCCCAGTTCAGCAGCGACGTCACCGCGCTGCCCCTGCTGCACTGGCAGTGGAGTGCCTGGCTGAGTGCCAAGGGCCGCACCCTGGCAGTGTTCCAGCTGCTTCGGCTGGCCGAAGAGCACGTGATGCTGGTACTGGCCGACGGCGATGCCGATGCGATTGCGTCGCAACTGCAGCGCTTCGTGTTCCGCCGCAAGGTGAAGGTGCAGGTGCGCAGCGATCTGGCCGTGGCCGGCGCCTTCACCGCGCCCGAGGCCGCCAGCGACGCCGCGATTGCGCACGCTGCCGGTGATGGCTGGGAACTGGACCTGGGCAGCGATGCACTGCCGCGCACCCTGCGCATTGGCGGCGCCGAAGCGTTTGCCGCCGACAGCGAAACCGATGAGGCCGCTTTCGCTCTGGCCTGGCGCCAGGCCGACCTGCGCTACGGCCTGCCGCGCCTGGAAGAAAGCCAGCGTGAAGTCTGGACCCCGCAGCAGCTGGGCCTGGACCGCCTGAACGGCTACAGCGTGAAGAAGGGCTGCTACCCGGGCCAGGAAATCGTTGCCCGCACCCACTTCCTCGGCAAGGCCAAGCGTGCGGTGCAGCTGCTGCATACCGCAGCACCGGCACAGGCCGGCGATGGCGTGCAGCAGGACGGCGCCGCGCTGGGCACGATCGCCAGCGTGGCCGGCGACCTGGCACTGGCGGTGCTGCCGCTGGAGGCCGGTGATGCTGACCTGCAGGTGGGTGATGCCACCGCGCAGCGCGTGCCGCTGCTGGATGGGTTGGCGCGCTGAATCCGGAAGGTACTCATCCACGCGGTGGGTGCGGACCGCTGGTCCGCGCGCCTTCGGCGGAGCAGTGGTAGTGCCGGCCGCTGGCCGGCAACCACGCCGGGTTGAAGTTGCCGGCCAGCGGCCGGCACTACCGGTTACAGGCGCTCGCCGGATTCCGGGTTGAAGAAATGCAGGCCCTGCGGGTGGATCGCCACGCGGATGTCCTCGCCCACCGCCGGCAACGCCTGCGGCGCCACGCGCATGGTCAGCGCATGCTGGCCGCTGCTGAGGTTGACGAAGATTTCGTTGCCGACCGGCTCGATGCCTTCGATGAGCGCGTCGACGGCCTGCAAATAGCCCGCGACGAGTGCCCCTAGACAGAATCACACCCAAAAACCAAGCCGACTCATCCGTGCGACCTTGATCGGCGCGACACCCCACACAAAGCATCTCGACAAAGTCACATTAGACGTCAACCATACACCCTTCCCAGAACAGCGAACCAACGGCAACTTCAAGTCAAAATATCGAAAAATTCGCAAAATAATAAAATCACAAAAATAGCCGCCAAACTCCCGCATAAAAATCACCAACAACACCAATAAAAATGTCAAATTCTATTCATGATGTAAATCCAACAAATACAAATGTAAAAATCGGAAACAAAAAACTGATACACCAATCGACTCTACTCATTCCCGCAGGAGAAGATGCGAAAATATCATTTACACTAATGGAAGACACCATCTCCTATCGCATAAAGCTAGTCGACAACAAAGATAATTCGGAACGAAGGCTAGCCGAATCAGGCCCAGACCCAGACGGCCCCGGCGGATTGCTAACGCTAACAAACTGGAACAGCATCGAACCAGAGCTCCTCAAAGCTGCACCATTTGTCAATTTAAAGGTAGAAGAATCAGATAGCGATGGCAGCAACGCGAGGGAGATAGACGTGAATCTCTGCATTTCGGCAATAATCAGCCGCGTCGAGAACGCTCATCACGTCTGCGTTCAGTTCACAATGGAAGCATTGCCATGAACAACAACGTCAGATACCCAACAGCCAAAGTCGCCATTGAAAAAGTTCACCAGAATACATCGCAGGAAATAATAATAATCACGAGCGATCGATGCCAACTACTTATATCCAATCACAAGAAAAGAAGCGAGAAAGGCAGGGACTGGCAGACCGCACTAGCGCTCTTCATAACCCTACTCGCCACAATTTTCACGACAAACTTTAAAGAATCATTTGGCGTACCTGGAGATGTATGGAGGGCAATATTCATCGTTGCGTTATCAGGCGCGCTTGTGTGGCTAATAATATCCACAGTTCAAGCATTTCGAACAGAAAGCCTTGAAGATCTTATGAACAGATTAAAGACGGGTTCTGTATAGCCCCTCCCTCTTTCGACATTTGAGTCAATAGAAGAATCCGCGCCTTGCACTGAAGACATTCCGCCGGGCTGTGCCCGGCGCGATCCGCGTTACAGGCGCTCGCCGGTTTCCGGGTTGAAGAAATGCAGGCCCTGCGGGTGGATCGCCACGCGGATCTGCTCGCCCACCGCCGGCAGCGTCTGCGGCGCCACGCGCATGGTCAGCGCATGCTGGCCGCTGCTCAGATTGACGAAAATTTCGTTGCCGACCGGTTCAATACCTTCGATGCGCGCGCTGAACGCATGCGCATCATCGGCGGCCGCCGGCTGCAGGTGTTCCGGTCGCACACCCACCGCGATCGGCTTCTGCAGCCACGCCGGATCGATCGTGGCCTGGCCCAGCGGCGCACGCCAGTCGCCGTCGACCACGGTCACGCCACCGGCATCGCCCTGCAGCGTGCCACGCAGTACGTTCATCGCCGGGCTGCCGAGGAAGCCGGCCACGAACAGGTTGGCCGGGCGGTCGTACAGCGCCATCGGCGTATCGATCTGCTGGATGATGCCGTCCTTCAGCACCACGATGCGCTGGCCCAGGGTCATCGCTTCCACCTGATCGTGCGTCACGTAGATCATGGTGGTACCCAGCTTGCGGTGCAGCTGCGCGATTTCGGTACGCACGCTGTGGCGCAGCTTGGCATCCAGATTGGACAGCGGCTCGTCAAGCAGGAACACCGCCGGCTCGCGCACCAGCGCACGGCCCAGCGCAACACGCTGGCGCTGGCCACCGGACATCGCCTTGGGCAGCTTGTCCATCATCTCGGTCAGGCCCAGCGTCTGCGCCGCCTCGGCGATGCGCTTGTCGATGGTGGCCTTGTCATGGCCGCGCAGCTTCAGGCCGAAGGCCAGGTTCTCGGCAACGGTCATGTGCGGGTACAGCGCGTAGCTCTGGAACACCATGGCGATGTCGCGGTCCTTCGGTGCCACGTCGTTGACCACGCGGTCGCCGATGCTCAGCGTGCCGCCGCTGATCTCCTCCAGGCCAGCCACCATCCGCAGCAGGGTCGACTTGCCACAGCCGGACGGGCCGACCAGCACCATCAGCTCGCCGTCGGCGACCTCGAAGGTGGCGTCCTTCACCGCGACCTGGCCGTTGTCATAGACCTTGCGCACACCCTGCAACTGCACTTTTGCCATATCACCTATCCGGTCCGCCCGAAGCCGGGCTGTCTTTTGGGACTGCCTCGGCCCTCCCGATGGCAGTGATGATTGCGCGCTTGCCGCATGGCGGCGAGCACTGCAATCGAATACAGTTGCCCATTCTGCCATGTAAACGTTTTCACGTGGCACTATCCGATGATCGGTGCGCACCGATCTGCGTCGGCGGTGGAACGAAGCTTCCGCCGAGGCAGTGGTTTCGAATGGAACGGTCTTCCGGTGCCCGGTAGAACGCCCCCGACGAACCTCGGACAGGCAGTTGCGCGGATGTCCCCCGAACCCAGCCATGAAGCGATTGACAACGATGTCACCCGGATCTGAAACTCGAGCGATGCACGACACCCTCTTCCTGTTCGGTGCCACAGGTGATCTGGCCCAGCGCTACCTGTTCCCTTCGCTGCTTCGCCTGCTTGGCGACGGCCTGCTGCCGGAGGACTTCCGCATCCGTGCGCTGGCCCTGTCCGGGCATGACACCGAAGCCTTCCATGACATCCTGCGGCCGCGCCTGCAGCAGGCCATGCCGATGGCCTCGCAGGAGGACATCAACGGCCTGCTGCGCCGCATCGACTACCGTTCGGTGGACCTGCGCGATGTCGACTCGGTCGCCGCCGCGGTCTCCGACCTGGTGCACCGCAAGTGCGTCAGCTACCTGGCCATTCCGCCGGGCCTGTACATCTCCACCTGCGAAGGCCTGGCCAAGGGCGGCGCCCTCGCCGCGCCGGCACGCCTGATGCTGGAGAAGCCGATCGGCAGCGACAGCGAGAGTGCCGAGGAAATCATCAGCACCATCGGCCAGTGGATCGACGAGGACCGCGTATTCCGCCTCGACCACTACCTGGGCAAGGCGGCGGTGCAGAACCTGATCGCGCTGCGCTTCGGCAACACGCTGCTGGAAGCGGTGTGGAACCGCAACTACATCGAATCGGTGCACATCCTGGTGGCCGAGAGCGAAGGCGTGGACGGCCGCGACGCCTACTACGCCCGCTCCGGCGCGCTGCGCGACATGGTCCAGAGCCACATCCTGCAGCTGCTGTGCATGGTGGCGATGGAGCCGCCGGCGTCGCTGGAAGCCGACCGCATCCGCGACGAGAAGGTCAAGGTGCTGCGGGCGCTGCGCCCGCTCGATGCCAAGCACGCCGCGCGTGACAGCATCCGTGGCCGTTACACCGCCGGCACCATCAACGGCCAGCCGGCGCAGGCCTACCAGCCGCCGGAAGGCAGCGACGTGGAAACCTTCGCCGGCGTCACCGCGCATATCGACAACTGGCGCTGGAGCGGCGTGCCGTTCCACCTGGTCACCGGCAAGCGCCTGCCCGAACGCACCACCCGCGTGGTGGTCACGCTGAAGCCGGTCACCCACTGGCTGTTCGAGCGCCCGCAGCGCGCACAGGCAGCACCGAACCGCCTGGTGTTCCAGCTGCAGCCGCAGGAGAACATCGAACTGGGCCTGATGAGCAGCCTGGCCGGCCCGGAATGGGGGGCACTGGAACTGCATCCGCTGGAACTGGAACTGTCGGTGCCGACCGGCCTGCATCGCCGCATCGCGTACGAACGCCTGTTCCTGGATGCGTTCAACGGCAACCACACCCTGTTCGTGCGCGATGACGAAGTGCGCGCAGCGTGGGCCTGGATCGACAGCGTCGCTGACGCATGGAAGGACGCCAAGCTGCCGCTGGAGCCCTACCCGGCTGGCCAATGGGGTCCGAGCAATGCGGGCGAGTTCCTGCCGCAGGGCGTGGACGCGCCGGACAGCGGAGCGTCGGCATGAGTGCAAGCTCGCAGCCGGTGCTGGTCGCCGACATCGGTGGCACCAACGCCCGCTTCGCCCTGGCCGACACCTCGCTGGACGCGCCATTGCTGAAGGAGAGCATCCGCGAATACGCCGTGGCGGAGTTCCCGTCGCTCGGCGATGCGGCCCGCCACCACCTTGAGCAGATCGGCGCTGCCGCCAGCCGCGGCGTGTTCGCGGTGGCCGGCCGTGTCGATGGCGATGAAGCCCGCATCACCAACCATCCGTGGGTGATCTCGCGCAGCCGCACCGCAGCGATGCTGGGTTTCAACGAACTGCACCTGATCAATGACTTCGCCGCGCAGGCGATGGCGATCTCGCTGCTGCAACCCGATGACGTGGTCCAGGTCGGCGGCGCTGCCTGGGTACCAGGCAAGCCGGGCCAGCCGCGCAACTACGCAGTGATCGGTCCGGGTACCGGCCTGGGTGTCGGCGGCCTGATCCTGCGCCATGGGCGCTGCTACCCGCTGGAAACCGAAGGCGGCCATGTCAGCTTCCCGCCCGGAACCCCGGAGGAGATCCGCATCCTGGAGATCCTGTCCGAGCAGTTCGGCCGCGTCTCCAACGAGCGGCTGATCTGCGGCCCCGGCCTGGTCAACATCCATCGCGCCGTGTGCGAGATGGCCGGCATCGACCCGGGCCAGCTGCAGCCGGTGGACGTGACCGCCCGTGCCCTGCACGGTGATCCGCAAGCGATGCGCACGGTCGATGTGTTCTGCGCCGTGTTCGGCGCCATCGCCGGCGACCTGGTACTGACCCAGGGCGCCTGGGACGGCATGTTCCTCACCGGCGGACTGACCCCGAAGATGCTCGATTCGCTGCAGCACTCCGGGTTCCGCCAGCGCTTCGAACACAAGGGGCGGTTCTCTTCGATCATGGCGCGGGTACTGTCGCTGGCGGTGATGCACCCCCACGCCGGGCTGCTGGGCGCCGCCGCCTATGCCGCCGACGCCGAACGTGACGCACCAGGAGTTGCCGCATGAGCCCCACCTTCCACGACGACCGCATCGAGTTCATCCACCACGGCGATGCCGATGGCTGGATCGAAGCGGTGGCCGCCGAGATGGCGCAGACCCTCAGCCACGACATCAATGAAGTGGGCCGCGCGCGCATCCTGCTGTCAGGCGGCACCACGCCGGCGCCGGTGTACCAGGCACTGGCCGAACTGGACGTGCACTGGGACCGCGTGGAGGTGAGCCTGGCCGACGAGCGCTGGCTGTCGCCGCAGGATCGCGACAGCAATGCCTGGCTGGTGCGCGAGCACCTGCTCAAGCGCGCCGAAGGCGCCCACTTCGATCCGCTGGTACGCATCGGCAAGCCGCTGCCGGAATGCGTCTATACCGCCAACCTGCAGGCCCAGCACAGCCAGCCGCCGAGCCTGGTGGCACTTGGCATGGGCAACGACGGCCACACGGCCTCGCTGTTCCCGGGCTCGAAGGACCTGGCCCGCGCACTGGAAAGCACCCTGCCCTATGCCGCGCTGGATGCCACCGGCTGCCCGGGTGCGAACCAGTGGCCGCTGCGCATCACGCTGACCCCGCATGGCCTGCGCCAGTGCCGCCAGCGCCTGCTGCTGCTGCGCGGCAAGCAGAAGCTGCAGGTACTGCGCCAGGCGCTGGACAGCAATGACGCCCAGCAGTACCCGATCCTCAATGCGATCAACCTGGACGGCGCGCGCCTGCGCGTCCACTGGGCTGATTGATGTTGGCGGCGGCGCATGCCGCCGCTTGCCTCTCGCCACCACGAACGCCGGTAGCCAATGAGCCTCCATCCGCAACTGCAAGCCATCACTGAGCGCGTCATCCGCCGCAGCGCCGCCTCGCGTGCCGCCTATCTGGCCGCGATCGACGCCTCCCTGCGCGAGGGCCCGTTCCGCAGCCGCCTGAGCTGCGGCAACCTCGCGCACGGGTTCGCCGCCTGCGGCGGCACCGACAAAAGCCGCCTGCGCGGCGGCGTGACGCCCAACCTGGGCATCATCACCGCCTACAACGACATGCTGTCGGCGCACCAGCCGTTCGAGACCTATCCCGAGCAGATCCGCGAGATCGCCCGCGAGCTGGGCGCCACTGCACAGGTGGCCGGCGCCGTTCCGGCGATGTGCGACGGCGTCACCCAGGGCCGCGGCGGCATGGAACTGTCGCTGTTCTCGCGCGATGTCATTGCCCAGGCCACGGCGATCGGCCTCAGCCATGACATGTTCGATACCACCGTCTACCTCGGCGTCTGCGACAAGATCGTGCCCGGCCTGCTGATCGGTGCGCTGGCGTTCGGCCATCTGCCGGCGGTGTTCGTGCCGGCCGGCCCGATGACCCCGGGCATCCCCAACAAGCAGAAAGCCGAAGTGCGCGAGCGCTACGCCGCCGGCGAAGCCACCCGCGAAGAACTGCTGGAAGCCGAGTCCGCGTCGTACCACGGCGCCGGCACCTGCACCTTCTACGGCACGGCCAACTCCAACCAGGTGCTGCTGGAAGCAATGGGCGTGCAGCTGCCGGGCGCGTCGTTCGTCAATCCGGGCACGCCGCTGCGCGACGCGCTGACCCGCGAAGCGACCGAACGTGCACTGGACATCACCGCGCTCGCTGACGACTTCCGTCCGCTGGGCCGGATCATCGACGAGCGCGCGATCATCAACGCAGTCATCGCGCTGATGGCCACCGGCGGTTCCACAAACCACACCATCCACTGGATCGCGGTGGCGCGTGCGGCCGGCATCGTGCTGACCTGGGACGACTTCGACGAACTATCACAGCTGATCCCGCTGCTGGCCCGCGTCTATCCGAACGGCGAGGCCGACGTGAACCGCTTCGCGGCTGCCGGTGGCCCGGCGTTCGTGTTCGGCGAGCTGATCAAGGCCGGCCTGATGCACGGCGATCTGGTCAGCGTGGCGCGCGGCGGCATGGCCGACTACGCACGCGAACCGCAGCTGCGCGATGGCCAGCTGGTCTATCTGCCGGGCCTGGAACGCAGCGCCGATGACGAAGTGGTGCGCGGCGTCGACAACCCGTTCGAGCACCAGGGTGGCCTGCGCCTGCTGCGCGGCAACCTCGGCAAGTCGCTGATCAAGCTGTCGGCGGTGAAGCCGCAGTACCGCACGATCGAAGCACCGGCGGTGGTGGTCGATGCACCGCAGGTGTTGAACAAGCTGCACGCCGGTGGCCTGCTGCCCGAGCATTTCGTGGCGGTGGTGCGTTACCAGGGCCCGCGTGCGAACGGCATGCCGGAACTGCATTCGCTGGCGCCGCTGCTGGGCCTGCTGCAGAACCAGGGCCGGCGCGTGGCGCTGGTCACCGACGGGCGCCTGTCCGGTGCCTCGGGCAAGATCCCAGCGGCGATCCACGTGACACCGGAAGCGGCGCGCGGTGGCCCGCTTGCCAAGGTCCGCGAGGGCGACATGATCCGCCTGGATGGCGAAGCCGGCACGCTGGAAGTGCTGGTCGATGCGGCGGAATGGGCCGCACGTCCGCTGGCACCGAACACCGCACCGGCCGCGCATGACCTGGGCCGCAATCTGTTCGCGATCAACCGTCGCGTGGTGGGTCCGGCCGACCAGGGCGCGATTTCGATTTCGTGCGGGCCGGCGGCGGCCGATGGCGGGCCGTGGGAGTACGACGCGGAAT
Source organism: Stenotrophomonas maltophilia (assembly GCF_006974125.1). Taxonomy (NCBI): domain Bacteria; kingdom Pseudomonadati; phylum Pseudomonadota; class Gammaproteobacteria; order Lysobacterales; family Lysobacteraceae; genus Stenotrophomonas; species Stenotrophomonas maltophilia. The sequence continues at coordinate 3,812,457 of NZ_CP037858.1, read as the reverse complement.
ACGAGCTGGGGCACGATGCCGCGGCGGCGGCGGCGCCGCACGAGGCGAAGGACGCCTGAAGCGAAAAGCCGCGGCAGGCTTCCCGGCTTGGGCAGTAGAGCGCCCTGGCCGGGACACGCCGTAAACCCATCCATGGGGGCTCGATCGCGGCATCCATGCCGCTCACGGTCCCGGCCAGGGCGCTCTACTGCCCTTGGACAATTCCCGGCGCGTCATTTGCGCTGCGGCCACTGAATCAAGAAGAGCAAAGGCAAGGGCAAAAGCATGGGTATCGAACAACATCAGGTGAAGGCGGCGGAGCTGTTGCATGCGGCGGGCATCCTGCCGGTGGTGACGATTCATACGCTGGACCAGGCGCGTGCGGTCAGTGCGGCGCTGCTGGAAGGTGGTTTGCCGGCCATCGAGCTGACGCTGCGTACGCCGGTGGCGATGGAAGCGCTGGCGATGCTCAAGCGTGAGCTGCCGGACGTGGTGGTGGGTGCCGGTACGGTGCTGACCGTGGAGCAGATGCAGCAGTCGATCGATGCGGGCGCGGACTTCCTGGTGACCCCGGGTACGCCGCCGGTACTGGCCGACGCACTGGCCGCTGCTCCGCTACCGGTGGTGCCGGGTGCGGCCACGCCGACCGAGCTGCTGTCGCTCTACGTCCGCGGCTTCCGCGTGTGCAAGCTGTTCCCGGCCACGGCCGTGGGTGGGCTGGCAATGATCAAGGGTCTGGCCGGCCCGGTGGCGGACCTGAAGCTGTGCCCGACCGGCGGCATCACCGAAAACACCGCCGCCGAATACCTCGAGCAGAAGAACGTGGTCTGCATCGGCGGTTCGTGGATGGTGCCGGGCAACTGGATCGCCAACGGCGAATGGGACAAGGTGCGCGCCAGCGCCGCAGACGCCGCCAGGATCATCCAGCGCGTGCGCGGCCACTGAGCCCGACAAAGGTGTAGAGCCGAGCCCATGCTCGGCTCCGGCATCATCAGGGGTCAGAGCCTTTCCCGCCGGGAAAGGGATCCGACCCCGAGCAACGAGCGCGCAAAGCGCGCGACCCGCTCCTGCTCTTCCTTCTTCATTCCGTGGTAGCGGCGCACGGAACCTGTCCGTGGCCCTGCGGAGGGATTGCGCAGGGGCGTAAGCGCCATGGATGGCGCGCCCGAGCCTCCAGGGATGGATTCACGGCGTCCCCTGCGCAATCCCTCCGCAGGGCCAACCCCACGAATCCTGCCGCGCATCGCGAGGGGCTTCGCCGTTGGCCGAACCCCTTACAGCGGCCGTGCCGGATCCACCAGCCCGTACTGGCTCGCCATCCGCGCCAACGCGATGTTGTCGTGAATCCCCATCTTCTCGAACAACCGCGCCTTGTGCGTGTTCACCGTCTTCGCACTCAGGCTCAGGCGCCGCGCGATGTCTTCCTGGCGCAGGCCCTGGGTCAGCAGCAGCGCCACCTCCAGCTCGCGCGGCGACAGGCTGTCGAACGGCGAACCATTGCCCTCCACCGTCGACAGCGCCAGATTCTGCGCGATGCTGGTGCCCAGGTAGCGCCGACCGGCCGCCACATCACGCACCGCACGCAGCAGTTCCTGCGCATCGCAGCCCTTGCCGATGTAACCGGCCGCGCCGGCTTCGAGCAGGCGCTTGGGCAGCGGGCCGTCTTCCAGTACCGACACGATCACCACGCGGGTATTGCGGTGGCTGCGGACGATGCGCTCGGTCACTTCCATGCCGCTCACGCCCGGCAGATGCAGATCGCACAGCACCACGTCCGGCAACAGCTGGCGGACCTCGCGCAGCGCGTCCTCGCCGGTCTCGGCTTCGCCCACCACCTCGATGTCGGTTTCCCCCGACAGAATCATCTTCATACCGGTGCGGACCAGCGCGTGGTCATCCACCAGGTAGACTCGAATCGTCATTCACGTACCTCTTCGAATGCGGCCATTGCAGGTCAAGCTAGGCAGGGTGCCGATACCCCTGCAAGCGCGTTCGGAATGCGACCCCGGCAATCTGCCTTGCGCATCACAGTACCGCGCGTTGTGCTTGCCCCCTGTCTTGCAGAACCTGCTGCAACGAAACAACTGATCTATCACGTAGACGTCCCGGAAGGGCCATCCACGTCAATCCCCCTGTGATGATGCTTCGCTGGCCTTCGCTGGCGGCGAGCCGTGACGTCGCCATGGGTGCCGGCGACTGAACATGACCAGATAGCACCCTACCACCCAAACCAGCGCCGCACACCATCCGGCCAGGATGTCGGAGGGGTAGTGCACCCCCAGGTAGACCCGCGACACGCTGACCAACAGGCTGAACGCGGGCGCCAGCATCAGTACCGGCCAGCGCCAGCGGGTGTTCCAGGCCAGCAGCACCAGGGTGACCGCCAGGGTCATCGAACCCATCGCATGCCCACTGGGGAAACTGAATGTCGATTCCGGCGCGATCGATTCCCACAGGCTGGGGCGCTGGCGCTGGAAGAACTGCTTGCTGCCCATGTTCAGCAGCGCCGACCCCACGAAGCTGACCGCGACGAAGGTCGCCTCACGCCAGCGCCGGTAGCCCAGCAGCGCGCCGATGATCAGCACGTCTGCCGGGATCAGGAACCACTCATAGCCCAGTTTCGAAATGAGCACGAAGAAGCGGTCCAGCCACGGCGAATGCAGGCCATGCATCTGCCACAGCAGGGGTGCGTCGAAATGGAACGATTCAAATTCGTGCACTTCGTCGGCCAGGGCAACAAAGCCCGCCAGCGGCAGCAGCACGCCACCGAACAGCAGGACCAGGCGCCAGGCGTTGCGCGCCATCCAGTGGCGGAAACCGGAGGCGGACTCCGGTGCAGCGAGGATCGCAGGCTTATCCGGCGCTTCGGACATACGTGTGTTCGACGTAATCGTCGATCAGGGCGACGAACTCCTGGGCGATGTTGTCGCCACGCAGGGTCACCTTCTTCTCGCCATCGACGAATACCGGCGCCGCAGGCGTTTCACCCGTGCCCGGCAGCGAGATGCCGATGTTGGCATGACGCGACTCGCCCGGCCCGTTGACGATGCAGCCCATCACCGCCAGGGTCATGTTTTCCGCACCCGGGTGGTGGATCTTCCACAGCGGCATCTTCTCGCGCACGTGGTTCTGCACCACCTTGGCCAGCTCCTGGAAGAACTCGGAGGTGGTGCGGCCGCAACCCGGGCAGGCCGTGACCAGCGGCGTGAAGGCGCGCTGGCCCGTGGTCTGCAGCAGTTCCTGGGCGACGATCACTTCCTGCGTGCGCGACTGGCCCGGTTCCGGGGTCAGCGAGATGCGGATGGTGTCACCGATGCCTTCCTGCAGCAGCACGCTCAGCGCCGCGGACGATGCCACGATGCCCTTGCTGCCGATACCCGCTTCGGTCAGGCCCAGGTGCAGGGCGAAGTCGGAGCGCTGCGCCAGGTCGCGGTACACCGCGATCAGCTCCTGCACGCCACTGACCTTGGCCGACAGCACGATGCGATCGCGCGGCAGGCCCAGTTCCACCGCCTGCTCGGCCGAATCCAGCGCCGAGCGGATCAGCGCCTCGCGCAGCACGCGGCCGGCGTCCCAGGGCTGTTCGCGCAGGTTGTTCTCGTCCATCAGCTTCGCCGCCAGGGCCTGGTCCAGCGAGCCCCAGTTGGCGCCGATGCGCACCGGCTTGTTGTAGCGGATCGCGAACTCGATCAGTTGGGCGAACTGCAGGTCCTTCTTCTTGCCGAAGCCGACGTTGCCCGGGTTGATGCGGTACTTGGCCAGTGCTTCGGCACACGCGGGTTCGGCGGTCAGCAGCTGATGGCCGTTGTAGTGGAAATCACCGATCAGCGGCACGTCGATGCCCATCATCGCCAGCTTGTCGACGATGCGCGGAATGGCGGCGGCGGCCTCAACGGTGTTGACGGTCAATCGCACCATCTCCGAACCGGCACGCCACAGCTCAGCCACCTGCTTCACGCTGGAGGCGACGTCGGAGGTGTCGGTATTGGTCATCGACTGCACCACCACCGGCTTGCCTCCACCCACGGTGACCCCGCCGATCTGGACGGCATGGGTCTGGCGGCGCGGCCAGGCAGTGGCATCGGAGGGCGGAGTCGGGCGGGTGACGGCGTCGTGCATGGGCGCATTCTACCGCCCGGCCCAGCATTCGGGGTGACTCGCATTCAGCCGGCGGCACGGCTGCGGCCGATTGTCGCAGGCACGTGCACGCGTGAACGCATACGATGAGCGTGCATGACCGGTCCCGACGCCCCGTTTCTCCGTACCCTGTGCAGCCTGCGCTGGCTTGCCGTAGGCGGCCAGGCCGCCACCATCCTGGTCGCCACCTGGGTGTTGGGGCTGCCGTTGCCGCAGCTTCCACTGTGGGCCGGCGTGGCGGTGCTGGCCCTGTTCAACATCTACACCCAGCTGCGTCCGGAAGCAGCCGACACCGCGCCGCTGACCGCGTTCGGCCACATCCTGGTGGACGTGATCATCCTGACCTGGATGGTGGGCTGGAGTGGCGGCATGGCCAATCCGTTCAGTTCGCTGTTCCTGATCCTGATCGCACTGGCCGCATTCGCCCTGCCCCTGCGCTGGGCGCTGGCGGTGGCACTGGCCTGCCTGCTCGGCTACGCCAGCAGCGGCATCTTCGGCCAGCCCCTGCCGGACGGCTACTTCCGCGCACAGGACCTCAACCGCTGGGGCGTGGTCGCCAACTTCCTGATTTCTGCCGCAGTGGTGTTGGCCTTCTCCACCCGGCTGGCGCTGGCGCTGCGCCAGCGCGAACTGGAGCTGTCGGCACTGCGCGAACGCTTCGCCCGCAACGAAGGCATCGTCGCCCTGGCCACCCATGCCGCTTCGGTGGCGCATGAACTGAACACACTGCTGGCGACCATGACCCTGCTCGCCGACGACGTGGCCGAGCGCAGTGAAGAACCGGAAGTACGCGAGGACATGGAAACGCTGCGCGAGCTGCTGGTGCAGTGCCGCGAGCGCGTGCTGGCGCTGGCTGCACCTGCCTCGGCCGATGCGCCCGGACGCAGCCATTCCAGCGCCCAGCAGGTGCTCGAGCAGTGGCGCCTGGTGCGTCCGACCATCGATCTGCACCGCAACGACGATGCACCGCTGCGGCTGCCGCTTGATCCGGGCGTGGGCCACCTGCTGATGGTCCTGCTCAACAATGCCGCCGATGCCGGCGAACAGGCCGGCCGGCCGCGCGTGGACCTGGACCTGCGCATCGAAGGCGACGACCTGATCGGCGAAGTCCGCGACTACGGCCACGGCTTCAATGCCCGCGCCGCGGTACTGCCGGGCAAGCTGTTCGGCAGCAGCAAGAGTGAAGGCATGGGCGTCGGCCTGGCCCTGTCCCATGCCACGATCGAACGCCTCGACGGCGAGATGTGGATGCGCCCGGCCCAGGGGGCCGGCAGCCGCGTCGGCTTCCGCCTGCCGCTGGCCCCACGCGAGGAAACCCCATGAGCGCCTCAACCCTCGGCCTGCTGGTCGACGACGACGAACTGTATCTGCGCACCCTGCAGCGCAGCCTGGCCCGCAAGGGGCTTGAAACGCAGACCGCGCAGGATGCGGCCAGCGCGCTGGCATTGGCCCGCCAGCACCCGCCGGCGTTCGCCCTGATCGACCTGAAGCTGGGCAGCGACTCCGGCCTGGCGCTGATCCAGCCGTTACGTGCCCTGCGCGCGGACATGCGGATCCTGCTGGTCACCGGCTACGCCAGCATCGCCACCGCGGTGGAAGCGATCAAGCTCGGGGCCGACGACTATCTGCCAAAGCCGGCCACGGTCCCGATGATCCTGCGCGCTCTGGGCGAGGAGGATGACGGCCCGGCCGACGATGGCGAAATGGAAGTGCCCGACGCGATGACGCCGATCAGCCGCCTGCAGTGGGAACACATCCAGCAGGCGATGCACGAAACCGGCGGCAATGTCTCGGCGGCCGCACGCCTGCTCGGCATGCACCGGCGTTCGCTGCAGCGCAAGCTGGCCAAGCGGCCGAGCCCGGAACGCGACCCGAGCCGGTGAGACGCCACGCCGTCCACCGGTAGTGCCGGCCGCTGGCCGGCAACCCCATGAACGGCGGGCGCATCGCCGGAATGCCGGCCAGCGGCCGGCACTACCAGGGCATCAGCGCTTCAACTGCGCCAGGATCTCGCGGGTCATCGGATCGGCAACCGCCACATCCTCGCCCTGCAGCGCCGGCAACAGGCCACTGGCCAGCTGCTTGCCCAGTTCAACACCGAACTGGTCGAAGGCATTGATGTTCCAGATCACCGACTGCACGTACACCGCGTGTTCGTACATGGCGATCAACGCGCCCAGCGCCTGCGGGGTCAGCGCGTCGAGCAGGATCAGCGTACTCGGGCGGCCCCCCGGATAATCGCGGTGCGGATCATCGCTGCTCTGGCCATTGGCCAGCGCTTCGGTCTGCGCCAGCAGGTTGGCCAGCAACGCCTGGTGATTGATCGTGTACGGATCATCGTTGTGCACGCAGCCGATGAAATCGGCCGGAACGATGCTGGTGCCCTGGTGCAGCGCCTGGAAGAAACTGTGCTGCACGTCGGTACCTGCCCCGCCCCACCACACCGGCACGGTATCGGTGGTGACCGGCTGGCCGTCACGCTGCACGCGCTTGCCCAGGCTTTCCATCACCAGCTGCTGCAGGTAGGCCGGCAACAGCGCCAGGCGCTGGTCGTAGGTCATCACCGCATGCGTGGCATGACCCAGCAGGTTGCGGTTCCAGATGTCGGTCAGGCCGTGCAGCACCGGCAGATTGCGCTCCAGCGGCGCATCCAGTGCATGCGCATCCATCTGCGCAGCACCTTCCAGCAGCTGCTCGAAACGCTCGAAACCAATGGCCAGCGCGATCGGGAAACCAACCGCCGACCACAGCGAATAACGGCCCCCCCACCCAGTCCCACATCGGCAGCACGCGATCGGCGGCAATGGCGAACGCCTTGGCCGCACGTTCCGGATTGGCGCTGACCGCGTACAGGCGCTCGCTGCCACCCAGCCAGTCGTGCAGGATCTGGCCGTTGAGAAGGGTTTCCTGGGTGCCGAAGGTCTTGGAGATCAGGATGCCAGCGGTCCTGGCCGGATCCAGCGTAGCCAGCGTGCGCTGCATGGCGGCGCCGTCCACATTCGACACGAAATGCACACGCAGGCGCGCACCGCTGACCGGGCGCAGCGCATCGGCGACCAGGCGCGGACCGAGATCGGAACCGCCGATGCCGACGCTGACCACGTCGGTGACGCCGCTGTCTTCCAGCGCGCGCACCAGCACGCCCATGCGCTGGCGGATTTCGCGCGCGGTGGCATAGGCCTTGGCGGCAACCGGCGCATCAACCACGTCGCCGCGCAGTGCGGTGTGCAGTGCGGCGCGACCTTCGGTCAGATTCACCTGCTCACCACGGAACAGGCGCGTGATGGCACCGCCGACATCACGTTCGGCGGCCAAAGCCAGCAATGCCTGCAACGCCGCGGCATCGTATTTCTGCCGGGCGAAATTGACGTACAACGGACCGACCCGCAGCGCCAGGTCCTGCACGCGGCCGGGCTCGGCGGCGAGAAGGCTGGGGATGCTTGCGCCCTTCAGGCGCTGGGCGTGGGAATGCAGCGAGTCGAATCCGTTGTTCGTTGTCATGCGGCCTGGGTCGGGATCGTGTCGTTGGTGTGGGTGATCTGGTTCTTGCCATCAACGTACACCAGCTTCGGCTTGAAGCTGTCGGCTTCCTGCTCGGTCATGCTGGCGAACGCGGCAATGATGATGATGTCACCAACCTGCACGTGGCGCGCAGCGCCACCGTTGAGCGAGACAACGCCGCTGCCGGCTTCGGCGCGGATGGCATAGGTCGAGAAGCGCGCACCATTGGTCACGTCCCAGATGTGCACCTGCTCGAACTCGCGGATGCCGGTGGCAGCCAGCAGGTTGTCATCGATGGCGATCGAGCCTTCGTAGTTCAGCTCGGAATGGGTGACGGTGGCGCGGTGGATCTTGGTCTTGAGCAGGGACAGGTGCATGGGGGCGCTGCAACGGCAAAGGAAAGAGCGGATTCTAGCACCCGCTTGGCCATCGTCAGGGGGCGGCTGCAGGACGCTGAAGGCCGTTCAGGCGCCCTCGCCCGGCGGCGGCGGCGCGGCATGCCCGGAACTGCCCTCCAGTGACAGCCGGAACACCGTATGGAAGGCCAGCCCGGCGACCAGGCCGAAGCCCCCCGCAGCCAGCACCTGCAGGGCGTAGCTGATCACGTCGAAGGTGTCGACATAGCGCAGGCGCTGCAGCAGTGGACCATTGTCCGCGCCCGGCCAGGCGCAGGTGGCCATGGCCAGCGCGCCCAGCCCGAAACCGACCAGCAGGAAACCCACCCGGCGCAGGCGTTGCTGAGACTGCTGGATCAACGCCATCGGCAGCAGCACGGCAATCGCGTTGCAGGCCGCCAGCACGAACATCAGCCCCCCGCCGGTGAGCGCAGGTACCGGCGTGCGCGTGAACTCGAGTGCGAACAACAGGCCGCCGAACAGCTGGGCCGGCAACATGCCTGCCGCCAGCACCGCCAGGATCGAGGCCTGGGCGAGGCGACCCGCCTCAGTGTTCGGTTCTTTCATTTCCAGTCTCCCGTCCGTGGGATGGCGAGAGGCGCCCCGTGGGGGCGCCCGGGAGCCAGGTGCGGCTCAGAATTCCAGGTTGTCGATCAGGCGTGTCGTGCCCAGGCGCGCGGCGATCAGCGCCACGCGGCCGCCGCCGTCGAAGGTCGGTTCGGCCAGCTCAGGGGTGCGCAGCACCGCGTAATCGACCTGGAAACCGGCCGCCTGCAATGCCGCCGTGGCGTCGGCCTCGATGCGATCACGTGCCTGCCCGGCCACGTAGCCTTCGCGCATTCCCAGCAGAGTGCGGTGGATGCTGGTCGCGACCGGGCGCTGATCGGCACTCAGGTACTGGTTGCGCGAACTCTTGGCCAGGCCATCCTCGTCGCGCACGATGTCAGCACCGACGATCTGGATCGGGAACGACAGCTCGGCCACCATCTGCCGGATCACCGCCAGCTGCTGGTAGTCCTTGCGGCCGAACACGGCCACGTCCGGCTGCACCTGCAGGAACAGGCGCGCCACCACCGTGCAGACGCCATCGAAGTGTCCCGGTCGGCTGGCGCCTTCCAGCACTTCACTGACGCCGGGCGCGTGCATCTGCGTGGTCTTGTCCACGCCCAGCGGATACATCGCCTCGACGCTGGGCAGCCACACCGCATCGCAGCCGGCCTGCTCCAGCCCGGCCACGTCGGCCTCGGGCGTGCGCGGGTAGCGGCTGAAGTCCTCGTTCGGCCCGAACTGGGTCGGGTTGACGAAGATGCTGGCCACCACCCTGTCGGCGTACTGGCGGGCCAGGGTCACCAGCGAATGGTGGCCACCATGCAGGTTGCCCATGGTCGGCACCAGCGCCACGCGCAGGCCCTCGCGCTTCCACTGGGCGATCTGCCCGCGCAGTGCGCCGAGCTCGTTGAAGGTCTGGATCATTGGGCGTAGGCGTGCTGTTCGTCGGGGAAGCTGCCGTCGCGCACAGCGTCGGCATAGGCGCGGGTGGCACCGGCCACCGAACCGCCTTCGGCAAGGAAATCCTTGACGAATTTGGGACGGCGATGGCCACTGTCCAGGCCGAGGAAATCGTGCAGCACAAGCACCTGGCCATCGCACCGGGGGCCGGCACCGATGCCGATGGTCGGCACATCCACCGCCGCGGTCACTTCCGCAGCGACCGGGGTCGGCACGCATTCGAGCACCATGATGCTGGCGCCTGCGGCCGCCACGGCCTTGGCATCCTCCACCAGCTGGCGCGCGGCATCGCCACGCCCCTGGATCTTGAAGCCGCCCAGGCGCAGCACCGACTGCGGGGTCAGGCCCAGATGCGCGCAGACCGGAATCTCGCGCTCGACCAGGTAGCGGATGATGTCGACCTTGAAACCGGCACCTTCGATCTTGACCATCTCGGCACCGGCCTGCAGCAGCTGCAGCGAGGCATCCAGCGCGCGTTCCGGGGTGGCATCGGCGCCGAACGGCAGGTCGGCCACCAGCAGTGCACGCTGCAGCACGCGGGCCACGGCGCGAGTGTGGTAGACCATGTCGGCCACGGTCACCGGCAGGGTCGAATCATGGCCCTGCACGACCATGCCCAGCGAATCGCCTATCAGGATCAGGTCGATGCCATTGGCATCGAAGGTGCGGGCGAAGCCAGCGTCGTAGGCGGTCAACATGACCAGCTTCTGGCCATTGCGCTTGGCCTCGGCCAGGGCGGGAACGGTCCAGGGCTTGCTGTCTGCGTGGGTGCTCATGTGCTGATAACCGGGGGAGATAACCCGGGCATTATCACCCTATCGGCGCGATCCCGCAGGCATCCACCCGCATCACTGCATCCCGCACGCGGCCATGCCCGGGAATGGCCAGATCCGGCGCGATTTCGGCCAGCGGCACCAACACGAAGGCGCGCTCGTGCATGTAGGGATGCGGCACCTGCAGGCCGGGCAGGTCAAGCACCTGAGCGCCATACAGCAGCAGGTCCAGGTCCAGCGCGCGCGGCCCCCAGTGCACCGCCGCATCACGTACGCGCCCAAAGCGCTGCTCCAGCGCCAGCATCGCCTGCAGCAGTCCATCGGCAGCCAGTGAGGTTTCGACCGCGGCCACCGCGTTGACGAACGGTGGCTGGTCTTCATTGCCCCAGGCCGGCGTTGCGTACAGGCGCGAGGCCTGCAGCACACGCGTCCCGGGCAGGCCGTCCAGCGCGGTGATCGCCGCGCCGACAGTCGTGGCCGCATCGCCGAGATTGGCGCCGAGGCCGATCCACGCAGGCGTCATGGCTTATTCGCCAGCCGCACCGGCCGAGGCACCCGGACGGCGACGACGACGGCGACGCTTGCGCGGTGCTCCGTTCTCGTCATCGCCCTCTTCGCTGTGCATCGCATCCAGCGACGATTCCAACTCGCGGCCGGACTGGGCCTGTGCCTCACGCCAGAATTCAACATCGGCAGCGTGCTCGGCCGAGGCCACCTGGCGCAGGCTGAGGAAGTCGAACGCCGCGCGGAAGCGCGGGTGGGTGAGCGTACGGAACACGCGCTTGCGCTGGCGAGAGCCGAAGCGCGACTGCAGCAGCCAGATTTCCTGCATCGGCAGCGAGAAGCGGCGCGGCAATGCGATGGTGCTCAGCTGCTGCACGGTCACACGGTCGGCAGCACGACGCTGTGCCTCCTCCGGCGCCACGCCCTGCTTGAGCAGGGTCGCCTGCGCGCGGCAGAACGCAGGCCACAGCAGCAGCGCGAACAGGAACGCCGGCGAGACCGGCTCGTCGTTGGCCACGCGTGCATCGGTGTTGGCCAGGCCCTCGACCAGCATGCGGCGCAGCGCGCCGGTGCGGTTGGACTTCAGCGCCTTTGCGCTTTCCGGGAACAATACGTCCAGCAGACCGTAACGCTCCAGGCCTTCGAAGCTGGCCACGCCGTGCCCGGACAGGAACAGCTTCAGCACTTCCTCGAACAGGCGTGCCGGTGCGGCTTCGTTGAGCAGGCCGGCCAGCTGCGGGATCGGCGCGGCGGTGCCCTCTTCGATCTGGAAGCCGAGCTTGGCCGCCAGGCGCACGGCGCGCAGCATGCGCACCGGGTCTTCCTGGTAGCGCTGCACCGGGTCGCCGATGAGCTTCATCAGGCGCGCCTGCACGTCTTCGAAGCCGCCGGTGTAGTCACGCACCGAGAAATCCTCGATGGCGTAGTACAGGGCGTTGCAGGTGAAGTCGCGGCGGACGGCGTCGTCTTCGATGGTGCCGTACACGTTGTCGCGCACGAGCATGCCGTTTTCCATCTCGCGGTCGCCGCTGCCGTCATCGCTGTTGGCGCGGAAGGTGGCGACTTCGATGATCTCGCGGCCGAACACAACGTGGGCGAGGCGGAAGCGGCGGCCGATCAGGCGGCAGTTGCGGAACAGCTGCTTGACCTGTTCGGGCGTGGCGTCGGTGGCCACGTCGAAATCCTTGGGTTGGCCATTGACCAGCAGGTCGCGCACCGCGCCGCCGACAAGGTAGGCGCCGAAGCCGGCATCGCGCAGGCGATAAAGCACGCGCAGGGCGTTCGGGCTGATGTCCTTGCGGGAGATCGTGTGCTGGTCGCGCGGGATGACGCGCAGGCTGAACGGTGATGGAGCAGAGGAAATGATGTTGGCGCTTCCGGTTGAAGTTTCGGGATTGCCCAATGGCATCGAGGTGCATATACTAGCGCTCCTGCCTCGGCAGCGACACAGTTACGCTCCCTTCGTCTAGTGGTTAGGACGTGGCCCTCTCAAGGCTAAAACAGGGGTTCGAGTCCCCTAGGGAGCGCCAGTCGCCGCAGCAGGAACCGAAAAAGCCCGCCTTGTGCGGGCTTTTCTGTTGTCCGGGGTTTGCAATGGCATCGATCGGTTTGGTCGCTTTGGCGCCTGCCTTTTCCTGCGTTTGAGGGGGCCGGCCACCCTGGCCTGGACACGCAAAAGCCCATCCATGGCGCCATCGAGCCCCCATGGATGGGTTTACGGCGTGTCCTGGATCGGCTGGCCTGCCACCTCCCCGCAGAACAGGGAGGCGCTGAAACACAGGCCGGCCGTCAGCCTTCCATCTGCTCCAGCTCCTTGCCCTTGGTCTCGCGCACGTAGCGGACCACGAAGAAGATCGAAAGGATGGCCGCCACCGTATAGATGCCATAGGCACCGGCCAGGCCGATGCCGGCCAGCAGCATCGGGAAGGTCACGGTGATCGCGAAATTCGAGGTCCACTGCGCCGCACCGGCAACGGCCAGCGCCGGGCCGCGGATCTGGTTGGGGAACATCTCGCCCAGCATCACCCACATCACCGGGCCCCAGGACATGTTGAAGAACACCACGTAGACATTGGCCGCGACCAGCGCCAGCCGGCCCATGCCATCGGACAGCTGCAGGCGACCGTCGGCAAGACTGCCACTGGCGAAAGCGACCACCATCAGCACCAGCGCCACCGACATGCCGACCGAACCGATCCACAGCAGCGGCCTGCGCCCGATGCGGTCGATCAACAGCACCGTCAGCAGGCAGGCGCCGATGCTCAATGCACCGGACAGCACGTTGATCAGCAGCGCGTCACTTTCCGAGAAGCCGACCGCCTGCCACAGCACTGCGCCGTAGTAGAACACCACGTTGATGCCGACCAGCTGCTGGAACATCGCCAGGCCGATGCCGACCCAGAGGATCGGGCGCAGCTTGCCGGTGACCTTGTCGCGCAGGTCGGCGAAGCGTGGCTTGTGCTGGTCCTGGGCCAGGCTGGCCTCGATCTCGGCCAGCTTGGTCGCAGCCGTGCCCTCACCATACAGGCGCGACAGCACCGCCCTCGCCTGCTCCGGGCGCCCCTTCACGACCAGGAAGCGCGGGCTTTCGGGAATCACCAGCAACAGCAGCAGGAACAGCCCCGAGGGCAGCGCCTGCATCCAGAACATCCAGCGCCAGGCCTCCTGGCCCAGCCACAACGGCTCGGTCGAGGCCCCGGCGGCGCGGGCCAGCAGGTAGTTGCTGAGGAACGCCGCGAACAGGCCGCAGATGATCGCCATCTGCTGCACGGTGGCCAGACGCCCGCGATAGCGCGCCGAGGCCACTTCAGCGATGTAGGCCGGCGACATCACGCTCGCCGCCCCCACCGCGAAGCCGCCAAGCACGCGTGCAGCAATGAACAGCCAGGAGGCGTGGGCGGCACCGGCGCCCAGCGCCGAAACCAGGAACATCAGCGCCGACACGATCAGCACGCCACGACGGCCCAGGCGATCCCCCAGCCAGCCGGCCAGGAAGGCACCGATGGCGCACCCCAGCAGCATCGAAGCGACTTCGAAACCGAGCGCCGCCTCGCTGGAGTTGAAGGCCTGGCGAAGGCCGTCGACCGTGCCATTGATGACACCACTGTCGAAGCCGAACAGGAATCCACCGAGGGTGGCCACGCAGCTGATCAGGACGATGAATGCAGTGTTCTCACCGCCGTGGGGCGCGGTGCTGGGCTGGGCTTGGGACATGGACGATCCTGCTGGGAAGGGAGTCCGGCCACGGCGGGTGACCGATCGCCCCGCAGCGTCGCACAGGCCCTGCCCTGCCGCCAATGACCGCCACGGCCGCGCCTGCCAGACGCCCGATTTCCGCTCTGCGCCGACACCGGAGGCCAACCTGTTCTAGAATTGGCGGGTTCAGGAATCGATCCACCCCCAGCCCATGCCCTTTGTCGTCACCGAAAACTGCATCAAGTGCAAACACACCGATTGCGTGGAAGTATGCCCCGTGGATTGCTTCCACGAAGGCCCGAACTTCCTGGTGATCGACCCGGATGAGTGCATCGACTGCACCCTCTGCGAGCCGGAGTGCCCGGTCAATGCGATCTTCCCGGAGGACGATGTCCCCGCCGGCCAGGAAGGCTTCGTCGCGCTCAACGCCGAACTGGCGAAGGAGTGGCCGGTGCTGACCGTGCGCAAGGACCCGCCCGCCGACGCCGGCGAGTGGGATGGCAAGCCGGACAAGCTGAAGCTGCTGGAGCGCTGAGAAGCGCCCGCTGCGACAACGGAAAAGGGCGCCCATGGCGCCCTTTTCTGTTCTCGGTAGGTGCCAACCTTGGTTGGCACAGAAGTGCCGACCAAGGTCGGCCTCTACCCGGGCAGGTGCGGGCCTGGGCCCACGCCCACCCGACCGGCCTTACTGGGCCAGCTTCGCCTTCAGCGCGGCGATCAGCTTCACCGGCGCTTCGGCGGTGGCCGGCAGGCCACGCGGGTCGACCGCGGAGATGTAGGCGCCAGCATCGACGGCCACCACGCGGACCAGGAAGTTGCTGCCTTCGTAGGCCACGTCGTACGAACCGAGCAGCTGGGCGCGGCTGGCGATGGTCACGCCCTCCACGCCTTCCAGCGCGGTACCGACCTTGGCGAAGGCTTCATCCTTGCCGCCGGCAATGGTGAAACCGGTGTTGCCAACGGCCGGAGCCGCGGCTGCCGGTGCTGCCGGCTTGGTGGCCGAAACCAGCGCCGGCACCTTGTTGTCACCGGTGGTGGCCGGCAGGTTCAGGTCCGGCGGCACTTCCAGCGGGCGCATTTCCGGGGCCAGGGCGTAGTCGCCCTTGACGCCACGCTTGAAGCAACCGGTGGTGCCGGCCGCAACAGCTACAGCAAGCAGGGCGTAGGACAGCACGCGGACAGTGGAAACGGATTGACGCATGTGAATCTCCTGGGTCAGACCAAGACGAAAGGTCAGTGGCTGGAAAGGGCTTCGAGGGCGGCGATGTCGCCGGCAAGATGGTCGGCGGCCGCATGGTGCGGCGCCGACAGCGGCAGCAGCGGCAGGCGCAGGTCGTGGCCGATGCCGATGCGGCGCAGCAGCGCCTTGACCGGAATCGGGTTCGGCTCGACACCGCAGAAGTCATGGAACGGCTGCAGGCGCGCGTCCCAGGACCCGGTGGCTTCATGGTCGTGGGCGGCGGCCAGCTCACACATCCGGCGGTAAGCGCCCGGAAGCACATTGGATCCGACCGAGATCAGACCATCGACGCCGGCCTGGATCGACCGTGCCGCCGTGCCGTCGTCGCCGCTGAGCACGGCGAACTGCGGGCTGCGCAGGGCCAGCAGCGCCTGCACCCGGCCGGTGTCGCCCACCGCCTCCTTGATGCCGACGATGTTGGGATGGCTGGCCAGCTCGGCCACGGTCTCCGGCTGCATGTCGCAACCGGTGCGGCCTGGCACGTTGTACAGCACGACAGGCAGCCCGCCCTGGTCGGCGACCGCGCGGTAGTGCGCGATCAGGCCAGCCTGGGTCGGCCGCACGTAAGGCGGGGTGACCACCAGCGCATGGCTGGCGCCGAGCGCGGCGGCACGGCGGGTCTGTTCGATGGTCTTGGCGGTGCCCGACAGGCCGGTACCGGCCATGACCGGGATGCGGCCGCCGATGCGCTCGACCGCGCTGGCGAGCAGCAGGTCGTACTCGGCATCGGTGAGCGTTGCCGCCTCGCCGGTCGAGCCGGCAACGACAACGCCATGGACGCGACCTTCCAGTTGCAGGTGCAGCAGGCGCTGCCAACCGTCGGGATCGAGGGCGCCGTCGGCCCGGAACGGGGTCGCCAGCGCGGTGATGAGGCCGGAAAGGGACAAGGACGTGCTGCTCTTGGCTGGAAAGGGAAAACGCCCGCCACGAAAGGCCGGGGGCGACCTGAATGTTACTTGCGGCGCGAAAGCACGGGCAAGTATGCTGGACACCGGTGGATCCCCGCCTCTGGCGGGCATTCAGACTAACGCATGCATTACCCGGAATCGCCTTGACCGACACCACCCCGCGCCCCGCGCCGAGCGAAAACCACCTCCTGATCAACGCCTATACGACGCATCCGGAGTCCCCCCTGCTGTCCGTCACCCGCCGCATTGCCGACAGCGGCTGCAATCTGGTGGACGCACGCCTGGCCACGGTCGGTCGCGATGTCTCGGTCACCGCCCTGGCCACCGGCTCATGGGACTCGGTGGCCAAGCTGGAAGCGATGCTGACCCGGCTCGAGCGCGAGGAAGGCCTGAAGCTGGTCTGGTACCGCACCGCCGCCAAGCAGGCGCAGTCCAACCTGCTGCCGTACATCGTCGAGGTGATCGCCGCCGACAAGCCGGGCATCCTGTTCCAGCTGGCCGATTTCTTCGACCGCCAGGGCATCACCATCGAGAACCTGCAGAGCACGCGCTACCGCGCCATGCAGACCGGTGCGGAGATGTTCAGCGCGCAGGTCACCATCGGCGTGCCGGCCAACATGCACATCGCCGCGCTGCGCGACGATTTCCTCGAGTTCTGCGACCACCTGAACCTGGACGCGATCATGGACCCGATGAAATTCTGATCGGACGTGCGGATTTTCGCGCGCCTCTCACGGGCGCGTGGCGTTTCATGCAATTGTCGTAGAAACACCCCAGGCTCGACAGAAGGACCTCATGAACAACGGCGATACCCTGGACAGCACCACCCTCTCCCTGCCGCTGGCACTGTCCGGTGGCGACCAGGCCACCCTCGGCAACTATGCCGGCCAGTGGCTGGTGCTGTACTTCTATCCCAAGGACAGCACCCCAGGCTGTACCACCGAAGGCATCGACTTCAACGCCCTGCTTCCGAAGTTCAAGAAGGCTGGTGCGGTCGTGCTCGGCGTCTCTCGCGACTCGGTGAAGTCGCACGACAACTTCTGTGCCAAGCAGGGCTTCAGCTTCCCGCTGGTCAGCGATGGCGACGAAGCGCTGTGCACCGCCTTCGACGTGATCAAGATGAAGAACATGTACGGCAAGCAGGTACGTGGCATCGAACGCAGCACCTTCCTGATTTCCCCCGACAGCCGCATCGTGCAGTCCTGGCGCAAGGTCAAGGTTGCCGGCCATGCCGATGCCGTTCTCGCCGAACTGAAGGCCTCCCAGTCCAAGTGAGTCCCACTGCCTACTGTGTCTGCCATCACCCTGCCCTGCAGCAGGCCGTGGTGGTTTTTCCCTGTCCGTAACCAGGAATCGACGATGACCCGAGGCAAGCGCATCTACGTGCTGGATACCAATGTGCTGATGCACGATCCCACCGCGCTGTTCAAATTCGAGGAACACGACGTCTACCTGCCCATGCAGGTGATCGAGGAGCTGGACAACGGCAAGAAGGGCACCTCCGAGGCGAGCCGCAACGCCCGCCAGGTGAGCCGCTTCCTCAATGAGCTGGTGCAGGAATCCGGCCTGGACAACCTGGCCGACGGCATTCCGCTGCAGCGCCCCAATGGCCTGCAGCTGCGCGGCAAGCAGAGCGCGGGCAAGCTGCGCTTCCAGACCAGCCATTTCGACGCGGGCAAGAGCTTTGGCAAGGTCATTCCCGACAATGCCATCCTCGGCGCGATCCTCGCGCTGAAGGAAGAAACCCCGGACCTGCCGGTGGTGTTCGTTTCCAAGGACATCAACCTGCGGATCAAGGCCGCCATCGCCGGCATCGTGTCCGAGGACTACGAGAACGACCGCGCGCTGGACGATTTCAGCCTGCTCTACACCGGCGCCACCGAGCTGCCGGAAGACTTCTGGAAGCGTCACGGCGACGACCTGCGCAGTTGGAGCGACAAGGGCCGCACGCATTACGAAATCCAGGCGCAGGATGGCGAGGAGTGGTACCCGAACCAGTACGTCTACCTGCCCGGCGAAGACGAAGTCGAACTGCGTGTCAGCCGCGTGGTCGGCGACGGCAAGGTGGTGCTGTCGCTGGTCGATGATTTCCGCCATGGCAGCCACGCCGTGTGGGGCATCAGCGCGCGCAACCGCGAGCAGAACTTCGCGCTCAACGCACTGATGGACCCGGAAATCGACTTCGTCACCCTGCTGGGTACCGCCGGTACCGGCAAGACCCTGCTGGCGCTGGCCGCCGGCCTGGCGCAGACGATGGACCAGCAGCGCTACCGCGAGATCATCATGACCCGCGCCACGGTCAGCGTCGGCGAAGACATCGGTTTCCTGCCAGGCACCGAGGAGGAGAAGATGACGCCGTGGATGGGCGCGCTGACCGACAACCTGGAAGTGCTCACGCACAACCAGGAAGGCGGCACCTGGGGCCGCCAGGCCACCAACGACCTGCTCGCCAGCCGCATCAAGATCCGCTCGATGAACTTCATGCGCGGCCGCACCTTCCTGTCGCGCTACCTGATCCTGGACGAGGCGCAGAACCTCACCCCGAAGCAGATGAAGACGCTGATCACCCGTGCCGGTCCCGGCACCAAGATCGTCTGCCTGGGCAACGTCGAGCAGATCGACACCCCGTACCTGACCGAAACCACTTCGGGCCTGACCTACGCGGTGGATCGCTTCAAGAACTGGCCGCATAGTGCACACATCACCCTGCGCCGGGGCGAGCGTTCGCGCCTGGCCGATTACGCTTCGGAGGTGTTGTGAACCGCTGCACCCGCCTGCTGCTGCCCACGGCTGCGATCGCCCTCGCAGCCACCCTGGGCGCCTGCACCACTACGCGCGGCCCGGCCAGCGTGCCGACCGCCGAGCGCACCGGCCAGTCCTGGGTGGTCACCCGCCCGATCATCGCCGCGCAGGTGCTCGACACCTGTTCGCGACCCAGTCCCGGCCGCGAGGCCGGGCGGGTCAGCGGCTACTGGGCGCCCAGCCGGCAGCAGATCGATCAATTGGAAGCCCAGCTGTCATCGCTTGAAGCGCAAGTGCCGAAGGTGCTGGACTTCGACCGCCAGTACGTCGGCATCGAAAGCGCCGGCAAGCGGCTGATCTACGTCAACGCCTTCCACCTGCCCGACGACAGCGGCATCAATCCGGCACGGGAAGCAATCCGCGTCTGCGACGGCGGTACGCAGTTCTGGGGCGCAGTGTTCGATCCGGCCAGCAACACCTTCAGCGAGCTGCAGTTCAACGGCGGCTTCGGCGGGCCCTGAGGGCCCCGTCGATGGGAATACGCCTGCCCACCTGGGTCTGGATTGGCGCGGTCGCGCTCTCGTGCGTGGCCGGCATGGTCAACGTGGTCGGCTTCCTCGGTTTCGAGCACCAGGCGGTCAGCCACATGACCGGCAGCACCAGCCAGCTCGGCATGGCACTGGCACAGGGGGACTGGCGCGCCGTCGGGCACCTGTGGGGGCTGCTGATCGCGTTCTCGCTGGGCGCGATGCTCAGCGGCCTGTTGATCCAGGACAGCGCCCTGCAACTGGGCCGGCGCTACGGCGTGGCACTGGCACTGGAATCGGCGCTGCTGCTGATCGCCATTCCGCTCTTTGAACAACACCAGATCTGGGGCGCACTGGCGGCCGCCATGGCCTGCGGCCTGCAGAACGCGATGGCCACCACCTTCAGTGGCGCGGTGGTGCGCACCACCCACCTCAGCGGCATGTTCACCGACCTGGGCATCGGCCTCGGTCACCTGCTGCGCGGGTTGCCGCTGCAGGTACGACGCCTGACCCTCAGCGGCCTGATCATCAGCGGCTTCCTCGCTGGAGGCATCATCGGCGCCTGGCTGTTCGTACGCTGGCAGTACGACGCCCTGCTCGCCCCTGCCCTGCTGACCGGCCTGACCGGGCTGGGCTATGTGCTGTACCAGCAATGGGCACGTTGGCGGCATTGAATCAAAGGCATCCACGCATGGCGTGGATCTACCTTCCCCTGCTGGACCACGGCACAATCAACCGATGAGCCCGACCACTCCCGTCTCCGTCCTTACCATCGCCGGCTCCGACTCCGGTGGCGGCGCCGGCATCCAGGCCGACCTGAAGGCCTTCGCCGCGCATCGCGTGCATGGTCTTTCGGCGATCGCCGCGCTGACCGCACAGAACACCCGCGGCGTGACCGCCGTGCATGTGCCACCGATCGACTTCCTGCGTGCACAGCTGGACGCCTGCTTCGACGACTTCGACATCCACGCGGTGAAGCTCGGCATGCTGGCCAACGCCGAAGTGATCAACGCCGTCGCCGACGCACTGGAGAAGCATCGTCCGCCCCACGTGGTGCTGGACCCGGTGATGGTCGCCACCAGCGGCGCACGCCTGCTGGAAGACAGCGCATTGCAGGCCATGCGTGAGCGCCTGATCCCGCTGGCCACGCTGATCACCCCCAATACGCCGGAAGCAGAACTGCTGGTCGGCCGGAAGATCAGCAACGGCGAAGACGCAGAACAGGCCGCTTCGGCCCTGCTCGACCTCGGTGCTGGCGCAGTGCTGCTGAAAGGCGGCCACCTGCAGGAAGGCAATCGCGTGATCGACCGCTATTTCGACGGCGTCAGCAGCGAAGAATTCATCCATGCGCGCCTGCCACTGGATGCGCACGGTACCGGCTGCACGTTGGCTTCGGCCATTGCTGCGCAGCTGTGCAACGGCCTGAGCCTGGCCAATGCCTGCGAAGCCGGCATCGACTACGTTGCACGTGGGCTGCAGCAAGGCTATGCGCCGGGCCGCAGCGAAGTACTGGTGCTCGACCATTTTGGCGCGGCTCCGCACGCATGAGCCTGACACCGCGCATCCTCGCCGTGCAGTGCATCGACGGCCATCGCTACGAAGTGATCGCCTGCGTGCCCGCACAGCCCATTGCGCGCCTGCTGTGGCTGCCCGCGCTGGGCGTGGCTGCGCGCCACTATCTTCCGCTGGCGCAGGCCCTGGCTGCGAAGGGCGTGGCGGTCTACCTGCATGAGTGGCGCGGCAACGGCAGCAGTTCACTGCGGCCATCGCGCACGCAGGACTGGGGCTATCGCGAGGTGCTCGAGCGGGATCTACCGACCAGCCAAGCGGTCCTTGCCACAGCGGATGACGAGGCTGGCGCCCTGCCCTGGATCATCGGCGGCCACAGCCTCGGCGGACAGCTGGCATGCGTGCATGCCGGGCGCAATCCGCAGCACTTCAACCGGCTGTGGCTGGCCGCCAGTGGCTCACCCTTCTGGCGCGGCTTCCCGCCACCGCGGGGTTGGCTGCTGCCGCTGGTCTACCGCTTCCTGCCGTGGATCGCGCAACGCCAGGGCGTCCTGCATGGGCGACGCCTTGGCTTCGGCGGTACCGAGGCACGTGGCCTGATCGCCGACTGGGCGCGCGTCGGCCTGAACAACCATTACGCCGCCGCCGGCATGGACGAAGACCTCGACACGCAGATGGCGCGCGTGCATGGCAGCGCGCAGGCTGTGCTGATGGAACATGACTGGCTGGCACCGACCGGATCGATGCAGACGTTACTGGCGAAACTGCCGAATGTGGTCGCGCAGCTGCGCGTGCTGTCCGCGCAGGAATTGGGTACGCACGCCGATCACTTCGCCTGGCTGAAGGCCCCGGACGCCGTGGCTGACAGCTTTTTCATTCAGTTGGATGAAAATTTTCACAAAACTGTTGACGGTGCGCGCCGACATCCGCATAATTCCGCTCCTGTCGCAGGGCGCCCGTAGCTCAGTTGGATAGAGTACCTGGCTACGAACCAGGCGGTCGGGAGTTCGAATCTCTCCGGGCGCACCACTCGACAGGTTTCCAGCATCCGCCGCTGGAAATGAAGTAAAATTAAGCAGTAGATTGATTGTGTACCGCGCGCCCGTAGCTCAGTTGGATAGAGTACCTGGCTACGAACCAGGCGGTCGGGAGTTCGAATCTCTCCGGGCGCACCATACACAGTCAGCACAACAAGTTTATGTAATTGGCGCCCGTAGCTCAGTTGGATAGAGTACCTGGCTACGAACCAGGCGGTCGGGAGTTCGAATCTCTCCGGGCGCACCATTACACCGAAACAGCAGGCCTCGGCCTGCTGTTTTTTTATGTGTGTTTTCCGGCAGGGCTGCGCCCTGCACCTGCAGAGGCTTCAAGCCAAGGCAACGGCAACGGCAACGGCAAAAGCTGGCATTCCGTGGTTTGGCGGGGCGGTGTCGGAGTGCGGGGACGGCGCAAGTACATCCATGTAGCCTTGGCAGCCGCATCCATGCGGCTGACACCCCGCACTCCGACACCACCCCACCTCTGACAGATTTCCGCGATCTGATGGATCCACGCCATGCGTGGATGAATCTCCATCGAGTTCGAGTATTTCGATAATTGATCGAAGAGCATCCACGCATGGCGTGGATCTACCGTGTCGACCAAGGTCGACACCTACCAACAGCAGCGGGACTCTGTCGAAGGCGGGGTGGGTCCGGTTGCGGGAGTGTCCGCGGCATGGATGCCGCGGCCAAGCCCCCAAGGACGGGTTTACGGCGTCTCCCGCAACCGGACCCACCCCGCCATCCCTCAGGAAACCAGCTTCTGTTGTTGTTGCAGTTGCTGTTGCTCCAACCCCTAGCGGGTGCAGGGCGCAGCCCTGCCAAAACCCTACACCCCGGCCATTGCCTGCCACCACTGCGACAGCAGCTCCGGCCTGCGCAGGCGTTCGCGCCACCAGCGCAATGCCGCACCATCCTCACCGGTGCGCCAGGCCAGCCAGAAGGTCTCTTCCGGCTTGTGCTCCTCCACCTCGCGGATCACCAGCTGGCCACGCGCCACCGCAGCGCGCGCGCATGGCTCGGGCAGGAAACCAAAGCCCACGCCTTCGCATTGCAGCTTCAGCTTGCTGGCCATGTCCGGCACCGTCAGCATCTCCTGCCCCATCAACAGGCCGACCGTGCGCGGCAGCAGCCGTCGCGCCGAATCGGAGACCGCGATCGCGCAGTGCTCGACCAGCTGCTCGCGACCGAGCACGCCTGGCACTGCGGCCAACGGATGATCGGGCGCGACCGCGAACACGAACTCCACCGTGCCCAGCGGCTCGACCACATAACCACCGCCACTGGGGCCCTCACCCGGCGCGCCGACCAGCAGATCGGCACGCCGGTCCAGCAAGGCCTCCCAGGTGCCTGACAGTGCCTCACCGATCAGACGCAGCCGGGTTGGTGCCTCGGCCTCACGAAACGCGGCGATGTCCGGGCCCAGCAGCCAGGTCGGGAACACCGAGTCCACCGCCAGGGTCAGTTCGGTCTCCCAGCCCGATGCCACCCGGCGCACCCGCAGCTCCAGCTCGCGGGCGGCGCGCAGCAGGTGCCGGCCTTCGTCCAGCAGCGCGCGGCCAGCCTCGGTCGGCTCGGCGCGCGGGCCGACCCGGTCGAACAGCTGAACGCCCAGGTCCTCCTCCAGCTTGGCCACGGTGTAGGAGATGGTCGAGGGCACTTTGTGCAGGGCCTTGCCGGCGCCGGCGAACGAGCCGCGGCGGTCGATGGCATCCAGGATCTGCAGGGCATCGAGGCTGAGCTTGAGCATTCGAATTTTTCGATGATGGCTGTCAAAACTATCCGTTTTTCAAACCCCGGGCGCAAGCGGATACTTCTCTCCAACGGGGAAACACAGCGGCTACCGGCCCACCCCGCCCCATCGAAACCATCGAACAAGGAGATTCCATCATGCTGCAGATCCGCAAGAGCGCTACCCGTGGCCTGGCCGAGCATGGCTGGCTGTCCTCGCGCCATACCTTCTCCTTTGCCAACTACTACGACCCGCGCTACGTCAGCTTCGGCCCGCTGCGGGTGATCAACGAAGACAAGGTGATCGGCGGCCAGGGCTTCGGCACCCACGGCCACAGCAACATGGAGATCATCTCCTACGTGCTGGGCGGTGCGCTGGAACACAAGGACTCGATGGGCACCGGTTCGGTGCTGCGCTACGGCGACGTGCAGCGCATGAGCGCCGGCAGCGGCGTCACCCACAGCGAGTTCAACCACTCGGCCGACGAGACCGTGCACTTCCTGCAGATCTGGATCTTCCCGGATGCGGAGAACATCGCGCCGTCCTACGAGGAGACCCACTTCACGCCGGACAGCAAGCGCGGCCAGCTGCGCCTGATCGCTTCGCCGGACGGCGCCGACGGTTCGCTGCGCATCCACCAGGATGCCCGCATCTTCGCCACCATCCTCGACGGCGGCCAGAAGCTGCACCATGCGCTCGGCAATGGTCGTGGCGCCTATGTGCAGGTGGCCCGTGGGCAGCTGCAGGTCAACGGCATCACCCTGGAAGCCGGTGATGCGCTGCAGGTCAGCGACGAAGCGCAGCTGACCCTGGAAAACGGCAACGACGCCGAAGTGCTGGTGTTCGACCTGCCGCTGTAACCACAACGCCCGCGATGCTGCAGAGCATCGCGGGCGTATGTGTAGAGCCGAGCCCATGCTCGGCTGCGGTTTGACAGCCAGCCGAGCGTGGGCTCGGCTCTACAAGACCCGCGTCAGAACCTGTAGTTCAAGGTGAGCCGTACATTGCGCGGCTCACCCCAGGTGTAGGTGCTGTACCAGTTGAAGATCGTGTAGTAACGCTTGTCGAGCAGGTTGTTGACGTTGACCGTGGCCGACAGGCGATCGTTGAACTGGTAGCGCGCCATCGCATCGAGCAGCCAGTACGGCTGCGTGCGATGCACGACCTGCGCACTGCTCGCCGGGTTGGTGATCTCGCCGAAAGTGGAATCCTGCCAGCGCGCGCCACCACCCAGTGTCAGCCCCTGCCAGTCGCCACGCAGGCGATAGCTGGTGTGCAGGCTGAACTGGTTTTCCGGTTCCAGCGTGGTGACCTTGGCTCCGGCCTGGCGGGCGATCTTGTGCGAGAACCCACCCTGCACCTGCCAGCCTTCCGCCAGCTGGCCCGACATCTCAAGCTCGTAGCCCTTGGTGCGCACGCCCATCAACGCGCGGTAGGCATCCTGGCCATCCGGCGTCTTGCCGCCGGTGGGCTGGGCAAAGTTGTCCTGGTCAAGCTGGAACAGCGCCGCGCTGGCATTGAGGCGCCCATCGAAGAACTCAGCCTTCAGGCCTACCTCGTAGCTGCGGCCCTCCAGCGGATCCAGTGCCTTGCCCTGCTCGTCACGCTGGCCCTGCGGCTTGAAGATGGTGCTGTAGCTGGCGTACACCGAATAGTGCTCGCCAAGGTCATAGACCACACCGGCATACGGCACGAACACGCCGCTCTCGCGCGTGCCCGGCGAGCGATAGCTGGCCAGGCGGCTACCCACGATCACCTTCAGTGGATCGGCCACGTCGAAACGACCGACCACATAGACGCCATTCTCGCGCGTCACTTCATTGTTGTCGTAGCTGCGCTGCCATTGCGGCTCCGCAATGTCGCCCTGCCATGCGCGGTAATCGGGCACCTCGGTCGGATAGCCTGGCTGCGGCGAGTAACCGGTATTGGTCCAGCGCTTGCGCGAGGCGCTGCCACCGACCACCAGCTCATGCTCGCGGCCGAACAGGCCGAAATGACCGCTCAGGTAGAAGTCGGCCGCGTTGCTGACAGTCTTGCCAACGTACTTGCCCAGCCACAACGACACGCCTTCGCCGGTGACCGGATCGGGATTGCCAGCGGCCGCTCCCGCCAGCGCCGCGTCATAGCCGTTGACCTGGTGGTTGAGCTGCAGCTTGGCCACCCAGTCGTTGGCGAAGGTGTGCTCGAGCGTGGCAAAACCGGTGCGAACATACTGGCGCCAGCCACTCCAGCGGGTGCCGTTGTTGAACGAACGCGGCATGTCATTGAAGTTGCCGGCACTGTCCAGCAGCGGAATGCCGCCCCAGGTCGAGCCCTTCGGGTCGCTGTCCATCGCATCGCCACCCACGGTCAGCAGCGTGCGCTCGCCCAGATCGGCTTCCAGCACCGCGTAGCCGACCTTGCTGGTGCGCTGGTAGTAATCGAGATTGGAATGCTTGTCCTGCCAGGCGCCCACTGCACGACCGCGCACGCGTCCATCGGCGGTCAACGGGCCGCCGACATCGATCTCGGCACGGTAGTCATCCCAGCGCCCCACGCCCAGCGTCGCGCTGCCGGCGAAGTCCTTGCCCGGCTTCTTGCGCACCAGGTTGATGGTCGCGCCGGGATCTCCCATGCCGGTCAACAGACCGGTGGCGCCCTTGAGCACCTCGATGCGGTCATAGATGGCGGTATCACTGAGCGTGTTGCCCGCCGAGTAGGCCGAGTCACGCGACATCGGAATGCCGTCGTACTGGAAGTTCTGCACGGCGAAGCCGCGTGCGTAGTACTCGGTGCGCTCGCTGTCGTAGGTGACGATGCTGATGCCCGGGGTCACCCGCATCACGTCATCGATGCCGTGCAGGCCGAAGTCATCCATCTCGGCGCGGGTGATCACGCTGATGGTCTGCGGGGTCTGCCGCGGGGTCAGCACCAGGCGGGTGGCGGTGGCGATGGTGCCCGGCGTGTAGGCGCCGCTGCCTTCGGTGATGGTGCCCAGCTGGTTGGCGGTGACCTGCACGGTCTGCAGGGTCTGCGAGGCTGGCGCCTGGCGATCCTTGTCCGCTTCAGTGACGGACTGCGCGGCAGCCATTGCGCTGCTGCCCAACAATGCGATCAGCAGGCTCTGCGCGAGTACCTGCGGCAGCAGGCGGCGACGCGGCAATGAGGACGGAAGACGGACAACGGGCACAGACAGCACGGCAGGACCTCCACAATAGGGTGGGATCCTCTGGCGGCGGCTGGAGGCAGGATGGGAACGCGGCCGGGCGGCCGCAGGCGCAGGAGTGTACTCCCCTGCGCCCCGGCTGTCGTGCTGTGTTCTGTCGCGCTGTGCTGCTGGGGCTCAACCGCCGATGGCGGCGCAGGCCTCCAGGATCAACGCGGTTACTTCCTTGGGCTTCGAGGCCAGTGAGGCATGGCTGGCATCCAGCTCCAGCAGGCGCTTGGGCTGCATCCTTGCGGCCATGGCCTTCTGGTTTTCTGGTGCGATCATGCGGTCGTGGCGGGACAGCTGGTACCAGCTCGGCCTGTGCTTCCACGCCGGATCGCTGACCGTATCGCCGAACGTGCTGGCCAACGGCGCCTTCTGGGTCACTGCCATCACCCGGCCTTCGTCGTCGCTCAGGTCCTGGCAGAAGCTCTCATGGAACTTGTCGGCACGCAGCCACAGGTAGCCATCGCTGTCCGGGGCCAGGTTCGGCGCCGCTTCCGGAAGATGCTGCTGGGTGATTCCGCCGGGGCTCTCGCCGGCATCGGGAGCAAAGGCGGCGATGTAGACCAGGCCCTTCACGTTGGGCTCGTTACCGGCCTGGCTGATCACAGCGCCACCGTAGGAGTGGCCGACCAGCAGCACCGGCCCGTCGATCTGCCGGATCATTTTCTGGGTACGTCCTGCGTCGTCTGCCAGCGAGGTGAGTGGCAGTTCCACCGCCTGCACGCGGTCATGGCCGTTGCGATGCAGTTCCAGGATCACCTTGGCCCAGTGTGCGGCCCCACCCCAGAATCCATGGACGAGGAGGATGGTCGGTGTCGTGCTCATGAACAGGTCTCCGGCAGCGGCCGGCGGGATGCCGACCGTGCAGCCACTGTCCGCGCATGGCGTTAATCACTGGTGACGCAATCGGGTCATTGCAATCGTATGCGTCGCCCGATGTCATGCATGGCACTTGCCGATCCGACTTGAAAACGTTTTCATGAGCATCCCCTGGAGCTTCGCATCGCGCATGACGCCTTCATCCCCGCGTGCCCAGCAGCACGCCACCCGTGCCGCCTTCTTCATCCCCGGATTCGCCACCGCCGCGTGGGCGCCGATGGTGCCCTACGCCAAAGCCAAGGCCGGGCTGTCCGACGCCAGTCTCGGCGCCGTGCTGCTGTGCCTCGGGCTGGGTTCGCTGCTGGCGATGCCACTGGCAGGTGCGCTGACCGGGCGGCTGGGCTGCCGCCGGGTGATGGTGATCACCTGCGCGATGATGCTGTGCGCCCTGCCCCTGCTGGTACTGGCACCGACGCCACTGGCACTGGGGGCGGCACTGTTCGTGTTCGGCGCCGGCGTCGGTGCACTGGATTGTGCGATGAACATGCAGGCGGTGGCGGTCGAGCGCGACGCCGGGCGCGCAATGATGTCCGGCTTCCACGCCTTCTACAGCATCGGTGGATTCGTCGGCGCCGGCTGCATGACCGGGCTGCTGATCCTCGGCACGCCGCTGTGGCTGGCCGCGCTGGTTTCGGTGGCCGCTCTGCTGCTGGTGGCCGTGCTGTCGGCGGCGCACTGGCGTCCGCAACGGATCCTGCACGAAGGACCTCTGCTGGCGCTGCCGCATGGCGTGGTCCTGTTCATCGGCGTGCTGGCCTTCGTGGTGTTCCTTGCCGAGGGCTCGATGCTGGACTGGAGTGCGGTGTTCCTGGCTGAAGTGCGGCAGGTACCACGCGACCAGGCCGGGGCCGGCTTCGCGTTGTTCACCCTGGCGATGACCGCGATGCGCCTGTTCGGCGACGGTATCGTCGAGCGCCTCGGCCGCACCCGCACCCTGGTCATCGGCGGCATCACTGCAGCAGCAGGCTTCACCCTAGCCACGCTGGTGCCCTCGTTCCCGGTGGCGCTGGCCGGCTACGTGCTGGTCGGGCTGGGTTGCGCCAACATCGTGCCGGCGCTGTTCTCGATGGCGGGCCAGCAGCGGGTGATGCCGGAGAGCATCGCCATCACCGCGGTCACCACGCTGGGCTATGCCGGCATCCTCGCCGGTCCGGCGGCGATCGGCGCACTGGCACATGCCACCAGCCTCGGTTTCGCCTTCCTGTGCGTGGCCGCGCTGCTGCTCGGCGTCGCGGCGTCTGCCCGCTCGCTGGCAAGACGGGTGGCCTGACGGAAAAAGGGGACGGAGGGGATTAAGTCGTTTCCAACCCAGGAGTGCGGGAAACGACTTAATCCCCTCCGTCCCCTTTTCTCAGCTGCGCGTCAGCCACTCGGCCTGGGCCGGCAGCTGGGGTGCCGGGCAGGCACTCTGCGGATGGTGCTCGTCGCGCGCCATCCAGTCGTCGACCACGCCGGCCAGCAGGTCCAGCCGCAGCGGCAGGGTGATGTGATCCTCGCCGCGCATCTCGATGTAGTGCGCGCGCGGGTTGGCCTGGGCCAGTTCGCGGCCCTGGCTGACCGGAATGTGCTGGTCGCCCTGCCCGTGCAGCAGCAGCACGCAGGCGCGGGTATCGGCCAGCGCGCGGGCCACGTCCACACGGTCCAGATCAACGTCGATACGCCGGCTGGCGGCGGCGATCACCTGGTTGATGTCCTGGCCGCCATAGCGCCAGCGCGCGTAGGAGGCCACCGCCTGCGCCTTCAAGCCTTCCGGCTGCAGCCCCATCAGGTGCGGAATCATCGTGCGGATGGCCACGCCGGCGTTGGCGAACGATTCCATCGCCACCACGCCTTCCACCTGGTCCCCCAGCTTGTCGGCAGTGAACACCGCCGTGGCCGCGCCATACGACACGCCGAACAGATACAGCGGGCCGGTCACTTCGCCGCGCGCACGCAGCTCGTTGATCACATCGACCACATCGTCCGATTCGTAGGTGCCATAGCCGGACGGCCCCGCACCGGACTGGCCATGATTGCGCAGGTCGAGCGTGACCACGCGGTAGCCGGATTCGGCCAGCTGCAGCGACCACGGCAGCATCGAATCACCGTTCATCATCCAGCCGTGCAGCAGCACCACGGTGCCGCGCGGCGCCTGTGCGCGGAACGGCTGCGGTACCGCCAGGCTCAGCCCGGTATCCAGCGGCAGGCCGTTCTCGTGGCGCTGCGGCAGGTAGTGGTAACGCGCGCCATAATCGCCAGGATCGAACACACGCCAGAAGATCGGCACGCCATCGCGGCCCGGCGCGAAGCCGTGGCGATTGGGCAGTTCGGCAATGGCCGCGGCAATGCGCGGACGATCGAGCAGGGTCGATACGCCACCCGGCGCGATCAGCCGATCGGCGAGCGAGGTGGACGAGGCATTGATCGAGGACGAGCATGCAGCCAGCCACAGGCCGGCGCACGCCAGCAACAACAGCAGCAGGCGCTTCATGGGCAATCGGGGAAAAGGTGCGACAGCGTGGCAGGTTAGCGACGCGGGCGTGGGCCATCTATCGCGCGCGGATGACGGCTTGATGACAACGCAGGAACGATTCAGCTTGCTGTACAAGCTGTATCCGTTCAGTCATTGATCCGGATCAATGAACGCGCGCGCGGGATTGCCCACAGTGCTGCCATGCGCACCTCGTTCAAGCTCGCCATTGCCCTGGCCGCCACGCTGGCCGCCGCCTACGGCATCGCCCGCACCACGCCCTACTGGTTCGCACCGCGACAGACGGCGCAGGTCGACATCCACGATCCGACGCTGATCACGCAGGGACAGTACCTGTCGCGCGCCGCGGACTGCGCCGCCTGCCACACCGCGCCCGGCGGCAAGCCGTTCGCCGGTGGCCTTGGCATGCAGACGCCGATGGGCACGATCTACTCGACCAACATCACGCCCGATCCGCAGACCGGCATCGGTGCCTACGACTACGCCGACTTTGAACGCGCGGTACGTCGCGGCATCCGTCACGATGGGCAGCCGTTGTATCCGGCCATGCCGTACGCCTCGTACGTGATCGCCAGCGACGCCGAAATCAAGGCGCTGTACGCCTACTTCATGGGCTCGGTGCAGCCGGTGAAGCAGGACAACGCCGACAGCACGATCCCGTGGCCGGCCAACATGCGCTGGCCACTGGCCTGGTGGCAGCTGCTGTTCGCACGCCCGCGCACGTTCAACCCGGATCCGTCGCTGGATGCCAGCCAACAGCGCGGCGCCGAACTGGTGGAAGGCCTGGCCCACTGCGGCGCCTGCCACACGCCACGCGGGTTGGCGTTCCAGGAAAAGGCGATGGCCGATGATGGCAGCCGCCAGTTCCTGTCCGGCTCGGTGCTGGAAGGCTGGTATGCGAAGAACCTGCGCAATGAATCGACCGGCCTGGCCAGCTGGAGCGAGGACGAGATCGTCGACTTCCTGCGCACCGGCCGCACCGATCGATCGGCAGCCTTCGGTGGCATGGCCGACGTGGTCGAGCACAGCACGCAGTACCTGTCCGACACCGACCTGCTGGCCATGGCCCGCTACCTGAAACAGCTGCCGGCGCGTGAGGGCCGCAGTGCGCAGTGGTCGCCCGGTACCGACACCACCACCGCCGCACTGCGCAGCGGTGACTACCGCGTGGCCGGTTCGCTGGCCTATGCCGAGCACTGCCAGGCCTGCCACCGTGCCGACGGGCGCGGCATGCCGCGCGTCTATCCGGCCCTGGCCGGCAACTCGATCGTGTTCGCTGACGATCCCAGCTCGCTGGTACAGGTAACCCTGATCGGCGGCCGCACGCCGCATACCCCGCACGACCGCATGGCCTTCACCATGCCCGGCTTCGAGCAGCTACCGAATGCGCAGCTGGCACAGATCCTGACCTTCATCCGCAGCGGCTGGGGCAACCAGGCCAGCGCGGTGAGCGAGGTCGACGTGGCGCGCATGCGCCGGGTGGTGCGCGACAAGCCGGTGCACTACGTTCCGCAGGAGGCCGCACAATGAAGCGTTCGCGCACGCGTTCCCGCCTGCTGATTGGC
Organism: Stenotrophomonas maltophilia; assembly: GCF_006974125.1. Classification (NCBI taxonomy): domain Bacteria; kingdom Pseudomonadati; phylum Pseudomonadota; class Gammaproteobacteria; order Lysobacterales; family Lysobacteraceae; genus Stenotrophomonas; species Stenotrophomonas maltophilia. The sequence goes on along the minus strand of NZ_CP037858.1, from coordinate 3,780,659 downwards.
AGTGCGATCACCCTCGTAGTGCTGGCCGGCGCCGGTACCCTCGCCTACCGTCATCTGTACCCGGATCTGGATGCCGCCGTGGCCAGCACGATCGATATCCTCGATGCGCAGGGCAAGGTGGTCGGCCACTACCATGCGCCCAGCGCCGAAGAAATCGCTGGGCTCGGCAATGCCGAATCGGTGATGCTCGGCCGCCGCATCCTCAACGAGACCGCACGGCTGCTGCCGGACAATGTCGGCAACGATCTGAACTGCAACTCGTGCCACATGGCCGAGGGCAAGCGGCCTTTCGGCAATCACTACTTCAATACCGGCGGCGGCGCCTATCCGCGCTACATGCCGCGTCCGGGCAAGGTGATCGGGCTGACCGAGCGCATCAACGGCTGCCTGCAGCGTTCGATGAACGGCAAGCCGCTGCCGAAGGACTCACCGCAGATGCGCGCGATGCTCGATTACATGGCGTGGTTGAGCAGTCCTGTGCCGGACGGTGCAAAGGTGGCCGCCCCCAGTGAGGGGCCCATCGACAGCACGCTGACCCCGGACCCGGTCCGCGGCCAGGCGCTGTACGCCGTGCAGTGCGCCGCCTGCCATGGCGACAACGGCGAAGGACGGCGCGACGCCAGCGGTGACATCGCCTTCCCGCCGCTATGGGGCGACCACAGCTTCAACATCGGCGCCGGCATGGCGCGCCTGTACAGGGCCGCCGGCTTCGTCAAGCACAACATGCCACCGGCGGTGACCCGCGAGCCACCACTGGGCCAGCAGGCGATGCCCGACCAGGATGCGGTGGACATCGCCAGCTACTTCATCAACCAGCCGCGGCCGGATTTTGCCAACAAGGCCAAGGACTGGCCGCGCGACCCGAAACCCAAGGACGCGCGGTACTGAAGCAGGCAGCAGGTGCCGGCCGTCGCACAACACGATTCCTGCATCGTCACGTCATGCCGATGTCATTGGCGCTGCCGACACTCCGGGGTTTCCTCCCTCTGAAGGTCCGGTTTCGATGCGAACGATTGCGCGCTTTCCCCGTGTCTCGCTGCTGGCCCTGCTGATCGCCCCCGCCCTGGACGCCCTGGCCGAAGCACCGCAGGGCGACGCGGCCGAAGCGCGCAGCACTGACGCCCGTACCCTGGACCAGGTACAGGTGATCGGCCAGGCCACCAGCTACGCCAAGACCTCGGTGCGCGCGGAAACGCTGAACCGGCAGACGGTGATGAGCAGCGTCAACGACGCGCTCAATGAAGTGCCGGGCGTGGTGATCAGCGAGGCCGATGCCACCGGCTCGTCGGTGTGGGGCACGCAGATCAGCATGCGCGGCTTCGTCACCAACCGCGATACGCAGCAGATCGGCACCACCATCGACGGCCTGCCCAATGGCGGCTCAGGTTACGGTGGCGGCTCACTGGCCAACCGCTACATCGACACCCTCGACCTGGAGACGGTGGAAGTCAGCCAGGGCACCGCTGATATCTCCTCGCGCTCGAACGAGGCCCTCGGCGGCACCCTGAACTTCCTCACCAGCGATCCGCTGCAGGACAGCCGCCTGCGTTTCGTGGTCGGCGCCGGTGACAACGAGGCACGCAAGTACTACGTGCGCTACGACACCGGCCTGCTCGGCGGCCACACCCGCGCCTGGGTCAGCGCTTCTTCCGCACGCGTGCACGACTGGATCGATGGCACCGGCCACGCCAGCAACGACCACATCGCCGGCAAGTTCATCACCGAACTGGACCGCTGGACCCTGACCGGCTACCTGTCCTACAACGATGCCGACGAGCCCGAATACACCAGCGTCTCGCCGAAGGGGTTCGCGACCAATCCCGAGCGCGACAACCTGGTCGGCACCCTCACCGGCATTCCGTACCTGGACCAGAACTACCGCTCCGGTTCGCGCGCCTTGCGCGAGAACACCTTCGGCTACCTTCGCGCAGCCTTTGACGGCGGCAATGGATTCAAGACCTCGGTGGCCGCCTACGGGCACCGCATGCAGGGCCGTGGCGACTGGTTGCCACCCTACCTGGCGCAGGTCAGCGATGACGGTGCGGGCCGCCCCGAGTCGGAGTACATCGGTGGAAAGACCGTGTACGGCGGCAGCAACCGTGGCCAGATCTTCTTCGTCAATCCCGACGGCAGCGCCGCGCAGCGCCTGGCCAGCTGCACGCCACGGCTGGGCTTCACCGCCGAATATGATCCGAACTGCTACGCCGGCAACGTGCTGGGCGCGCAGTCGTATCGCCACACGCACTACGACAACGACCGCATGGGCGTGACCGCCGATGTCGAGTGGCGACAGACCTTCGGAGCGGTCGACAACACGATCCGTGGCGGCCTGTGGGTGGAGAAGCTGGACCGTTCGGCACGCCGCGACTGGCATCGCCTGCTCAATGTCGGCCAGAGCATCGACTTCGACCACCAGCCGTATTGGGTGCAGTTCGAGGACAAATACAAGGTCGACGAGCAGATGTACTACGTCGAGGACGTGGCCCGCTTCGGTCCGTTCAGCGCGCGCCTGGGCGTCAAGCAGTTCTTCGTCGACCAGTCGCGCCGCCGCGTGATCGGTGCCAGCGAGCACGTCACCTCCGATTCCAAGTCCGATCCACTGCTGTCCACCGGCTTCACCTGGGCACCCGGCGTGGAAGGCATGGAGTTGTTCGCCGGCTTCTCGCAGAACTTCGCCGCGATTCCGTCCGGCGTGCTTGGCGAGACCGACCCGCAGCGCTTCCGCAACGTCGAGCCCGAAACCGCCGACAACATCGAAGTGGGCATGCGCATCAGCCGCTGGCCGCTGACCGCCTCGGTCACGCTTTACAACATCAAGTTCGACAACCGCATCGTCTACCTGCCCGCGGGCTTCGTCAGCGGCATCGACTACCTGGGCGAGACCGACGGCGTCTACGAGAACTTCGGTGGCGTGGAAAGCAACGGCCTGGAAGCGGCGTTCGGCTATGGTTGGGACAATGGCTGGCGGATCAACGCGGCCTACACCTACAACCGCTCCAAGTACCTCGGCAGCGGCAACGCCGCGCGCGATACCCAGCTGGGCATCGTCGACGGTGCCAAGGTGATCGGCCAGCCGGAGAACACCCTGGTGCTGTCGGCCGACTGGCAGGGCGCCAACTGGAACTTCGGCCTCTCCGGCCGTTACCTCGGCACGCGCTACCTCGATGCCGCCAACGTCAACAAGCTGCCCTCGGCCACCGTGTTCAACGCCAACATCGGCTTCGACCTGCAGGGCCTGTCGCCGCGCCTGAAGGGCATGGGTGCCAACCTGGTGGTGAGCAACCTCACCGATAAGCGGTATCTTGCAGGGGTGGACGGCCGCGACAACGCCTTCATCGGCGCTCCGCGCACCGTCGGCATCTCCTTCCGCGTGGACCTGTGAGTGAGCCCGTGACCGATATCGGCCGACGCCGGTTGTTGCAGGCCGGCGTTGCCGCCGGCCTTTCCCCGCTGCTGCCCAGCATCGCCCGGGCCGCAGCGATCGCCCCCGCCGCGCAGACGCGCAGCCTCGAAGACCTGCAGCACATCGTGGTGCTCATGCAGGAGAACCGTTCGTTCGACCACTACTTCGGCACGCTGCCGGGTGTACGTGGTTTCGGCGACCGCTTCGTGGCCCCGGCTGCCGCGCTGCAGGCCGCTGGCCGCGTGCGCAGCCTGTGGCTGCAGCCCGATGCCAGCGGCAAGCGTGCGATCGCGCCCTTCCCGCTGGATACCGCCGCGCACTTCGGCTACATGCGGGTGGAAGGCACGCCACACACCTGGCCCGATGCGCAGCGCGCCTGGGACCACGGGCGCATGGGGCACTGGCCGAAGGCCAAGCAGAACCACTCGATGGGCTACTTCCAGCGCAGCGACCTGCCGTTCCAGTTCGCGCTGGCCGATGCCTTTACCCTCTGCGATGCGTACCACTGCGCGATGCAGGCCGGCACCAACCCGAACCGGGTATTCCTGTGGACCGGCCACAATGATGCACGCGCGCGTGCTGGCGGCCCGGTGATCGCCAACTCGCACGACAACTTCCCCGAACAGGGCGGGCACCCGGCGTCCTACCGCTGGACCAGCTATGTCGAGCGCCTCCAGAACGCCGGCGTGTCCTGGCAGATCTACCAGGACATGGCCGACAACTTCACGGACAACCCGCTGGCCGGCTTCGAGGCATTCCGCCAGGCCCATCGCGCTGCGCCGGGGCATGACCCGCAGCTGCGCGCACGCGGGGTCAGCACGCGTGGCCTGGCGCAGCTGCGCCAGGACGTGATCGGGGGGCGCCTGCCGCAGGTCAGTTTCATCATCGCCGATGCCGCAGGCAGCGAGCATCCTGGTCCTTCCAGCCCGGCACAGGGTGCGGCCTATACCGCACGCGTGCTGGACGCACTGACCGCCGATCCGGAGGTGTGGAGCCGCACCGCCCTGCTGCTGATGTTCGACGAGAACGATGGCTTCTTCGACCACATGCCACCACCTGCCCCTCCCTCACCGGTGAACGGTGGATGGGCAGGTGCCTCGTCGGTCAGCACCGAGGGCGAGTATCACCGTCATCCCGCGCCGGGCGACGAAAAGTACGATGCTGCCGAGCTGCGCGGACGCCCGTATGGTCTCGGCCCCCGCGTGCCGCTGTACGTCATCTCGCCGTGGAGCCGTGGTGGCTGGGTCGATTCACAGGTGTACGACCACACCTCGGTCATACGGTTGATTGAACGTCGCTTTGGTGTCGCCGCGCCGGACATCTCGCCGTGGCGCCGAGCGGTCTGCGGTGACCTGACGGGCGCCTTCGACTTCGCCCAGCGCGATATCCGCCCGTTCGTGCGCGGCCTGCCCGATGTAAGCGCGGTGGCGGCACGAGCGGCGGCGCTGCCACGGCGTACCGTGCCGGCGCTGCCGGAGGGGCTGAAGCCAGCGAAGCAGGAAAGCGGCGTACGCCCTGCACGCGCCCTGCCCTATCGGCCGCAGGCATCGATTGCTGCGGTCGACGCCTCGGGCGTGGATCTGGCGCTGGCCTGCGAAGGTGCGGCGGCGGTGCTGCATGTCTACGACCGGCTGCGGCTGGATGCGGTGCCACGCCGCTACACGCTGCTGCCGGGCATGCCGCTGCGCGAGCGCTGGCCGCTCGATGCCCAGGGCCGCTATGACCTGTGGCTGCTGGGCCCAAACGGCTTCCACCGCCACTTCCAGGGGGCGGCCAAGGATCCTGCCGTGCAGGCTTCAATTGATCGCACGGATGGCCAACTGCGGCTGCACCTGCGCAACCTGGATGACAGCGCACAGCAGGTGCGTGTGCAGGCTGGCGCCTATGCCGGACACATGCCGGAGCAGACGGTGGCACTGCCGGCGCATGCAGAGACTTCGTTGGCGTGGGATGCAACGCCCACCGCAGGCTGGTACGACCTGCACATCGGTGCAGGTGACAGTACCCTGCGCCTGGCCGGCCGCGCCGAGGATGGACGCCCCGGCACCAGTGACCCGGCGATGGGCGGCGAGCCATTGCGGTTCGAGCACGATTGAGCAACCCGGCCGTTGTAGAGTCGAGCCATGCTCGACTCTACGCAGGGGCTGGGCTGATCAGGCCTCCTGCAACCCTGGCCGGCCATGCTCCACCGCATAGCGCTTCCAGCTCTGCACCGCGCCATTCGGCTGCATCACGGTATCCAGCGTCTTCATGTCGCCGATCCACGCATCGCGGGTGACATCGCACAGCACGTAGCCACGCTTGTCGGTGGTCGCCTTCAGATAGGGGCTGTGCGCAAGCTGGTTCCTGGCATACGCGTCCACACCCTGGCCATCGGCGCCGGAAGTGATCGACGTGGCGAGGAACTCGCTGGAGATCACACCCGAGTCACGGTGGTCCTGCACCAGATCGCTGGCATAGTGGCGATGCGCGTCGCCGCAGGCGGTCACCACGTTGCCGAAGCCCACCTTCTGGATGTGGTCAAGCAGGCGCCGGCGGCTGTCCAGATAGCCTGACCACTGGTCGTCGGACGCCTGCACCACCCCGTCCTTCTCGCGCATGTAGTTGCCCAGCGCCACCTGGTGGGCGACGGTATGCCAGCGCGGTGCGGCATCGGCCAGGCCGTCGAACAGCCAGCGTTCCTGCTTCGCCCCCACAATGCTGCGCTCCGCCGATTCCACCTCCTCACGCAGCGCCATGTTCACCTGCTTGCTGCGGTACTGGCGGGTGTCGAGCAGGTGCAGATCCATCAGCGTGCCGTAGCGCGCGCGCCGGTACATCTGCATGTGGCCGTCGCGCGGGAATGCCGAGCGGCGCAGCGGCATGTTCTCGTAGTAGGCCTGGAACGCCTGTGCGCGACGCAGCAAGAACACTTCGCTGGGCGTGTCATCCTGGTCTTCGGCACCGGCCCAGTTGTTGTCCACTTCATGGTCGTCAAAGGTGACGAACCACGGTGCCGCCGCATGCGCGGCCTGCAGGTCGGCATCGCTCTTGTACTGGGCGTAGCGGCGGCGGTAATCGTCCAGCGTGTAGGTCTGCGGCCCCACGTGGTTGCGCAGGTTGGTGAACGGCTGGCCGTTCATCTTCCGCAGGCCCGGCTGGCTTTCGCCTTCGTAGATGTAATCACCGTAGTGGAAGACGAAATCGAGCGGCTCCTCGGCAATGCGCCGCCACGCGGTGTAGTGGCCTTCTTCGTAGTGCTGGCAACCGGCCACCGCAAAGCGCACACGGTCCACCACGGCCGTGGCTGCGGGCAGCGTGCGGGTGCAGCCGACCGCACTGGCGTGGCCACCGACGGTGAAGCGGTACCAGTAGGGCCGTCCGGGCGCCAACCCGTACAGTTCCACGTGCACGGCGTGGCCGAGTTCGGGATGCGCCATCGCCGCCCCCTGGCGTACCACCTTGCGCATGCCTTCGTCTGCTGCCAGCTGCCAATCGACCCGCATCGGACGGGCCGGCATGCCACCGCCGAACACCAGCGGTTCGGTCGCCAGGCGCGTCCACAGCACCATGCCATCGGCCGATGGATCACCCGAGGCCACGCCCAGGGTGAAGGGTGTGCTGGCAAAACGCGGCTTGGCCAGCAGGTTGCGCGGGTTCAGCGCGGTGGCATCGGCCTGCGCGGCCAGCGCGTGTGCCGTGCCCATCCAGGCACCGGCAGCGGACAGACCGGCCAGGGCCAGGAATCGCCTGCGATTGATCGTATCCACGGCTGTGCCCTCAGTTGTAGATGATGTGGAAGTAGAAGAAGCGGCCGTAGTCGTCGATCTCGGTACGGAAGCGCCCGTTCGGGCCGGTGCTGTAGGTCGGCTGGGTATTGAACAGGTTCTTGGCCTCGTACTTCAGCGTCACGTGCTTGCTGACCTTGTGGCTGAAGCCCATGTTGAAGGTCATGTACGGGTCGTAGTACGAATCCAGCCACTGGGTGTCGCCGAAGTCGACCAGCATCCGGCTGCGGTAGGTGCCGGACAGGCGCAGCTGCGCGCTCTTCCACGGCATGCGCCAGATCACCGAGCCATTGAGCGACCAGTCCGGCTGGTACAGCAGGCGGTCCAGGCGGCGCTCGGTGCCATCAGTGATGCGGTAGTTGGTCTGGCCTTCCAGCCGCGTGGCGTTGAAGTACATGTCGAAACGCTGGCGGCCCCACTGCAGGTTGCGGTTGGCCACCGCGAACTCGACGCCGCGCAGCGTGGACTCATCGGTGTTCATCGGCTGGGTCACCCGGTAGCGGGTATCGCCCACGTTCTCGAAGGTGGTCAGGGTGTAGATGTCGTCCTTGATCACCTTGTCGAACAGCGCCACCGAGACCAGGCCGTTGTTGCCGTTGAAATACAGGTCCCACGCCAGGTCGATGTTGGTGGAACGGCGTGGCTGCAGGTCGGCATTGCCCTGCTTGATGGTGCAGAAGCCCCTGCCCTCCTCGTCATCGCCACAGCTGGTGCTGGTGGCCTGGGCGATGTTGCTCGGCGTCGGCCGGCCCAGCGTGCGGCTGGCGGAGAAGCGCAGGCGCTGGTCCTCGCTCAGCTTGAACGTCGCATTCAACGAAGGCAGCAGGTTGTTGTAGCCACCGCTCGTGTTGCGGAAGGCGGAGGTATAGGTAGTTCCGCCATCATCGCTGAATGGGCTGTAGGCATCGAAGCGGGTGTGGTCGTAGCGCAGGCCGCCGATCAGCAGCAGCCGGTCCCAGGCATAGTGCGCGGATACATAGGCATTGGTGATGTCCTCTACATACTTGTAGTCGCTGGTGAAGTTGGCATTTGGATACGCCGCATTGTTGCTGCCCAGTTTCGGCAGCAGTTCCTCGTTCCACTTGCGGTTGTCGATCAGCGGGAAGCCCGGCACGCTGCCCAGCAGCGTCGAACCCGGATACAGGTAGTCGTTGAGCGTGGCACTGCTCTTGAAGTAGTCGAAGTCGATGTCCTGCCAGATCTTAAGATGGCGGTATTCGGCGCCGGCGGCCAGGCCGAAGCCACGCGCATCGGCGTCGATGTTGTAGCTGAAGTCGGCGCGCAGGTTGTCGATGCTCTCCTTTGCATCGCGCGGGGAGACATAGGCCTGCGCCGGATTGAGCTTGAACGCCGAGCTGGTCAGCAGGCTGGAATCGGAAACCGCAACCGCGTTGGGGAACCCGTGGCTGTCGTTCTCGTAGTCGACGAACAGATTGCCTGGGTAGGCGCGCACACCCCAGTAGACCTGGTTGTTGTGGAAGGTCTCTTCGGTATGGCCGCCACGCAGGGTCAGCCGCGAGCGGTCGCCCATGTCCCAGTTGAAGCTGGCGATGGCGCCACGGTTGCTGCGGTCCCAGCGGTCGTGGCGGTTCTTGATGTAGATGCTGTTGATCTGGGTGGTGCCGCTGTCCTCGGTCTGGTTGCGGATCGGAAACTTGGCGTTGCCGTACAGATCAGTCTTGTTCATCGTCGAGTTCTCGTAGAACCGGTACGAGTACAGCAGCAGCGATGCGTAGAACGGATCATCCGAGGGCTTCCACTCAAGCTTGGCGGAGCCACCGAAGTTGGTGATGAAGTTGGTATAGGTACCGGTGCTGAAGTTGCCAGGCGCACGCAGCCCGTTCCAGCCCTTGGCCTCGTCCGGACCGGTGGTACCGTCGGTGAGGTATTTGCCAGCGTCGTTGTAGTAGTAGTTCGACTCCACCCAGCGCTTGACGCTGTTGCGTGAACGCTGCTCATAGCGTGCCACCGCAACGATGCCGAACTCCTGGTCGACGCCGAACTGGTTGGAGAACACCATCTTGGCGCTCTTGCCGAAGTGGCCCCGGGTCTCGTGGTTGCCGCCTGCGCTGCGCTCGACGTTGGTCTCGGCGGTGGAATAGATGCCTGCCACATCGGCAAACACGTACTTGCCCGACCGGTCGAAGGCACTGCGGCTGATGATGTCGATCACGCCGCCGATCGCATCCGGTGCCTGCTCCGCACTGAAGCTCTTGTAGATGTCGGTACGGGTGCCGATGTCGCTGGGAATCAGCTGCAGGTTGTTCATGCGCTCGCCGGAGCCACTGCCTCCCACGCTGGCAATCGCGATGCCATCGATGGTGGTGTAGTTGAGGTTGGCCTGCACGCCGCGCACGGTCACGTAGCGTGGCTCGCCGGCATCCTCTACCGCACTCAGGCCTGGAGCGGCCATCAGGCTCTCGGCCAGTGTCTCGTCGCCGTAGCTGTCCATTTCGTCGTAGACCACCGAATCCTTGATCACCGGCGACGACTTCTTCTGGTCGATGACCTCATGTGCGGCAATCACCTTCACCGTATCCAGGGTCGGCGCCACCACCGCCTCGGCCTCGCGCGGCTTCGGCGCGGCCGGCTTCGGCGCGTTGCTTACGGGTGCCGGATCGATGGCGATGACATTGCCATCGACCACGGTGTAACCCAGGCCGGTCCCTGCCAGCAGCGCGTCCAGCGCCTGCCTGACGGTGGCACCGCGCGGCACCGCACCGGCCATGCGGGCATCACCGCCGGCCGAGTACAGGAACTGTACCCCGGAACTGCGCGACAACTGCTCCAGCGCACGCGCCAACGGCTGCGCCGCGATCGGCGTGGATACACGCGCCTCCAGGCCATCGGCACCGGCGGCGAAGGCCAGCGGCACGCTGCAGGGAGACAGGGCGAGGATGATCGACAGGTAGAGCGTGTTGCGCATCACGGGTCCTTGGAAGAGAGAAGGCAGCAGGCGCCGCTGCGTGGCTCGGCAGCGGCTTCTCCCAAGTAAGAGCCCGCATTCACCGAAGTGGAGAACGCGGATTCGATGAATTTTTTCTGACAGTCAACGGCCACGTCGGCCTCAGCGACTGCCAACCCGCACGGTGTCGCCTTCGCGCTTCACCACGAAACGCGGGTCGCGTTCGAGGAAGGCCTGCAGCGCACCGATGCGATGCGCATCGAGACTGCCCGACAACCGTGCCGATGCCGCGCCTTCGTCCAGCACGCGCACCTGCACCTGGTTGTGCCGGTTGAAGGCAGCGGCCACCTCGTCCAGCCGCTCGTCGAGGAAGGACACTTTGCGCTGCTGCCAATCCAGCAGCATCGACAATGGCAGGTCCAATGACTCGACCGCATGGCTGCGCGCGTCGACCTGCACCACCCGGCCTTCGCCCAGTTGCGCAAGACGCCGGGCGTCCGCACCCTGGCTCCATACCTCCACCTCGCCGGAGACCACGCCGATGCGCGTGCTCTGCAGCCGTCGCGACACATCGAATACCGTGCCGATGTCCCGGATCTCCAGGCCGTTCACCTGCACCTCGAACGGACGGCGGTCGCGGGCGATGTCGAACGTGGCCTCACCCTGCAGCAGCTCCACCTTGCGGCTGAACCAGCCCATGCGTACCCGCAGGCGGCTGTCCGCGTTGAGCCGCACCTGGGTCTGGTCGGGCAGCACCAGGTCGCGAAGTTCACCCTGTCCGGCACTGTAAAGCTGCTCGGTGGGCGCCACCTGCGGAACCAGGCCCACGCCGAGCAGGGCGATACAGGCTGCGGCAGCCGCCACCCACCAGCGCGCACGACCGCGACGCGGCACAGCGCGCGGCGGCGCGTGCACGCTACCGAACAGCGGCACCACCTTGGCGGCGATCTGCCGCGGTGGAACCGCCGCCTCGTCAGCCAACGGCGATTGCAGCGCCTCACCGACCTGCCGGTGAAGCGCGAGGGCGCGCATGTAGGCGCGCACATGCTCCGGCGAGCGCTTCATCCACTCCAGGAACGCGACGCGCCCGGCCTCATCCAACGGCCCCTCGCGATTGCGCAGGAACCAGTCCATGGCCTCGCAGGCGATCGTGTCGTCGGCCACGGGCGATGAATTCCGGTTCATGTGAGCTCCCTGGCGCCCAGCGCCTTCCTGCAGGCCTCCAGACCCTTGCCGATGTGCTTGCGCACCATGTGCACCGACACCTGCAGCTGCTGGCTGATTCCCGGGCAGTCCAGCCCGTCGCGGTAGTGCAGCTCCATCACCCGCCGCGTGGTTGCCGGCAGTCGTGCGATGGTGCTGCGGATATCGTTCCAGCGCTGCGCACGCTCGAATTCGCCTTCGATGTCTTCTTCGCTTTTCAGCACTTCGGCCAGCAGGTCGACGTCTTCCAGCGGCGGCAGCGACGACCGCGCGCGCGCGTGCTCGCGCGCCAGGTTGGCCGCCACGGTGAACAGGTAGGCTTCCGGGTTCTCGACCGCATCGGCATCTTCGCCGGTGCTGCGCAGCAGGCGAAGATAGACCTCCTGCGCCAGGTCTTCGGCATCCTCGCTGGCCGAACCGCGACGCAGGAAGAAGCCACGCAGCAGCCGGCGCCGCAGTTCGTAGCTCTTCTCCCAGATCCTCACGCTGTTCACGGCCGGCCAACCACCCCGAGGCTGGAAAGCCCCGCAGGGTGACCGCCATCGATGACAGTGGCGTTTCAACAGCCGGCAGGCAGCCGCTAGAATGCGGCCCCTGCGATGTCCCGGCAGCCCGCACAAGGAGTGCTCCCATCAACGCACGCACCGCCATCAACACCCTCAGCAGCCTGCTGTTCCTGCTGCTGGTCGCCCACACCACCGCCTACCAGCAGCAGATGTGGCCGCCCAGCCGGGTCATCCATGTGCATCCGGTGATCGTCGTCCTCGCCTATGCGCTAGGTGTGCTCACGCTGCTGCTGTGGATCGGCGGCCGCCGTGCATCGGAACCCGCCCAACGCCTGGCGCGCTGGTTGCCCATCGTCGCCTGGTGCCTGCTGGGCGTCGGCGTGGCGATCATCCCGGTGTTCCTGCCTGGGCTGTCCCCGGCCTGATCGGCGGCCGCGCCCAGCGCATCCGCCCTTGATACGACGCGCGGCACCAACCCTTGCTTGCCAGAGACCCAAGCCCTGCACGCCTACCGAAGCGTGGGGAGCAGGCCTACGCTTGTCTTCTCGGTGGCCGCCACGGTCGCCCTTCGCGTCACGGCCCCCGCCGTTGCGACCCCGCTCCAGTGCTGTGCGCCCTGCCGGTGTTGTCGCCCAGGCAGAAGTCCGACCGGCGCCCTCTGGAGACAGTCATGAACCAAGCCCTCATTCCCTTCGATACCGATCCACTGGAAACCCAGGAATGGCGTGAATCGCTGGAGGCGGTGATGCAGGCCGGCGGCCGGCCGCGCGCGCACTACCTGATCGACCAGCTGAGCGATCTGGACGCGCAGCAGCACGGCGACCTGCATACCCGTGCCTGGACCGCCTACGTCAACACCATCCCGCCCGAGCGCCAGCCGGCCTACCCGGGCGACCTGGCCATCGAGCGCCGCCTGAACGCGATGATCCGCTGGAACGCGATGGTGATGGTGCTGCGTGCCGGCAAGCATTCCAACGTCGGCGGCCACATCGCTACCTACCAGTCGGCAGCGGTGCTGTACGACGTGGGCTTCGATCACTTCTTCCGTGGCCGCACCGACACCTTCGACGGCGACATGATCTACATCCAGGGCCATTCGGCGCCGGGCATCTATGGCCGCGCCTACGTGGAAGGCCGCATCGATCCGGCACGGATGGACAACTTCCGCCGCGAAGCCGGCCGCGAAGGCCTGTCCTCGTATCCGCACCCACGCCTGATGCCGGAGTTCTGGCAGTTCCCCACCGTGTCGATGGGGCTGGGCCCGCTGACCGCCGCCTACCAGGCGCGCTATATGCGTTACCTGGAATACCGCGGCCTGAAAGAGCACCAGGGCCGCAGGGTCTGGGCCTTCCTCGGCGACGGCGAAATGGATCAGCCCGAATCGCTGGCGGCAATTTCCCTGGCCGGCCGCGAGCGGCTGGACAACATCGTGTTCGTGGTCAACTGCAACCTGCAGCGCCTGGACGGTCCGGTACGCGGCAACGCCAAGGTCATCCAGGAACTGGAAGGCACCTTCCGCGCGGCCGGCTGGAACGTGATCAAGCTGATCTGGGGCAGCGGCTGGGACGACCTGCTGGCCCGCGACCACAGCGGCCTGCTGCGCCAGCGCATGATGGAGTGCGTGGACGGCGACTACCAGACCTTCAAGTCGCAGAGCGGCGCCTACGTGCGCGAACACTTCTTCGGTCGCTACCCCGAGCTGCTGGAGCTGGTCGCGCACATGAGCGACGACGATATCTGGGCGCTGGCGCGTGGTGGCCATGATCCACAGAAGGTCTTCGCCGCCTACCAGCAGGCAGTGAACACCAGCGGCCGGCCCACCGTGATCCTGGCCAAGACGGTCAAGGGTTTCGGCATGGGCGAAGCCGGCGAAGGCCAGAACATCAACCACCAGCTGAAGAAGATGAGCGCCGACGCGGTGCGTGCCTTCCGTGACCGCTTCAACCTGCCGGTCAGCGACGACCAGCTGGAGGAGATGCCCTACCTGCGCCCGGAACCGGGCAGCGCCGAGGCGGCCTACTTCGCCGAGCGCCGCCGCATCCAGGGTGGGCAGTTGCCAGCGCGCCTGGCCAAGGTCGATCCCCTGCCGCTGCCACCACTGTCGATCTTCAACACCCAGCTGCAGGGCAGTGGCGATCGCGGCCAGTCCACCACCATGGGCTTCGTGCGCATCCTCACCAGCCTGTTGAAGGACCCGGAACTGGGCAAGCTGGTGATTCCGATCGTGCCCGATGAATCGCGCACCTTCGGCATGGAAGGCCTGTTCCGCCAGATCGGCATCCACTCCTACCTGGGCCAGCTGTACACCCCGCAGGACGCCGGCCAGCTGAGCTATTACAAGGAAGCCAAGGACGGCCAGATCCTGCAGGAAGGCATCAATGAATCCGGTGCGATCTGTTCGTGGATCGCCGCCGGCACCGCCTACAGCAACCACGGCCTGGCGACGATTCCGTTCTACATCTTCTATTCGATGTTCGGCCTGCAGCGCGTCGGTGACCTGGCCTGGGCCGCTGCCGATGCGCGTACCCGCGGCTTCCTGCTCGGTGCCACGTCGGGCCGCACCACGCTGATGGGCGAAGGCCTGCAGCACGATGACGGCCACAGCCACGTGCTGTCGTCGGTGATTCCCAGCTGCGTGTCCTACGACCCGACCTACAACTACGAGCTGGCGGTGATCATCCATGACGGCCTGCGCCGCATGTATGTCGACCAGGAAGACATCTACTACTACATCACCGTACTCAACGAGAACTACCCGCAGCCGGCACTGCCCGAAGGCGCCGAGACCGGCATCCTGAAGGGCCTCTACCTGCTGCACCCGGCAGCCGCCGATGCCGCCTCGCAGCCACGCGTGCAGCTGATGGGCGCCGGCTCGATCCTGCGCGAAGTGGAAGCCGCGGCAGAACTGCTGCAGCAGGACTTCTGCATCGCCAGCGATGTGTGGAGCGCGACCAGCCTGACCGAACTGCGCCGCGATGGCCTGGCCGCCGAACGCTGGAACCTGTTGCATCCGGCCGAGCAGCCGCGCGTACCCTACGTGCAGCAGTGCCTGCAGGGCCATGAAGGCCCGGTGGTGGTGGCCACCGACTACATGAAGATCGTCGGCGACCAGATCCGCCCCTTCATCAACGACCGCCGCTTCACCGCACTCGGCACCGATGGCTTCGGCCGTTCCGACACGCGTGAATCGCTGCGCACGTTCTTCGAAGTGGACCGTCATTTCATCGTGCTGGCAGCGTTGAAGACGCTGGCCGATGAAGGTCGCATCGAGCGTTCGCGGATGCAGGAGGCCATCGCCAGGTACGGCATCGACACCGGCAAGCGCGATCCGGCTGCGGTGTAAGGCTGCTGAGTTCACCACGCCCGCTGTGCGGGCGTGGTGCGGACGGAACCGCTAGGGTATCCGCTTGAACAGGTTGGTCTGCAGGATCGGTGTACCGTCATGGCTGTAGAACGCCTTGGTCTCGGTCATCGTCGTGCGGTCGGCCGCTACGGTGTAGATGCGGGTGGACGCTGGCGTGCCATGGTCCACCAACTGCATCACCAGGGTGTTCGGCGCCGGCAGTTTCAGGTTGGCCTTGTCCGCGCCGTAGGTGCCGGACAAGGGCCCCGGCGTGCCGTCCAGCGCCAGCGTGCCGTCGGACTTCATGGTCTTGCCGTCGTGCAGGACGATGTCCACGTGTGAACTCCAACGACCCGCACCGGCGTCCTTGAACTCCAGCACCACGTGCTTTGGGCGCTGCGCTTCGGGTAGCGCAGACGTGGCGATATCCAGCGACCAGCGCCCCAGCAGCGGTGAGGGCGAAGCTTCCACTGCCAGCGCCGGAACGGCGGAGAGCGAAAGCACAGACAACAACACAGCGGACAACAGTTTCATACGTTGCTCCGTTCCAGTGAAGAAAGCGCTGCGTGACGCGTGATGGGGGGCAGCAGGGCGAATGCTGCGCGCCTGCGGCAGGGGGTGCAAGCCGCTTGCTGAACGCCCGGCCACGCACCATGTCAGGGCCATGTCACACAGGGGTAGTAGAACGATCCAGCATCTCCGGCTCTTCCCCCCATTACACGGCGTTGAACACGCAGCCCTCGCCACGGCACCTCTATGCCGCCGGCCACTTTGCCCGCACCCTGGTCTGGTCGTTCGTGGATCTGGTGCTGGGCTACTACCTGCACGCCCGCCTGGGGCTGCCGGCGGCCCACACCGGCCTGCTGCTGGCCATTTCATTGGCCTACAGCAGCCTGCTCGATCTGCTGCTGGCCGCCGTGTTCACCCGCCTGCGCAACCAGCAGCGCCTCGCCCTGCGCCTGCAGCTCATCGGCGGGCTCGGCACGGCCGCCAGCGCCTGCCTGCTATTCAGCCCGCACAGCGCAGCCGGGCCCACCTTCCTGCCATTGCTGGTCGCATCGTTGCTGTTCCGTACCTGCTATGCGGTCTACGACGTGGCGCAGAACGCACTGACTTCGTTGCTGCCCCGTGACGAGGACGAGGCCATGCGCTATGTCTCCACGCGCGCCGTGGTGGTGCCCATTTCCAAGCTGTGCATTGCCGCGGCGCTGTTCAGCGTGGTCGGTCCTCCTGCGTCCCAGGGCAGTGGCAACGCGTTGTTGATCTGCATGATCATCGGCGTGCTGATCGCGGCCGCTGCGCTTCCCCTGGCCTGCGTCGCAACACCGCCACGGCCCTCCGCAACCGGGATGTCCGCTGCTGTTGCCCTGCCCCTGCCGGCACTGCTGCCGGTTCTGCTGGCCGCAGCGGCGGAGACTGCACTGGTGGGTCTGGCCGGGCGCCTGTTCCCTTTCGCTGAACACGGGGCAGCACTGACCTTCGCGATGGTGGCGGGCATGGTGGTTGCCCCCTGGCTCTGCCTGCGCCTGCGTTCAAGGCTGCACAGCGAGACCGGGATGCTCGCGCTGATGTCGGTGCTGGCCGTCGCCGCCGTTGGCGGGTATCTGGCCATCCCCTCCACGCCTGTAGCGATTGCATGTGCCGCCATCCATGGGACGGCAGTGGCCAGCGTCGGCCTGGTACTGTGGCGACGCACCGCGCTGATCGCCCATCGCCATGCCGCCCATAGCGGACGCGACGATGACCTCAGCTGTTTTGCACTGCTTACCGGAACCATGAAGCTATCCATCGCGGCCTCTTCCTTGCTGCTGGGCGAAGTGCTGCCCGGTATACAGGCGGGCGATCCGGGCACCGCGGCCACCCTGGTCTCGCTGGTCGCCATCGGCAGCCTGCTTTCGCTGGCCGCATTGGCCTGGCCCATCCCGCCAGCACGTACCGAGGGCCTGCGCCCGTGAACCTCGCCCCGACATCGCGGCTGCGCCGCAAGCCGCTGATCGCGCTGGATGCCGACCACAAGCGCATCATCTGGCTGTTGCGCACGATGGGCGCCGTTCCCCGCATCACCATCGCCCACCAGCTGGGCATGCACAACGGCGCGTTGACCCGCCTGGCGCGTGAACTGCTGATGCTGGAAGTGATCGAGGAACAGGGACAACTGTCCGATGGCCAGCGTGGCCGTCCGTCGGTGCCACTGGCGCTGTCCGGTCGGGGCGGCTATGCCGCCGGTGCCACGGTGCATCCTGGTTGGCTGGAGATCGCACTGGTGGACTTCGCCGGCCAGGTCATCGCCCGTGATGCCACCGCGTTCGACAGCGCAGATCCCCACGATTTCGTCCATTGCGTGGACCAGCGCCTGCGCAGCCTCACCAGCAGCACCGGGCTCATGCGCGCCCGTTTCCTCGGCCTCGGCGTGGCGGTCCCCGGGCCCGTGGTCGAAACCGGCCCGGCACGCCGGCACGCGGTGGACTGGCTGCATGGCTGGCGCGATATCGACAACGACCAGTTCTTTGAAGACTACTTTGGCTTTCCGGCCTGGGTGGAGAACGATGCAACCCTGGCGGCGCTGGCGGAGTACTACGACAGCGGGCTGATCCGCGACTGCACTTCGGCGCTGCTGCTGTATGTCGGCCATGGCGTGGGCGGTGGCGTGATCCATCGGCGTGATGTGATGCGCGGTGAATTCGGCAATGCCGGCGACATCGGCCGCCTGTTCCGCATGGACGCGCCGCGCCCCTCGGGCATCGACCTGCTGGCCACGTTGCGCGAGGCGGGCGCTGGAATTCCATCGCTGTTCGAGCTGGAGGCCTGCCTGGAAAGCCATACCGGCATCATCAGCGCCTGGGCCGAACGCGCGGGCAACCAGCTGGGCGCAGCGGCCAATACCGGCGTCGCCTGGCTCGATCCCGGCGCCGTGATCCTGTCCGGTTCACTGCCCCGCCAGGTACTGGAGGCCCTTGGGCAACACCTGCAGCAGCCAGCACGCTGGAGCAGTGCGCTGGACAGCCTGCGCCTGCCGCAGGTGCATGTGTCCCGGCTGGGAGGATCCGCAGTATCGGTGGGCGCGGCGCTGCTGCCGATCCACCAGCTGGGCGCCGATGCCAGCGTTTAATTGTTTATTTCCGCCGAAGTAAACAATTCCGTCATCGCCCGGACCTACCGTGCAGCGGTCCCCCTTCCCTGCATGGCCGCCCTCCGATGAACATCAGCCCCCTGGTCCTGGGAATCTCCCTGGCCTTGATATCCCTGCACGGCAATGCTTCTGCGCAGGACGCCCCGGTCCAGAACAAGGACAGCGCCGACGCCGCAACGCTGGATGCGGTGGTGGTCACCGGTGCAGCACGCACCCAGCGTCGTTTCGATGCGTCCTTCGCGGTCAATTCACTCAGCCGCGAAGATGTGCAGAAGCTCGCACCGAAAAGCTACGCCGACCTGCTCGGGTCCGTGCCCGGCATCCATGTCGAGGCCACCGGAGGCGAGGTGCAGAACATCACCCGGCTGCGCGGCATTCCCACCGATCGTGGCTTCATCGCCTTCCAGCAGGACGGCCTGCCGCTCTACCAGGAGCTGGATGGCCACTTCTTCAACTCCGGCGACGGCATGAACCGGTTCGACGTGATGAACCAGCGGGTGGAGATCGTACGTGGTGGCCCGGCGCCGATCTATGCAAGCAGTGGCGGCGCCATCGTCAACAACATCCTGGCCGAGGGCTCGGAAGAGACCCACGGCAAGGCCCAGCTGACCGTCGGTGACACCGGGCTGTACCGCGGCGAGATGTACCAGTCCGGCGCCCTCGGCAAGGACACCTTCTATGCCGTCGGTGGATTCCTGCGCCAGCACGATGGCTACCGCGACAATGGCTTCCCGAACGACAAGGGCGGGCAGATCAGGGGCAACATCAAGCACTACTTCGATGACACCAGCTGGTTCAAGGTCAGCGGTACCTTCGTCGATGACCACAATACGTTCTACCTGCCGATCCCGGTCGCCGATCCGCGCAATCCCAGCGTTCCGCTGGACCCGTACATCGACTACTTCGACGGTACGCTGAACTCGCCGTCGCTGCGCAATGTCAACCTGAAGTACCTCGATGGCGGCGGCGTCCTGCAGGGCATGAACCGCGACCTGGCTGATGGCCGGCACATGCGCTTCGGCAACATCGGCTTCCAGTACGAGAATACCGCCAGCGACTGGACGATCTCGCTGAAAACCGGCTACACCAAGGGTCGCAACACCTTCGACGCACTGTACTCGACCACCAACCCGGTCGACGCACGCACCTTCGCCAACGGCTATCTGGGCGCGGCCCGTACCGCCTTCGGTGCCGGCGTCGCGCGGATGGGCTACGCCCTGGCCGGCAGCAACGGCGCGAGCGCCTACGATCCCTATGCCGACTCCGGCCTGGTGATCTCGGCCCAGTACCGGGCCGCAGATTCGGACTTCTACTCCGGCCAGGCCGACTTCAGTGCGACGCGGTTGTTTGAGACGGCCTGGGGCAGCCACGATCTGAACATCGGCGCATATACGGCCTTCTTCGGCACCACGGCCTTCAGCCTGTACCAGGACATGCTGATGGAGATGCGCGGCAAGCCACGCCTGCTGGATCTGGTGGCCTACGGCAACGATGGCACCCCGCTGGGCTATGTGACCGACAAGGGCACGCTGCGTTACACCACCACCCTGAATCGCGGCAAGGTCGATGCCCGCATGTTCGCGGTGTATGCCAATGACACGTGGGCACTGACGGACCGCTTCAAGCTCGACGCTGGTATCCGCCATGAACGCTATCGCTATGAAGGCTACGCAGAGCAGACCGCCCAGGTCGACCTCGGCGACCGCAACACACTGGCCGACAACACCACGCGCCGGTTCACCGGCGTGGTCCAGAACCATCGCCTGGATCCGTCCGCGACCAATTGGACCGTGGGTGCGAACTTCGATTTCACCCCTTCGGTGGGTGCTTACGCCCGCGTCTCCCACATGGAGATCGTTCCCAACTCGTCAGTGGCACGCTCGATCGATCCCACCATCGTGCAGACCCAGCTGGACCAGTACGAGCTTGGCCTGAAGGCCGGATTCGGCCGGTCCTACCTGTACCTGACAGCGTTCTACACGAAGTTCGATCCGCTCAACGCCTCGTTCGTGGCCTTCAACCCGACAACCGGCCGCAATGACCAGTCGGTGCCGTTCATCGGTACCGCCGTCTCCAAGGGCATCGAACTGGATGGGCTGTTCCGGCCGCTGGACTGGTTCAGCATCGCCGGCTCGATCACGGTCAGCGATCCGCAGTACGACAGCCTGCAGAACGATTCCGGCGCCGATCCGGCTGCCGTCAACGGCAAGCAGATCGTTCGCGAGCCCAAGCTCTACGGCAACCTCCGCCCGACCTTCAGTTTCCAGCATGGCCAGGACCAGTTCGAGACCTGGCTGCGTTATGACGTGGTCGGCAAATCATATGTTGATCTGTTCAACCAGACAGCGCTGCCCGCCTACCAGACCCTCGGCCTGGGCATTTCATGGAAGCGTGGCAACTGGGGCGCACAGCTGGTGGGCGACAACCTCACCAATGAAAAGGGACTCACCGAAGGCAACACCCGCACCGATGCCCTCGCCGGACAGGGTTCGGCCGAGGCCATCTATGGACGGCCGCTGTTCGGCCGCAACGTCCGCCTGATGGTCAGCAGGAGCTGGTGATGCATCGACGACTTGCCTTGTCCCTTGTCCTGCTCGCCACGGCAGCGCTGCCGCTTGCGGCGGTGGCCGACGACCGCGACAGCGCCACGCTTGCCGCACGCTTGTTCCCGACCCTCATGCAGTTGAAGCCCGATACACTGCCCGATGATGCGCGCGCCCTCCTGGCCGAACGTACGCAGCAGCTGGCCCGCTGCCGGACCGCCACCTGCACGCTCGCGTCCGCTCGCTGGACGCCCGCGCAGGCAGGCCTGTTGACCGCCGCGGCTCCCGCGCACGCCGAGGCCATCGAACGGGAACTGGCCGGCCTCAACAATATTCTCTCCGTCTATGGCCAGGGCCAGCCGTCCCGCTACGACGCCATCGACGGCCCGGTCGGCGCGGCAGGCAGCACGCGGCTGGTCGGCGATGTTGCCATTGCCATGCAGATGAGCGAGGTGGACGCCAGCGCGGCCTACACCGCCTTTGATCGCAGCATCGCGGTGGCGGTGGGCCTGCTCGATGCCAATGACCGCCTTGATGCGATCCGCTTCGAGCCCACCAGCGCCGGGACGAACGCCGCGCCGTTTGCGCGTGCGCGGCAGCTCGATTGGAATGCGCATCCGTACACCGCGATCATCGTTCTTGGCCAGGGACCGGATGAACTGACCACCCCGCTCAGCGCCGGCAGCAAGCTGCGCCTGAAGGCGGCCGCGCAGCGCTACGCGGCAGGTGATGCGCCCTTCCTCATCGTCTCGGGTGGTGCGGTACATCCGCGCGGCACCCGCAGCGTCGAAGCGGTGCAGATGCGCGAGGCGCTGATGGCACGCTTCGGCATTCCCGCAGATGCCATCATCATCGAGCCGTATGCCCGCCACACCACCACCAACCTGCGCAATGCAGCCCGGTTGCTGGCGGCCCTGCAGGCACCGCCACGGCAACCAGCATTGGTGGTCAGCAGTCCGTCGCATATCGATTCGGTCGCCAGCAGCGCCTTCAGCGAGCGCAACCGCCATGAACTGGGTTACGTTCCGGGCAAGGTCGGTTCACATGTTTCGCCCTACGCGATCCCGTTCGTGCCGGCCCCCGAATCGCTGCGCATCGACCCGATGGATCCGCTGGATCCCTGACCCTCGCGACGGCATCCTCAATAGCCAACCTTCACCGTGAACATCACGTTTCGCGGTGCCCCGTACCAGCCCTGGTTGTAGAAGCCGATCTGCGAGTAATAGTGGCGGTCAAACAGGTTGTTGATGTTGACCGCCGCCGACACATTGGAACTGAACTGGTAGCGCGCCATCAGGTTCACCAGTGCGTAGCTGGGCTGCTCCACCGGCACCCGCCGGTTTCCGGGCGCGGTGGCGGTCTGGTACATGCGGTTCTGCCAGTCCACGCCACCGCCGATGGTCAGCCGGTCCCAGGTACCCGGCAGCCGCCAGGTAGTGAACAGCTTGAACAGGCTGCGCGGCTTGGCGGTGTTGATCGCCCTGCCCTGCGCGTCCTGCGCGATGAAGGTGGTGAAGCTGGTGCCAAGGCTCCAACCCGGCAATGGTTCGCCGGCCAGTTCCAGCTCCAGGCCGTCCACCGTTGCGCCCTTCACCGCACGATACGCCGCCTGCGTACTGCCCTCGACCAGCCCACCGGTAGCTTCGGCGAGGTTGTCCTGCTGGGTACGGAACAGTGCCGCCGAGGCATTCAAGCGCTCCTGCAACCAGCTGCCCTTGAGGCCCAGCTCATAGCTGCGGCCGCTGACCGGGTCGAGGATCTGCCCGGACTCATTCCGGTTGTTCTGTGGTTTGAAGATGCCGGTGTAGCTGGCATACGCGCTGCTGTAACCGTTCATGTCCCAGACCACGCCGGCATACGGTACGAATTCGTTGCGATAGCGGTACTTGCGCTTGCTGCCGAAGTAGACCTGGTCGGTCTCCCAGTTGCTCAGGCGACCACCGACGATCACATGCAGCGGATCGGCCAGCGACAACCGCGCCACCGCATAGGCACCGCTCTGATGATTGTCCAGATCATCGGCCTGGGTCTTGTTGCTGGCCCACACCGGCTCCGGCGTACCGGGTCCGTGCCAGTCCAGGTAGCTGGCCAACGGCGGCAGCGGCGCCAGTGCGCGGTACTGCCCCAGTGCGATCTCGTCGCGTGAACGCGACCAGCCGACGGACGCAGTGTGATGGCGGCCGAACAGCTGGAAGGGACCGGTCAGGCTGACACTGACCGCCTCGCGGCGCACCGGACCGTCGTAGCGGGTGAAGCTGTTGCCTGCAGGCATCGCACCGGTAACCGGATCGGGATAGCCGCCCCGGTAGAGATGCTTCATCTCCATGTCGGTATGCGAGCGGCTGTAGGACACGCGCGCCTGCCAGTCGTTGCCGAAGCGATGGTTGAAATCGAAGAAGCCGTTGCGGGTGTCGGTAGTCATCCGTGCCCACGGCGCGGTGGCCGATACCGAGCGGTCGAAGCGGGTACGCGTGCCATCGGCGTTGAACAGCGCGAAGCCGCTGCCGAAGCCACGATTGTCGTTGGCCTGGTAAGAGATACCGGCGATCAATCCGGTGTCCTCGCCCAGGTCCACGCTGACCACGCCGTAGAGCGTCTTCGCGGTGCTGTCCAGGCCAGCGGTGTAGCTGTCGCCCTCTGCCTGCGCGGCGACCACACGACCACGCACACGCCCTTCCCTGCTCAACGGGCTGGACACATCCACCCAGGCGCGGCGCGCGTCCCAGCTGCCGAGGCTGATGCCGCCACTGGCAGCAAAATCACGCAGCGGGCGCTTGCGCACATAGTTCACCGCAGCCGACGGATTGCCGGCACCGGTCATCAGGCCATTGGCACCGCGCACGATCTCGATGCGGTCGTACACCACCATGTCCAGATTGTTCTCGCCGAAGTTCCATGGCGACAGCACCGGCATCACCACGCCATCGAACTGATAGTTGTCGATATCGAAGCCGCGTGCCGAGAATGAGTAACGGTTGGCATCACTGCGCGTGACCGAAATGCCCGGAGCGGTGGCCAGCGCATCGGCGCTGCTGAGCAGGCCACGATCCTCGATCTGCTGGCGGGTGATGACGCTGACCGACTGCGGCGTCTGCCGCGAGGTCAGCGACAGCCCCGTCGCCGTGCCCATGGAATCGGTGGTGTAGGAACGCGAGGTTTCGGTGCTGCCATCGAGGTCGGCCGTGACCTGCACGGTGGGCAGCTGCGAGGTCTTCGCAGCGGGGGCGCGCTCGGCGCTGTGGGCAGTATTGAACAGCGCCAGGGTCGTGCCAATGGCGATTGCCAGGGCGCGCGGGCGGATACAGGCGGGCATGGGAGATCCAGCAGGAAGGAAAGGCTGGATGAGAATTATTGTCATTTGAGCGTGAGCACACGTATGCCCGAACGCAGCAGATGTATGCGCGCTGCCGACCCTGATCCGGGGTCAGCTCAGCTGGCTGGGCGCGATGCCGTAGCGCGCACGGAATGCGGTCGCGAAATTCGTGGCATGCCGGTAGCCGACCAGATGCGCGGCCTGCTGCACGCTGCAGCCCTGCCGCAGCTGCTCGCAGGCCAGTTGCAGGCGGTGCTCGCGCAGCCAGCCGAACACCGAGCACTGGTACACCTGCTGGAACTTCAGGCGCAGGCTGCTTGGGCTCATGCATGCCAGGCGCGCCAGATCCTCCAGGCAATGGTCGGCGGCCGGAGCCGCCTCCAGGCAATCCATCACCCGCTGCAGCATGCGGCGATCACGCGCTGAAACACGCAGGTCCGGCGATGCCTCCCGCGCAGGTGCGCCCAGCGCCAGGGCCAGCATCTGCAGGCCGATACTCTCGCACAGCAGTGCATGCATCGCGCCGTGCCAGCTGCCCGACAGCAGCTGGTCGGCGGCGTGCTCGAGGTGCCCGGGGACCTGCCAACCACGCAACCGCGGGTGACCGGTGCGGTGCGCGGTGGACAGCAGCTCGCTGATCATCGGGTCGTCAATCCCGTCGGGCGCGTCCAACGAGACATTCAGGCTGCGCATCCGCTGCCCTGCGGGATGAATCGCGGTCATCGGCGCCGCCTCGGCCAGCACCATCGCGCCTGCACCCGGGCTCATGCCGATCACCGCCTGCCCGGCCAACCGCGCCCCTGCACGTCCCTCCAGCATCACGATCACCGAGAAGGCCGGCGGCGACTCCGCGTTTGCCTCGAACGGCTGATGGGCGATCACGTCCGACAGCGCCAGGGTCATGCCCGGGCGCAGGCGACGCTGCTCCACCCTGCCCTGCACCACGCACTGTTCACCCGGCAGATCGGCGGCCAGCGCAGGCAGGCGATAGCGGAAGCCGCTGCTGCGGCCCAGGCGATCGAGGTCGGCAAGGGTGAGGTTGAGCATGATGGGACCAGGCGGGATCGTCCTGCATTTTCATATGAGAACCATTCTCATATCCAGCCATTGCCGCAAGGCCCATTCCACCCTTGTCGATACAAATAGTTACGTTATAACATTTCACATCATTTTCACGGATCGTGCCATGCGTCGCCACCTGCTTGCTGCTGCCATTCTGTTCGCCGTCCACACCGCCCAGGCCGCGGACGAACCCACCCTACCCGCCCTCCGGGTCGAGGCCACCCAGCCCTCGCGCATCGACAGCCGGGTCACCGTCGACAACCCGCAGGCGCAGAACCGCACCCTGGGCAACCTGCTCGAACACGTCTCCGGCGTGCAGAGCAGCGCGTTCGGGCCGAATGCCGGCGCGCCGGTCATCCGCAGCCTCAGCGGCAACCGCGTGCAGATCCTGCAGGACGGCCAGTCCATCCTCGGCATGAACGCGATCAGCGGCGACATCAACATTCCGTTCGATCCACTGTTCGTACGCAGCGTCACCGTCAACAAGTCTTCCGACACCGTGCGCTATGGCGGCAATGCGATCGGCGGCAGCGTGGAGATCGATCCGGGCCTGATCTCGCGCAGCATGGAAGACAGGGACCAGTCGATGGAACTGGTCCTGCGCAGGGGCTTCAATGCCGCCGATGCGCAGGGCTTCCGCATGAACTTCAACAACCAGCGCAACCTCTCGACCAACCTGCTGGTCTCGCGACAGCGCATCTCGCACTACGACATCCCCGGCAACAGCAAGGCCAGTGCCTGCAACACCCAACTGTTCCCGCCTACCGGCGGCGTCAACTCGGCGCTGGCCGACAGCTGCCAGAAGGAAGCGCGCGTGCAGCAGATCTACAACAAGGCCTCGCAGCCCTACATCGACCAGTTCATGACCGAGAATCCGGACTGGGCCGATGGTGATTTCTCGTTCTTCACCAACAACCCGACCTCGGTCTGGCAGCGCCGTACCTATATCAATCCGGTCAATCCTGCCTATGTCGCTGGCACGCCGTCGTACGTGCAGAAGCAGATCAACAACGACGTGACGCCCGATTACCATCACCGGTTGGGCAACAGCTACGCGCGCAATTCGCAGGTGGCGTTCGGGTCGACCCTGTTCTTCGAGCGGGGTTACGTGGGTGTCAGCATCGATGCCAAGGACAGCGAGTACGGCGTGCCGGGGTTCTCGATGCAGAACCTGTCGTTCGGTTCCAACTATGCCAACGGGCTGCCTGTGGGTGTGGTGATCAAGCAGGAACGCTACGCCCTGGAAGCCCTGCTGCGCGATCCGCTGCCGTGGTTCGAGCGCGCCGAACTGCGAGTCTCCAAGCTGGACAACACCTCGGGCGAGCGGCTGGGTGCCACCCGGGCCAACGACTACGATTTCGAGAGCACCCAGGCCGAGCTGCTGCTCAGCCATCAGCGCCTCGGTCCGCTCAGCGGCCTGCTGGGCTTCAGCCATCAGTCGCGTGATGTCACCGGCAGCGGCTCGCTGCGCTACCTGCCTGACGTGGACACCCGCAGCAACGCGGTGTTCCTGAAGGAGACGCTGGACTTCGGCTGGGCCAGTTTCGACGCTGGCGTGCGCCACGAGCGCGTTGACCATGACCTGCAGCCAAGCCGCTTCAAGACCGCACGCAATGCCGCCAACACGAAACTGCAGGACCGCGACTACCGGCTCAACAGCTACAGCCTGGGATCGTATGCCGAGCTCGGTCCGTTGTTCGCCGCAAAGGTGCGCTACTCGTCGTCGCAGCGCGCACCGGAGATCAACGAGTTGTATGCGAGCAATGCTCACTATTCGGTGATGACCCAGGAAGAAGGCAACCAGAACCTCGAGCCGGAACGCGCGAAGAACCTGGAACTGACCGGCCTGTTCCACCTCGGTGGTTTCGAACTGTCGGCCACCGCCTACCGGATGAAGTACGAGAACTATCTATACCTGGGTTACTCGGGGGTGCAGACCGCCAACCGCCTGCCGCTGAAGTACTGGAAACAGACCGACACCACGGTGAAGGGCTTCGAGATCGATGCCTCGCAGGCATTGGACCTGGGCCGCTACGGCACGTTGAACGTGTCCGCCTTCGCCGACCTGGTGAAGAACAAGGCCGATCACCCCGACTCGTTGCGTGCCCACAATGACGGCGAGTACCTGCCGAACATGCCGACCAATCGCTACGGCGCCAACCTGCAGTGGCAACGGGAGGGCTGGAAGGCGCAGCTGTCCAGCACCTACTACGACACGCAGAAGTACCTCGGCCGCAATGTCAGCGAGGAAGTGCCACTGGATGCCTTCAACCTGGTGGACCTGCAGGTCAGTCGTGAGCTGCCGGTACGCAACAGCTACA
Source organism: Stenotrophomonas maltophilia (assembly GCF_006974125.1). NCBI lineage: Bacteria > Pseudomonadati > Pseudomonadota > Gammaproteobacteria > Lysobacterales > Lysobacteraceae > Stenotrophomonas > Stenotrophomonas maltophilia. Next base: position 3,753,163 of record NZ_CP037858.1, on the reverse strand, counting down.
TCGCCGGCATGGAGGTGTTCGTCAACGGCAGCAATCTGCTCAATGAAGAAGCACGCCCGCACAACTCGCCGCTGAAATACATCGCGCCGTTGCCGGGGCGTGGTTTCCAGGTGGGTGTGACGGTAAGGCTCTGAGCCGGGGCATCCGAAGCGCCATCCATTGATCTCTGATCAGTGGATGGCGCACCGGCAATGAGTGTCACCATAAAGAAAAACGCCTGCAGATCGAGGATCTGCAGGCGCTTCTTTGTATCTGGCGGAGTGAGAGGGATTCGAACCCTCGATAGAGCTTTTGACCCTATACTCCCTTAGCAGGGGAGCCCCTTCGGCCACTCGGGCATCACTCCGGGGTTTTCTCCGCGTCTGGTGCGTTGCACCTCAGCGGGGCGTGAATCATAACGTTAATCGAGTGCGAAGGTAAAGCGTTATTCGGCAGAATTTTCGCTACCGGTGCCACCGGCTTCGTCACCGCGCTGGATGCGCTGATAGATCTCTTCGCGATGCACAGCGACGTCCTTCGGCGCGGTGATGCCGATACGCACCTGGTTACCCTTGACGCCAAGCACGGTGACGCTCACCGAGTCACCGATCATCAGGGTTTCGCCGACGCGGCGAGTCAGGATCAACATTTTTGTAAGTCTCCATGGAACCGTGTGGAAGGGTATCCCCCACCGGCTTGACGCTCCGTCAAGAAGCGCTACCACGACAAAGGGAAAAGATTCGCAATGGTACCGTCAGCCGTCCCGCTCCTACAAGGAGGGGGACGGCCAGGTTCATCACAGGCGGGGGCTGACCCATTCGACGACTGCAGCCAGCGCAGTGGCAAGGGCGGGCCCGTCCTCGCCACCACCCTGGGCGAGGTCCGGGCGTCCGCCGCCCTTGCCCCCGATCTGACCGGCGATATGGGACAACAGTTCCCCGGCCTTGACCTTGCCCATTGCACTGCCGTTCACACCCGCGACCAGGGCGGCCTTGCCGTCCTGGGCACCGGCCAGCACGATCACCGCGTCGCCCAGCTGCTGCTTCAGGCGGTCCATGGCGTCACGCAGGGCCTTGGCATCGAAGCCCTCCAGGCGGGCCGCCAGCACCTTCACGCCAGCAACCTCGACGGCCTGGCCGGACAGGTCGGCCGTGGCACCGGCGGCGATCTTGGCCTTCACGGCTTCCAGCTCCCGCTCCAGCTGCTTCTGGCGCTGGCCTAGTGCACGGATCTTCTCGACCACGTCGGCGGCGCTGCCGCCGAGCAGTTCAGCGGCCTCGGCCAGGCGGGCCTCTTCGGCGTCCACGTAGTCCAGGGCGCCCTGGCCGGTAACCGCTTCGATACGGCGCACGCCAGCGGAGACACCGCCCTCGGAGGTGATCTTGAACAGGCCGATGTCGCCGGTACGGTTGACGTGGGTACCACCGCACAGTTCGGTGGAGTAGTCACCCATCTTCAGCACGCGCACGTGCTCGCCGTACTTCTCGCCGAACAGGGCCATCGCGCCGAAGTCCAGCGCTTCCTGCATGCCCATGTTGTGCACTTCGGCGGCGTTGTTGGCGCGCACCTGCTCATTGACCTTGCGCTCGATCACGGCCAGTTCTTCCGCGCTGATCGGCTGGAAGTGCGAGAAGTCGAAACGCAGGCGGTCCGGAGCGACAAGCGAGCCCTTCTGCTGCACGTGGGTGCCCAGCACTTCGCGCAGGGCGGCGTGCAGCAGGTGGGTGGCAGAGTGGTTGAGGATGGTGGCGCCACGGCGCTCGCCATCGACCTGGCCTGACAGCACATCACCGACCTTCAGTCCGCCTTCGGACAAGGTGCCGACGTGGCCATGGAACTGGCCGGCGAACTTCTGGGTGTCGTCCACCACCAGGCGCACGCCGCTGCTGGTGAGCACACCGGTGTCGCCGACCTGGCCGCCGGACTCGGCGTAGAACGGGGTCTGGTTGGTGATGACGATGACTGCGTCACCGGCATCGGCCGATTGCACCGGACGTCCGTCCTTGAGCAGGGCCAGCACGGTCAGGCCGTCGGCCTGCAGGCGGTCGTAGCCAAGGAACCGGGTCGGGCTCAGGGTCGCCACCAGCTCAGCCGGCAGGGTCACGCCACCACCGAACTTGCCCGCCGCACGGGCGGTCTCACGCTGCTGCTCCATCGCGGCATCGAAGCCGGCGATGTCGACCGTCAGATCGCGCTCGCGGGCGATGTCCTGGGTCAGGTCGAGCGGGAAACCATAGGTGTCGTACAGGCGGAAGGCGTCAACACCCGGGATCACGCCGTTGCTGGCCTTGCCGGCCACGTCCTCGAAGATCTTCATGCCGGCATCGAGGGTTTCCGCGAAACGCTCTTCCTCGGCCTGCAGCGCACGGGTGACGGCGTCCACCGCTGCCGGCAGTTCGGGATAGGCCTCGCCCATCTGCTCGACCAGGGTCGGTACCAGCTTGCTGAAGAACGGCTGGCGCACACCCAGCATCCAGCCATGGCGCAGGGCGCGGCGGATGATACGGCGCAGCACGTAGCCACGGCCTTCGTTGGACGGCAGCACGCCATCGACGATCAGGAACGAACAGGCGCGGATGTGATCAGCGATCACGCGCAGCGACTTGTTTTCCAGGTCGGCGGTGCCGGTCAGCTCGGAAGCCTTGCGGATCAGTGCCTGGAACAGGTCGATCTCGTAGTTGGTGTGCACGTGCTGCAGGATCGCCGCCAGGCGCTCCAGGCCCATGCCGGTGTCCACGCACGGCGCCGGCAGCGGCACCAGGGTGCCGTCGGGCTGGCGGTCGAACTGCATGAACACCAGGTTCCAGATTTCGATGAAGCGGTCGCCGTCTTCATCCGGGGAGCCCGGGGGGCCGCCCGCGATATGGTCACCGTGGTCGTAGAAGATTTCCGTGCACGGACCACACGGGCCAGTGTCGGCCATCTGCCAGAAGTTGTCCGAGGCGAACGGTGCGCCCTTGTTGTCGCCGATGCGCACGATGCGCTCTTCCGGGATGCCGACCATGTCCCGCCACAGCGCGTACGCTTCGTCATCGGTCTGATAGACGGTGACCAACAGGCGCTCGGCCGGCAGCTTCCAGACCTGGGTCAGCAGTTCCCAGGCCCAGGCGATCGCGTCCTTCTTGAAGTAGTCGCCGAACGACCAGTTGCCCAGCATTTCGAAGAAGGTGTGGTGACGTGCGGTGTAGCCGACCTGGTCGAGGTCGTTGTGCTTGCCGCCCGCGCGCAGGCAGCGCTGGACGTCGGCCGCGCGCACGTAGCTGCGCTTTTCCGCGCCAAGGAACACGTCCTTGAACTGCACCATGCCGGAGTTGGTGAACAGCAGGGTCGGATCATTGCCCGGCACCAGCGGCGCCGACGGCACGATGGTGTGGCCTTTGCCCTTGAAGAATTCAAGGAAGTCGCTGCGGATCTGGGAAGTCGTGAATTTGGCGGATGCGTTCATTGGGGGCTGGCAGTCTGCGGGCCGGCGGGCCCGGACCACCGGCCGCATTGGCCAGGGTCGCGAGGGACCGCCGAAAACCTAAAGGGTATCAGGCCCGGCGCCGCCAGTCTCAGTCATCCGGGTCGTAGCGGGTCGCACGGCGGATGCTGTCGCCGTCGAAGCCGCGTCGGGCCAGCAGATCGGCGGCCTTGCGCCGCTGGGTCAGGTCCTGCGGGCCGGCCTCGCCAAAGCGCCTGCGGACCAGATCACGGGCGTTTTCCTGCCAGTCGCCTTCGTAGCTGTCCATCGCGGCGGCAATCGCGGCACTGTCCAGGCCGTGGGTCCCCAGCTCGGCGCGGACATGGATCGGCCCATAACCGGTATTGGCGCGCATCCGCACCAGGTTCTCGGCGAATCGGGTGTCGTCCTGCCAACCGGCCTCGGTCAGCTTGGCGACAGCGGCCTGCGCGGCTTCGTCTTCGATGCCACGGGCGGTCAGCTTGCGGGTGAGCTCCTTGCGCGAGTGCTCGCGGCGGACCAGCAGGCCCAGCGCGCGTTGCACGGGGGTCTGCTCACGCGGCCGGCGTTTGCGGCCCGTCGGAATGTCTTCGGCGTCGGACATGGGTACTCCAAGGGTGGCGCCATCCGTGGCGCCCAGCCCATCCCTGGGCGATTCGAACCTGCGGGACAGGGCGACGTCACTGACGGCGCCGCCCTGCCCCACAGCAAGCCTTACTCGTCGTCGCCTTCGTCGTCGCCTTCCTCGCGGGCCGCTTCGGCCGGCTGGAATTTCTCGCGAAGCTCGGCCTCGAGCTTGGCGGCGACGGTCGGGTTGTCGCGCAGGTAGCCGCGGGCGTTGTCCTTGCCCTGGCCAATGCGTTCTTCACCGTAGCTGTACCAGGCGCCAGCCTTCTCGACCAGCTTGGCATCAACACCCATGTCGATCAGTTCGCCTTCGCGGCTGATGCCTTCGCCATACAGGATCTCGGTGATGACCTGCTTGAACGGAGGTGCCAGCTTGTTCTTGACGACCTTGATCTTGGTCTGGTTACCGATGATCTCGTCACCCTTCTTGATCGCGCCGATACGGCGGATGTCCAGGCGGACCGAGGCGTAGAACTTCAGCGCGTTGCCACCGGTGGTGGTTTCCGGGCTCTGGCCCGGCATCATCACGCCGATCTTCATGCGCAGCTGGTTGATGAAGATCACCAGGGTGTTGGAGCGCTTGATGTTGCCGGTCAGCTTGCGCAGCGCCTGGCTCATCAGGCGGGCCTGCAGGCCCGGCAGCTGGTCGCCCATCTCGCCTTCGATTTCGGCCTTCGGGGTCAGCGCGGCGACCGAGTCGATCACCAGGATGTCGACCGAACCCGAACGGACCAGCATGTCGGCGATTTCCAGCGCCTGCTCGCCGGTATCCGGCTGCGACAGCAGCAGGTCGTCCACGTTCACGCCCAGCTTGGCGGCGTAGATCGGGTCCAGCGCGTGTTCGGCGTCGATGAAGGCTGCGGTGCCGCCCAGCTTCTGGCATTCGGCGATGGCCTGCAGGGTCAGCGTGGTCTTGCCCGAGGATTCCGGCCCGTAGATTTCAACGACACGGCCCTTCGGCAGACCACCAATGCCCAGCGCGATGTCGAGCATCAGCGAACCGGTCGGGATGGCTTCGACGGGCTCGACCACGCGGTCGCCCATGCGCATCACCGAGCCCTTGCCGAACTGCTTTTCGATCTGGCCCAGAGCTGCAGCGAGGGCGCGCTTCTTGTTCTCGTCCATCGGATTGGTCCTTGCAGAGGTCGTGTCGTTGGAGGTGCTGTCTTTGGGGGTCTTCTTTGCCATGGGTTCACTTTAAGTCGGACGTATCGCACAGGCTGAGATTCTGCCCGGCGCTCTGAAAAGAATTATCGGACATCCGTACCAACCTCAGTGGAACCAGAGAATCGCCACAAAAGACCGCGGGGTAATGCGCTATGGAACGGGTCAACGGTTGGGCCGCAGCAGGCCGCAATAGAGGCCTTCGATCGCGAAGTCCTGGTCCGGCAGCACCTCGATCGGCTTGTAATCGGGATTGCGCGGCAGCAGGCGGATACGATCCTTGGCGATCTTCAGCAGCTTGACGGTGATCTCGTCATCGATGCGGGCCACCACGATCTGCCCGGAATGGGCGTCGCGGGTGCGGTGCACGCCGATCAGGTCACCGTCGAAGATGCCCTCGTCGATCATCGAATCGCCCTGCACCTTCAGCAGGTAGTCCGGCGCCGGCGAGAAGAACACCCGGTCCAGCACCACGAAATCGTCCGAGCCGATGTCGGCGCCGATCGGCAGGCCGGCCGCGACCCGGCCGAGCACCGGCAGGCGCAGCACGCTGTCGGGCAGGCCCGGCTCGGCCAGCGTTTCCACTGGCGGCGCCTGCACCAGGCGGATGCCACGGGCCTGGCCGGGGATGCGACGGATCGCACCGGCCTGCTCCAGGGCTTCCAGGTGGTACTGGGCCGCGCGCACGCCCTTGAAGCCGAACGCACGTGCGATTTCAGTCTGCGACGGCGGTGCGCCTTCGCTCTCGATACGCTCGGCGATCAACTGCAGGATCGCCTGCTGGGTGTCGGTCAGGTCCATGGTTAGTAGTATTACTACTAACATGCGGGACTGCAAGTGCCGGGGCGGGTTCTGTAGTGCCGAGCCCGTGCTCGGCAAGCGTCGCCGGGCATGGCCCGGCACCAGGAGCAAAGGCAGCCGACCAGCGGTCGGCTCTACAGGAATCGCGGAGCGATTCCGCGCTTCCCGCTGGGAACCGCTGCGGTAAACACACTCACGTGTGTTTACCGCTTCTCCATATCGAGAACAGGATCCACACGCCGCAGAAGCCGGCGCCGATGAAGCCGCACACGCCCAGTGCCAGCAGCCAGCGACTGGAGACGCCGCCGACGCTGTGCATCACGATCGACGAGCCGATGATCAGCGCGGCGGTGACGATGCCCATCACCAGCCGGTTCGCGGCGCGGTTGACCTGCTCGCCGAAGCCCTGCAATGCGCTGGTTTCCACCTTCAGCTGCAGGCGCCCACGGCGCGCCGCCTGGACCAGCTTGCGCAGGTCGCGCGGCAACTCGCCAGCGAAGTCGACCAGGCCCAACAGGCTGCGCCGGCCTCGCTTGAGCAGCGCCCTGGGCGCATAGCGCTGCAGCACCACCCGCTCCAGGAACGGGCGCGCGGCACTGGCCATGTCGAAATCCGGGTCGAGCTGCCGACCCATGCCTTCCAGGGTCAGGAACGCCTTGATCATCAGCGCCAGGTCGGCCGGCAGGGTCAGGCTGTAGCTGCGCAGCAGCTGGGTGATATCGCCCAGCATCAGGCCGATGCGCAGGTCCTTCAGCGGCACGCCACGATACTGATCAACGAACTGGCTGATGTCGTGCTGCAGCCGGTTCTCGTCCACTTCCACACCGCCGGCCCAGTCCAGCAGCACGTCGGCCACGCCCTGCGGGTCCTGCTCGACCAGCCCGTGCAGCAGTTGCGCGACCTGGAAGCGGCGCACTTCCGACAGCGCGCCGACCATGCCGAAATCGATCACGCCGATACGGCCGTCGCGCAGGTAGATGATGTTGCCCGGATGCGGGTCAGCGTGGAAGCTGCCGTCCTCCAGCACCATCTTCAACACGATGTCCGCACCGCGCCGTGCCAGTTCGCGCCGATCCAGTCCTGCCGCATCGACGCCGGCCAGGTCACGGCCAGGAATGCCGTCGACGAAGTCCTGCACATTCAGGCTTTCGCAGGTCCACTGCCAGTGCACGCGGGGAATCAGGATGTCGTCGCGACCGTTGAAGTTGCGCGCGATGCGCTCGGCATTGCGGCATTCGGCGGCGAAATCCAGCTCGCGGCGCAGCGATACGGTGAACTGCTGCACGACCTCGGCCGGACGATAGCGGCGCAGGTCTGGCAGCCTGGCCTCGACGATCTCGGCCAGGCGGGCCAGCAGCCGCAGGTCGGCCTCGACCACATCGCGGATGCCGGGGCGGCGCACCTTCAGCACTACCTCGCGACCATCATGCAGGCGCGCGCGATGGGCCTGCGCCAGCGAGGCGGCGGCCATCGGGGTTTCATCGAGGAACGCGAACACGTCCTGCGGAGACGCACCAAGATCGGCCTCGAGCTGCTCGCGGATATCCGCGTATGGCAGCGCCGGCACCGCATTCTGCAGCTCAGAGAGCTCGGCGATCCATTCCGGCGGCAGCAGGTCGACGCGCGTCGCCAGCACCTGGCCGAGCTTGACGAAGGTCGGGCCGAGATCCTGCATCGCGCTGCGCACACGCACCGGTGCGGTCATCCGCAGCAATTCCTGCCGCTCCTCGTTCCAGTGCAGCAGGCGCCCTGCCCGCTCCAATGTGCTGGCCAGGCCAATGCGCCGCACCACGTCGCCGAAGCCATAGCGGATCAGGACGACGGCGATTTCCTGCAGTCGGCCCAGGTCACGGACCGTGCCCAGCGTTTCCCACATCATGCGTGCTCCGGACGATTACCGGAGCAGCATGTCACAGCTGGGCGTCGATACCGCGCAATGCCGCTGCCACGGTTTGCCGGCGGATGGCTTCGCGGTCGCCATCGAACTGGAACAGCTGGGCGCGGGCGTAGCCGCCACGGCGCTTCCAGCCGATCCAGACGCTGCCAACCGGCTTGTCCGGACTGCCGCCACCGGGGCCAGCGATGCCGGTCACCGCCACGGCGATGCCGGCGCCGGAATTGACCAGCGCACCGGACACCATCTCCAGCACGGTTTCGCGGCTGACCGCACCGAACTGCTCCAGCGTCTGCGCGCGCACGCCCAGCAGGCGCTGCTTGGCTTCGTAGCTGTAGACCACCATGCCGCAGTCGAAGAACGCCGAGGAACCGGCGATGTCGGTCATGCATTTGGCAATCCAGCCGCCACTGCAGCTTTCAGCGGTCACCAGCTGCAGCGAGGCCTGCTGCAGGCGCTGCCCGAGCGCGGCGGACTGGGCATTGAGTTCAGCGTCGGTGGGAGTGGACATCGGCATGACGGTGGGGTGAAGAACCTGCACGTTGTACCGCAGATGAAGGGCGGATGTCGCGCCCCTCCGGCGCGGTTGCGTTGCCGGCCAGCGGCCGGCACTACCAGGCATCGGCCGCTACCTCACCACTCCGGCAGTTTTTCCGGCAGCAGCGCCCGGATCGGCGCGCCGTCGGCACTGGCGGCCAGCTTTTCGGCTTCGGCAATCGGCAGGTCGACCTGCAGCAGCCAGCCGTCTTCGTCGGCCTGCTCGCTGCGGATCACTTCCAGCTGGTGCAGGCGCGCACACAGGCGGCCGGCATCCGGCGGCAGGCGCAGTTCGCCGGTGACATGCTGCAGGCCCAGGCGCTTGCCCAGCACCGCCTGCAGCAGCTCCAGGCCCTGCCCGTCACGCGCGGAAATCCACACCCGCTCGCGACGCGACTCGTCCGGGATACCGTCCTGGCCATCATGGCGGACCTCGGCGCCGTCGATGCGGTCGATCTTGTTGAACACCAGCAGCTGCGGCAGGTCACCGGCACCGACCGCGGTCAGTACCTCGTCCACCTGGGCAATGCGCTCCTCGCGGTGCGGGTCAGCGGCGTCGACCACGTGCAGCAGGAAATCAGCCTCGCGCGCCTCTGACAGGGTCGAGCGGAACGCGGCGACCAGGTCATGCGGCAGATCACGGACGAAGCCGACGGTATCGGCCAGCACCACGTTGCCACCCGGCACCGCGATGCGGCGCACGGTCGGATCCAGCGTTGCGAACAGCTGGTCGGCGGCATAGGCCTCGGCGCCGGTCATGGCGTTGAACAGGGTCGACTTGCCGGCGTTGGTGTAGCCCACCAGGGCCACGCGCGGCAGCTCGCTGCGCACACGCGCACGGCGCATCTGGGTACGCTGCACCTCGACCTTTTCCAGACGCTTCTGCAGCTGCTCCACGCGCTTCTGCAGCAGGCGCCGGTCGGTTTCCAGCTGGGTTTCACCCGGGCCGCGCAGGCCGATCGAACCGCCACGCTGGCGCTCCAGATGGGTCCAGCCGCGCACCAGCCGCGTGGCCAGATGACGCAGCTGCGCCAGCTCGACCTGCAGCTTGCCTTCGTGGCTGTGCGCACGCTGGGCAAAGATGTCCAGGATCAGGCCGGTGCGGTCGATCACCCGGCGCTCGAGGAAGCGTTCCAGGTTGCGCTCCTGGCCCGGGCTCAACGCATGGTTGACCAGGATCAGGTCGGCACCGCTGGCGTCGGCCGCGGCCTTGATCTCGTCCAGCTTGCCGCTGCCGATCAGGGTCGACGGATTCGGACGGTCCAGGCGCGCGGTGATCGTCGCGGCGATGCTGGCCCCAGCCGAGCGGGCCAGATCGCCGAATTCTTCCAGCACATCGTCTTCCAGCTTGCCGAAATGGGGCTGGATCAACAGGGCGTGTTCGCCCTTTTTCGAGCGGTCAAACATTCACCGCTCCGGTCTTACTCGTCTGCTTCATCACCTGCCTGACCACCTTCACCCGACTGCACGTAACCACCGCCCGGACCGACTTTCACGTTGCGTGCCGGGACGACCGTGGAAATGGCGTGCTTGTAGACCATCTGACTGACCGTGTTGCGCAGCAGGACCACGAACTGGTCGAACGATTCGATCGTGCCCTGCAGCTTGATGCCGTTCACCAGGTACACCGAAACCGGCACGCGTTCGCGCCGCAGTGCGTTCAAGAAAGGATCCTGCAGTGATTGCCCCTTGGACATTGCACACTCCTGATTATTGTTCTTATTGGGTTGCCGGCGGTTGCCACGGCCCCCGAGCCGCCCGCCGACCGATGATGTTACACGGCTGGCGGGGGTTCAGCGTGCGACGAAGGTCGACACCGCGCTGGCCAGGCGCTCCCCATCGACATGGGGGTCGAACCAGCGCGCATCAAGCTCGCCGCGCAGCCAGGTCAGCTGGCGCTTGGCAAGCTGGCGGGTGGCGAAGATCGCTTTGTCACGGAAACGGGCGGCATCGCCCTCCCCGTCCAGGTACTCCCAGGCCTGGCGGTAGCCGACCGCGCGCACCGCCGGCAGGTCCAGCGGCGCCGTCACGGCGGCCATTTCCGGCATCGCGCGCAACGCCCGCACCTCGTCGAGAAAGCCCTGCGCCAGCATGGCGTCGAAGCGCGCTTCGATACGCTGGTGCAGCACCGCGCGGTCACGTGGGGCCAGGATCAGCTTCAGGGTGCGCACCGGCAACGGCGCCACACCCGGCCGGCGCTGCCATTCAGAGATGGGGGTGCCGGTGAGGCGATAGACCTCCAGGGCCCGTTGGATGCGCTGCGGGTCGGTGGCATGGATCCGCGCCGCGGCAGCCGGATCGACCTCCGCCAGCTCCGCATGCAGTGCTGCCCAACCGCGTTCGGCGGCTTCGGCGCTGAGCGCTTCGCGCATCACCGGATCGGCCTCCGGCATCGGCGACAGGCCCTGCAGCAGGGCCCGGAAGTACAGCCCCGTGCCACCTGCGAAGATCGGCGTTTTGCCACGCGCCACGATCTCCGCCACGACCCGGCCGGCATCGGCGGCGAACTCAGCCGCCGAGTAGGTCTGCCAGGGATCGCGCAGGTCCAGCAGATGGTGCGGCGCCTGCGCACGCTCGGCCGCATCAGGCTTGGCCGAACCGATATCCAGGTGGCGGTAGACCAGCGCGGAATCGACACTGACGATTTCGCCATCCAGCTGCTGTGCCAGGGCGATCGCGGTGGCAGTCTTGCCACTGGCGGTCGGCCCCATCACGGCGATCGCCAGTGGCCGCCGGTCGATGCCCATCAGTCTTCGTCCGGCCAGCGGATCGTCGGCGTGGCGTCGGCACGCGGCGTCGGCACGGCTTCCACCGCCTGCCAGATCTTCAGCGCATCGACGGTGGCCGCCACGTCATGCACGCGCACGATGCGCGCACCGCGCTGGACCGCGATCAGGTGTGCGGCCACCGAAGCCGCGACCCGCTCGGACGGCGTGTCGCGGCCGGTCAGTTCGCCCAGGCTGCGCTTGCGCGACAGGCCGGCCAGCACCGGCACGCCCAATTCCAGGAAGCGCTCGGAGCGCGCCAGCAGGGTCATGTTGTGCGCGGTGGTCTTGCCGAAGCCGAAGCCGAGATCGACAAGCAGGTTCTTCTTGGCGATGCCCGCCATCTCGGCGGCGAACAGGCGCTGCACCAGGAAGCCATGCACCTCGGCAACCACGTCGTCGTAGTGCGGGTCGACCTGCATATGGCCCGGCTCGCCCTGCATGTGCATCAGCACCACCGGCACGCCGGTTGCAGCGGCGGCGTCCAACGCCCCGTCCTGACGCAGGCCGAAGATGTCGTTGATCATGCCGGCGCCAGCGTCCACCGCCGCGCGCATCACCTCCGGCTTGAAGGTGTCGATGCTGATCGGCACCTGGGTGCGGGCCGCCAGTTGCTCGATCACCGGAATCACCCGGCGCAGCTCATCCTCCACCGATACCGGCGCGGCGCCCGGGCGGGTGGATTCGCCGCCGATATCGAGCAGGTCGGCGCCCTCCTCCACCAGCTTCAGGCCGTGAGCGACGGCCGCATCGGTGGTGTCGTGCGCGCCGCCATCGGAGAACGAGTCCGGGGTGACGTTGACGATGCCCATGACCCGGGCACGGTCGAGGCGCAGGATGCGGCCGGCGCAATCGAGCTGGGGCGAGGTGTCGAACATGGGCAATCCTGCAGGGACAACGGCGGGTAGTTTAGTTCGGCAGGGCGGCGCCCTGCACCCGCAGAGGCCAGAGCAACAGCAACAGCGGGTTTTCTGTGGGATGGCGGGGTAGGTCCAGTTGCGGGGGACGCCGTAAATACGTCCATTTAGGCTCGGTCGCCGCATCCATGCGGCTCACGCCCCCGCAACCGGACCCACCCCGCCTTCGACAGATCTCCGCGATCTGCAGTAGATCCACGCCATGCGTGGATGAATCTCCATCGGAATCGAATATTTCGAATTGGAATCGAAATGCATCCACGCATGGCGTGGATCTGCCGTGTCGACCAAGGTCGACACCTACCAACAGCAGCAGAAATCTGTCAGAGGTGGGGCGGTGTCGCTGTTGCTGTTGCTGTTGCTGCTGAGGTTGCCGGCCAGCGGCCGGCACTACCACGGGTGCAGGGCGCAGCCCTGCCGCCACCCCTCAACGGCGGCGGCGCTTGCGGTCCACGTACAGGGTCTTGGCGATGCTCAGCACGATGCCGACACCGATACCCACCACGCAGCCCAGCAGCAGGTTGTCGGCTCCCAGGCCTACACCCACGCCGACCACGGTGGCGATGACCATTTCGACGGTGTGGGAAATCGGTTCGGGCTTCGGGGCGGACATGCGGGCTCCAGCGTCAGATCAGTTCTTCGGAATGGGCCAGTGGCCCGGAAACGACGAAGCCGGGTTGCCCCGGCCTCGTCTGGTGTCACGTACAACGGGCCGTCAGTGCGATTCGGCCGGGCCTGCGATCGGCGGCAGCGGACGGGCGTCGCCGCCCTTGTCGTCGCCACCATCCTTGTTCGACTTGTTCCAGCCGGCCGGCGGCGGCGGATCGCGACCTTCCATGATGGCGTCGATCTGCGGCGCATCGATGGTCTCGTACTGCAGCAGCAGCTGGGACATCGCGTGCAGCTTGTCCAGGTTGGCGGTCATCAGCTCGGTGGTACGCGCATAGGCCTCGTCGAGGATGTTGCGAACTTCCTCGTCAATGCGGCGCGCGGTGTCGTTGGACACGCTCTTGTGCTGCGTGACCGAACGGCCCAGGAACACCTCGTCGTCCTCTTCGCCATAGGCGATCGGGCCGAGCTGGTCGGACAGACCCCACTTGGTGACCATGTTGCGGGCCATCTTGGTAGCGCGTTCGATGTCGTTGGAGGCACCGGTGGTGACCTTGTCGGCACCGAAGATCAGCTCCTCGGCCACACGACCACCGTACAGCGAGCACAGCTGCGACTTGATCGCCACGCGGTTCATCGAGTACTTGTCGCCTTCCGGCAGGTACATGGTCACACCCAGCGCACGGCCGCGCGGGATGATGGTGACCTTGTAGACCGGATCATGCTCGGGCACCAGACGACCAACGATGGCGTGGCCGGCTTCGTGGTAGGCGGTGAGGGTCTTCTCCTCCTCGCTCATGGCCATCGAGCGGCGCTCGGCACCCATCAGGATCTTGTCGCGGGCACGGTCGAAGTGGTCCATGCGGACTTCCTTCTCGTTGCCACGTGCAGCGAACAGGGCAGCCTCGTTGCAGAGGTTGGCCAGGTCGGCACCAGAGAAGCCCGGGGTACCACGCGCGATCACCATCGGCTCGACGTCGTCGGCCAACGGCAGCTTGCGCATGTGCACCTTCAGGATGTGCTCGCGGCCCTTCACGTCCGGCAGGCCGACCACGACCTGGCGGTCGAAACGGCCCGGACGCAGCAGCGCCGGGTCCAGCACGTCCGGACGGTTGGTCGCGGCGATCACGATCACGCCTTCGCCACCTTCAAAACCGTCCATCTCGACCAGCAGCTGGTTCAGGGTCTGCTCGCGCTCGTCGTGACCGCCGCCCAGGCCGGCGCCACGGTGGCGGCCGACGGCGTCGATTTCGTCGATGAAGATGATGCACGGCGCGTGCTTCTTGGCCTGCTCGAACATGTCACGCACGCGGCTGGCGCCGACGCCGACGAACATTTCCACGAAGTCCGAACCGGAGATCGAGAAGAACGGCACCTTGGCTTCGCCCGCGATGGCCTTGGCCAGCAGCGTCTTGCCGGTACCCGGCGGGCCCACCATCAGCACGCCGCGCGGAATCTTGCCGCCCAGCTTGGTGAACTTGGACGGGTCGCGCAGGAAGTCGACCAGTTCGCCCACTTCTTCCTTGGCCTCGTCACAACCGGCGACGTCGGCGAAGGTGACCTTGATCTGGTCCTCGCCCTGCAGCTTGGCGCGCGACTTGCCGAAGGACATCGCGCCCTTGGCACCGCCGCCACCGCCCTGCATCTGGCGCATGATGAACAACCAGAAGCCGATGATCAGGATGACCGGCAGGAAATTCATCAGGATCGCGCCGAGGGAAATGCCGCTGGACGGCTCCTCCTGCACGATTTCCACGTTCTTGGTACGCAGCACGTTGATCAGGTCACGATCGAACGGCGCGGTGATGGTGGACGACTGCCCACCGCGGGTGGTGTAGGTCAGCTGGCTGGTGCCGCCGCGCATGTCGCCGCCGAAGGCGACCTTCTGCACGTTGCCGCTGTCCACCTGGTCCAGGAACTGCGAGTACGACGCGCCCTGCGCGCCGGCCCCGGAGGACTTCGGCGAGAAGCTCTGGAAGACCACCATCAGCACGACGGCGACGACCACCCATAGCAGGAGGTTCTTGGTCAAGTCGTTCATCCTCATTGGCTCCGGTGTTCCTCTCAGTGCTGGCGTTGCGTTGGGGTCGAACTTGCGTACGTTGCGAGCTTACTTCATGTGGGCGCGTTTTCCCTGACCCAAGGCATACACCTCGGGAGAGCGCTTGCGCGACGCTTCCGGCTTGCGGATGGAGACCTTGTCGTACCGGCGGCGCATGTCGCGCACGTAGTCGTCAAAGCCTTCACCCTGGAACAGCTTGATCAGGAATGCCCCACCGGTCTTCAGGTGGTTGTCGGCAAAATCCAGGGCCAGCTCTGCCAGGTGCATCATCCGCGGCTGGTCAACCGCGCCCACACCACTCTTATTGGGGGCCATGTCCGACAGCACAAGGTCTACCGGCTGATCCCCGAGCATGGCTTCAAACTGCGATAGGACGGCTTCTTCCCTGAAGTCACCATGAAGGAACTCCACGCCGGCCAGCGGCGGCATGTCGAGGATGTCCAGGGCCAGCACGCGACCGGTGTCGCCGATCTGTCTCCGCACCTGCTGAGACCAACCGCCCGGGGCCGCACCGAGGTCGACCACCACCATGTGCGGCTTCAGCAACCGGTCACGTTCAAGCAGCTCTTCGAGCTTGTAGGCGGCGCGCGAGCGCATGCCTTCGGCCTGGGCCTTCTTCACGAAGGGGTCGGAGAAGTGTTCCTTGAGCCAGCGCTGGCTGCTTTTGCTGCGGGTAGCCATTGAAAATAGGGGCTGATGGGGTCCTCATGATACCCTGATCGCCCCATTCAACCGTGTTTTCCTGCATGTCCATCGCCCTGACCGCCTCCCAGACCCGTTTCCTGCGCGGCCAAGCCCACGACCTGAAGGCCCTGCTGCAGACCGGCGGCAAGGGCGTGACCCCGGCCTTCATCGCTGAGCTGAACGAAGTGCTGGAGCGCCACGAGCTGGTCAAGGTGAAGGTCGCTGCCGAAGACCGCGACGCCCGTGACGTGATGATCGGCGAGATCGTCGAAGCCACCGAGAGCGCGCTGGTGCAGCGCATCGGCCACGTCGCCGTGCTGTACCGCCCGAGCAAGGAACAGCGCCAGATCGTGCTGCCGCGCGGCTGATCGCCCCACTGCCATGCAGCTGAACCACGAACCGCCGGATTACGCCTACAGCCTGCGCGCCGCCGATGGCCGCTCGGCCAAGGTGAATGACCAGGTGCTGGGCAGCAGTTTCTTCCTGACCCCGGACCAGCTGGTCACGCACTGGCCGGTGGCGAGTGCCGCCGCGCTGCAGCTGGCGGACCTGGAGCCGATCCTGGCGCTGAACCCGGCGCTGATCGTGCTCGGTACCGGTGATCGCCAGGTGTTCCCGCCAGCGGTGGTGATGGCCGCCTGCCTGTCGCGCGGGATCGGCCTGGAAGTGATGAACAACCCGGCCGCCGCACGCACCTTCAACATCCTGGCCGGCGAAGGCCGCAAGGTCGCGGCTGCTTTCATTCTGGAAGGCTGAGGTCGAGTCGCCGGGTGCCTCCCGGCGCTAGCTGCCCGAAGATGTGCAGCGGAAGGCCGAGAACGCCTTGAGCCGGCCAATCAGGTTGCCGCCCTGCCCCCAGCGGATATCCATGACCTTCCAGTCCCGGTCCTGCCGCTGCAGCAGGACCCGGTCGGTCCAACGATAGTCGCCCACGGCCATGTCGACGCGGATCCAGGTGACGTCACCGCTCGATCCGGGCATTCCTACAGATATCGTTTCCGGTCGATCCGGCGCCAGCAGATACGGACTCTGGTCGAGCATATGCGGCTTCTCGTCGTGCGCGGCCAACGCGGCACAGGTCCGCTCGTAAGCGCGCTGCGCGTCGACGGCTGAGCGCAGGGCATCGCCCAGCAGTGACGGAATGGCCGTTTCGTTCGAAGCCGGCGCCTGGACCGCGTCGTAGAGACGGGTAACCACGTCACGCGGATCGCTGGCTGCTGCGGCCAGCGGCGCGACGGTGAGCAGTGCGAGCGCGGAAGCAAAGCGGAACATGCGGCACCGGAGCGGATGGGATCGCTCAAGAATGCCGGGTATTCCATCCGCCGTGAAGGTGAGCCTGCGACACACAAGATCGCAAGTGACCGAGCCTCTGCGGTACCCGAGCCGAACATGGCTCGACGCTACAGGTCAGGATCGCCGGGCGTGGCCCGGCGCTCCCCGTTCCAACGGCGATCAGCGCGCCGGAAGGTACTGCTGCGGGTCGACCGGCTTGCCGTTGTAGCGAATCTCGAAGTGGACCATGTCGCGGTTCGCACCGGTACGGCCCATCTCGGCGATCTGCTCGCCGGCCTTCACGCTCTGCCCTTCATTCACCAGGCGCTTGCGGTTGTGGCCATAGGCCGACAGCCACTGGTCGCTGTGCTTGATGATGATCAGCTCGCCGTAGCCGACCAGGCCGGCACCGGAGTACACCACCACGCCATTGGCGGTGGCTTTCACCGCCTGGCCGCTGGTGCCGGCGATATCAACGCCCTGCTTGGTGGCGTCACCGGCCACGTAGCGGCCAACGATCGCGCCATCGGCCGGCCAGCGCCAGGCGATGTTGCTCTTCACCGGACCGACCGGCGCCGGGGCCGGCGCGGTGCTGCCGCCACTGCTGCTACCCGGACGCGGCGGGGTGACCACCGTGGTGGGCGCACGGCCGCCGCTGGCTCCGGCCGGATACAGCCGGATCACCTGGCCCGGATGAATGGTCGACGGGTTGTCCAGGCTGTTCCAGGCAATCAGGTCGGCCGGGGTGATGTCGTGGATGCGGGCCAGCGCATAGATGGTATCGCCCTTGCGCACGACCACGGTCTGCCCGGGCTTGGGTACCGAAGTCTTCGGCGTGGTCACGCCACCGGTGCTGCCGCCGCCCGGGCGGACCACGGTTGCGGTGCCGCAGGCGGCCAGGGTGGAAACCAGCAACGCCAGCGCGCCGATGCGCACTCCCTTGCTCAGACGATCAGGACTCATGCGAACTTCGACCTCCATACAAGCCAGGCGATCAGCACCACCACCAACGCGGTGGCGATCCAGCCCAGCGGTTCAATCCAGCGACGCAGTGCCGCTTCAGCACGCGCACCACCGATACGGATGACCGCGGCCAGCACGAACACGCGCTTGCCACGACCGATCAGCATGCTCAACAGATACTGCGGCATCGGTACACCGACGATACCTGATGCCCACGTGAAGACCTTCATCGGGATGGGCATGAAGCCGCCCAGCACCAGGAAGGTGAACACCGCCCACGGCGACTCGGCCATCTTCGCCTGCACGGTGGTGATGCCCTGCTCGATCGCCGGCAGCATGCCCAGCGCTTCGAACAGCGGCTTGATCGCCTCGAAGGCGTAATGACCCAGCGCATAGCCGACCAGCGCGCCGACCATCGAGCCGGCCAGGCTGAGGGTGGCGAACCACCAGCCGCGTTTCGGCTGGGCCACGCACATCGGCGCCAGCATCACTTCCGGCATCACCGGGAAGATGATCGCCTCGAAGAAGCTCAGCACCGTCAGGTAGGTCGGCGCGCGTTCGTGCGCCGCCCACTTCATCGCCCGCTCGTACAGCGGCCCGAAAATCTTCATGCAACCCTGCTCCGTGGATTAGTCAAGCATGCCGGACAGCAGCGGCACGAAGGTGACCGGCGCCAGCACGCGTTGTTCGATGCTGCCGTCAGCCTTGCGGTCCAGCTGCACCAGCGACTGCCCGCCCGGCCCGCCGACCGGCGCCACCAGGCGGCCGCCCTCGGCCAGCTGCCCGACCAGTTCATCGACCAGTGCGGGCGCCGCGGCGGTGACCACGATGGCATCGAACGGGCCATGCTCGGCCCAGCCGGCGCGGCCGTCGTCATGCTTGGTACGGATGTTCATGCCCAGCGCGCGGAAGCGCTTGCGCGCCTGTCGCAGCAGGTCGCCGATGCGCTCGACGGTGTAGATTTCCAGGCCCAGCGCGCCGAGCACGGCGGCCTGGTAGCCGGAGCCGGTACCGACTTCCAGCACCTTCTTCGGCGAGACCTGCAGCACGGCCTCGGTCATGCGCGCCACCACCCACGGCTGTGAGATGGTCTGGCCGTGGCCGATCGGCAGGGCGGTGTCTTCGTAGGCACGTGACGCCAGCGCTTCATCGATGAACAGATGACGTGGCACCACCCGGATCGCATTCAAGGTCGACTCGTCGACGATGCCGGCCTCGCGCAGGCGGTCGACCAGCCGGTCACGCACGCGCTGCGAGGTCATGCCGATACCAACGGCTTCCGGTTGCAGGCGCAGGCGTGGGCTCATGCCGGCTGGTCCAGCGCGGCACTGAGGCCGCCGACCCAGCTGGCCACCTTTTCCAAGGCCTGGTAGCGGGTCAGGTCGACCTGGATCGGAGTGATCGAGATGTGGCCAGTGCGTACCGCGTGGAAATCGGTGCCGGGGCCGGAGTCCTGCTCACGGCCGGCCGGGCCGATCCAGTAGACCTCGTTGCCGCGCGGGTCCTTCTGCGCGATGCAGCCTTCGGCGCGATGGCGGTTGCCGAGGCGGGTGACCTCGAAGCCCTTGACCTCGCTCCACGGCAGGTCAGGCACGTTGACGTTGAGGATGGTGTCAGCCGGCAGCGGATCGGCCTTGAGCCGGGCGACGATCTCCACCGCAGCGCGCGCGGCGGTCTCGAAGTGTTTCGGATCGTGGTTGCGGGTGACCAGCGAGACCGCCACCGCCGGCAGGCCGAGGAAACGACCTTCCATCGCCGCCGAAACGGTGCCGGAATAGATCACATCATCGCCGAGGTTGGCGGCGTTGTTGATACCGGACACGACAATGTCGGGCTCGAATTCAAGCAGGCCGGTCAGCGCCAGGTGCACGCAGTCGGTGGGCGTACCGGCCACCGAGACAGTGTAATGGTCGATGCGCTTGAGGCGGATCGGCAGGTCCAGGGTCAGCGAGTTGCTGGCGCCGGAGCGATCGCGGTCGGGTGCGACCACCGTGACTTCGTGTCCAGCCTCGCGCAGCACCGAGGCCAGCATCCGGATGCCTGCGGCGTCGACACCGTCGTCGTTACTCACCAGGATTCGCATCTTCGATTTAACCGCTTGATTTTCCAAGAATTCGATTCCGTCACCGTGCAGTGTGGGCGGGACCGTCGTGCTCCCTGCGGAAGCCGTCGACCCTGCAAGGGCATCATCTATTGTGCCGCATGCGAGCCGCCGGTCCTACCCTGCCGGCGGTCACGACCGACATCGAACCGTCATAGGCAGACCTGCGCCGGCGGTTTAACCTGTGCGCATGTCGCACCCTGAAGACGAAGATCCGGCCGCATTGTTCCGTGCGGCCATCGGCGAAGTGACGCCGCTGCGCAAGGATGCCGAGCCGGCACCGGCTGCGCCCCGGCCGAAGCCGCGCGCGCGCATGGCCGAACGTGACGAGGCCGAAGCGGCCGGCGAGTTCGCCCGGCTGCTGCGCGACAGCACGCCGCTGGAAGCCGGCGACGTGGCCAGCTATCGCCGCGACAACCTGCCACCACGCCTGTTCCAGCGCCTGAAGCGTGGCCAGTATTCGGTGCAGGACGAGCTGGACCTGCATGGTGCCACCGCCGCGCAGGCGGAGACGCTGCTGCGCCAGTTCCTGCTGGAAGCGCATGCACACGACTATGGCTGCGTGCGCATCATCCATGGCAAGGGTTTGCAGTCCGATGGCGGTGCACCGGTACTGAAGAACCTGGTCGATCGACTGCTGCGGCTGCGCAACGACGTGCTGGCGTTCCATTCGGCGCCGACCGGGCAAGGCGGCACCGGCGCGATGCTGGTGCTGCTGGCACGCAGATGAAAAAGGGGACGGAGGGAATTAAGTCGTTTGTGCCACAAACGACTTAATTCCCTCCGTCCCCTTTTTCTGTCAGGCCTGTGAGGCGTCCTCGACCGGGCCGAGCTCGTGCAGCACGGCCGTGGCGTAGCAGCCCGGCGGAAGTGCGAACGACAGTTCCAGCACGTCATCGGCCAGCCACTGGTGCTGCAGCAGCGCCGGGCGCAGGCGCAGCGCGCGGCGCTCCTGCTTCAGGCGCGCGTCTTCCAGGCCGGCCCGCAGCGCCTTCGACTCGTCGTCGTCCAGCGCGGCCAGCTCCAGCTCGCGTGCCGCATCGCTGCTGCGCAGCTCGCCTTCGCCCCACAGCGGCGCGCTGGGATGGATGTCGAAGCGTGCCAGGCGCTCGGCCAGCACGTCGGTGTACGGCTCGGGTCCGAACACGCTGCGGCTGCCATCGAGCATCCACACTTCACCCTCCAGCGGCTGATCCCAGTTGCCCTGCTCCACACGCGCGGCCAGCACGCGGTTGAACAGCGCCGAACGAGCCGCTGACAGCAGCAGCGAACGCTGATCCTTGCGCATGCGGCGGCCACCGAACATCGCCAGTGCCGCCGGCACATTGCCGCCATCGCGGCCAAAGCGCTGCTCGCCGAACCAGTTCGGCAGGCCACGCCCGGCAATCTGCTGCAGGCGTTCGCTGATCGCTGCGGCATCGCCCTGCACTTCACGCAGCACCAGCTTGAAACGGTTGCCGGCCAGTGCGCCACGCTGCAGCTTGCGGTTGTGCCAGGTCGCTTCGAGCACTTCGATCTCGTCACTGGCCAGCTCGGCCAGGTCCGGCGCGACGCGCTTGGGCAGGTGCACGCTGAAACGTTGGGTGGTGACCGCATGGCGATCCTTCATCCCAGCGTAGCTCACCGCCATTTCCGGCAGGCCCGCCCACTTGGCCAGCACCTTGGCCACATGCACGGTATTGGCACCGCGCTTGCGGATGTGCAGCAGCAGGTGCTCGCCTTCGCCGGTGGCCTCGAAGGCAGGCAGCTCGTCGACCTGGAAATCGTCTGGCGTGGTACGGATGCGCGCCGTCAACAGCGGCGCGCCAAACGCCAACGGCAGCGGAATCATGCCGCCACCAGCAACACGACCGCCTGTGCGGCGATGCCTTCACCGCGGCCGGTGAAACCCAGCTTTTCCGAGGTGGTGGCCTTGACGCTGACCGCATCCAGCGGCAGCTGCAGCAGGCCACCGATGCGCTCACGCATCGCCAGCGCATGCGGGCCAACCTTCGGCCGCTCGCAGATCACGGTGATGTCAGTGTTGCCGACGCGCCAGCCGCGCTCGCGCAGCAGGCTGTCGCAGTGGCGCACGAAATCGCTGCTGTCGGCGCCCTTCCAGCGGTCGTCACTCGGCGGGAAATGCTGGCCGATGTCGCCCAGCGCCAGCGCGCCGAGCATCGCATCGCACAGGGCGTGCAGGATCACGTCGCCATCGCTGTGCGCGAGCACGCCGCAGCTGTGCGGCACGTTCACGCCGCCGAGCATGATGTGATCGCCTTCACCGAAGGCATGGACGTCGTAACCCTGGCCGATACGGACGGGCGGGAACGGTGCGGTGCTCATGGATGCAACCCTTGCAGCAGGGCCGCGCGGACGGTCAGCCGGCGCGGCGGGAAAGTACGAATTCGAACCGGTCCAGATCGGCCGGGGTGGTGACCTTGAAGTTGTCCTCACTGCCTTCCACCAGCAGCGGGCGCTGCCCCTGGCGCTCCATGGCCATGGCCTCGTCGGTGACTTCGACACCGGCGGCCGCGGCTTCGGACAACGCGCGGCTGAGCTGGTGGCGGCGGAACAGCTGTGGTGTCAGCGCGCGCCACAGGCGCTCACGCGGCTCGGTGCCATCGATGCCACCGTCGTCGCCCGCACGCTTGAGCGTGTCGCGCACCGGGGCAGCCAGGATCGCCCCGACCGGATCGGTACGACCGACTTCAAGCAGGCGGCCGAGATCGGCCGGCGACAGGTTCGGCCGCGCGGCATCGTGGACCAGTACGAACTCATCAGCGCGCACCGTCTCCGGCAGCGCCTGCAGGCCAGCCAGCACCGAAGCGGCACGGGTCGCGCCACCGATGCAGGTCAGCACCGGCTTGCCCGCCCACTCGTTCCAGCCGGGCCAGTCGGCGTCGTCCTGGCCGATCACCACCATCGCCCCGGCCACGGCCGGGTGCGCCAGCAGGGCGTCCAGGGTATGGGCAAGCAGGATCTGCCCACCTGCCTGCAGGTACTGTTTGGGCAACGGCGCGCCGAAGCGGGTGCCACGGCCAGCAGCCGGAACCACGACCCAGATCGCCGCACTCATGGCACGTCCGCCGGGTGGTCGCCGACCTCCGCACTGACACCTGCCGCAGGCTGCGCCAGGTGGACCGGCGCATCCTCGACCACGCGGTAGAACTTTTCGCCAGGCTTGATCATGCCCAGCTCGCTGCGCGCGCGCTCCTCGATGGCGGACTGGCCTTCCTTGAGGTCCTTCACTTCCGCAGCGAGCGCATCATTGCGCTGCTGCAGGCCCTCATTGTCCCGCTCCTGGTTGGCGACCTGGGCTTCGAGCATCATCACTTCACCCGAATTTCCCGGACCGAACCAGAAGCGGTACTGCAGCCAGCCCAGCAGCAGGGCCAGCACCAGCAGCATCCAGCGCCAGTCGCGCATCGGCTCAGCGCTTCAGCGAAACGAACGCGTCACGACCGGCGTAACGCGCGCCGGCACCGAGGGCTTCCTCGATGCGCAGCAGCTGGTTGTACTTGGCCACGCGATCGCTGCGGCACAGCGAGCCGGTCTTGATCTGCGTGGCGGTGGTGGCCACGGCGATGTCGGCGATGGTGGTGTCTTCGGTTTCGCCCGAACGGTGCGAGACCACGGCGGCATAGCCGGCGCGATCGGCCATGGCGATCGCTTCCAGGGTTTCGCTCAGGGTGCCGATCTGGTTGACCTTGATCAGGATCGCATTGGCGGTGCCCGAGTCGATGCCTTCCTGGAAGATCTTCGGGTTGGTCACGAACAGGTCGTCGCCGACCAGCTGCACCTTCTTGCCGATGCGGTCGGTCAGCAGCTTCCAGCCCGCCCAGTCATTCTCGGCCAGGCCATCTTCAATGGTGATGATCGGGTACTGCGCGGCCCAGTCGGCGAGGAAGTCGACGAACTGCTCGGAGGTCAGGCGCTTGTTCTCGCCGACCAGGTTGTACTTGCCGTTCTCGAAGAATTCGCTGGAGGCCACGTCCAGGCCCAGCAGCACGTCTTCACCGGCGGTGTAGCCCGCCTTGCCGATCGCTTCGAGGATGGTGTCGAGCGCTTCGACGTTGCTGCGGAAGTCCGGCGCGAAGCCGCCTTCGTCGCCCACCGCCGTGCTCAGGCCGTGGCCCTTCAGCACCGACTTCAGCGAATGGAAGATCTCGGTACCGGCGCGCAGCGCTTCGGAGAACGAGGTGAAGCCCACCGGCAGCACCATGAATTCCTGGAAGTCGACGTTGTTGTCGGCGTGCGCGCCGCCGTTGATGATGTTCATCATCGGCACCGGCAGCGACGGGGTCACGCCGGTCCTGGCGGCCAGGTACTGCCACAGTGCCTGCTTGCTCGAGGCGGCGGCGGCGTGCGCGGCGGCCATCGAAACACCCAGCAGCGCGTTGGCGCCCAGGCGGCCCTTGTTCTCGGTGCCATCGAGGTCGATCAGGCGACGGTCGAGGCCGTCCTGGTCGGTGGCCTCGAAGCCCTTCAGCGCATTGGCAATGGTGGTGTTGACGTTGTCGACGGCCTTGCGCACGCCCTTGCCCAGGTAACGGGTCTTGTCGCCGTCACGCAGCTCGACCGCTTCCTTGGTGCCGGTCGAGGCGCCAGAGGGAACCGCGGCACGACCGAACGAACCGTCCTCCAGGATGACTTCGGCTTCCAGCGTGGGGTTGCCACGGCTGTCGAGGATTTCACGGGCGTGGATGCTGCGGATCGTACTCATGGTCGGGCCGGTTACCTGTATGGAGAGGGGGCGACAAAACGAATGCCGCGTGATTATCCCCGGCTGCCCGCCACTTGCCAAATGGCGCAGGCGGCTTCAGCCCCAGCTGGACCCGATCACGATCAGGACCATCGATACCAGCATCACCAGCAATGCACCGGCAATCGCCGCCAGGATGGGGCCACGCTGCCGGCGCCAGGCCAGCACCATCGCCACCGGGCAGCCCAGGAAGGACAGCACCATCGTGACCAGCGCGCCCAGCATCCACCACTGCGTGGCCTCCACGCCGCTGTTTCCCTCCCCTGGCGGCCGGAAACCGGACGTGAAGGCCAGCACGCCCACCACCAGAGCGATCCAGGTCAACACGGACAGCCCCAGGGCGATCAGGCCCCAGGGCCAGCCACGCGCCGATGTGGTCGTATTCATCAAAGCAATCCGTAGAACAGGGCGCCGGACCACAGCGACAGCAGGATGATCGCCAGGCCGGCGGCCACCTTGCCACGGTTCAGGCGCCAGGCCAGTACGGCCGCGGCGACGCAGCCTACGGCCACTACCAACTCCGCGACCATCAGCGCGATGAAGTACGCCCGCAGATCGAGTGCACTGCTGCCATCACCGGGTGGCCGCACGGACGCGGCGCCGATCAGCACCACGCCGAACATGCCCACGGTGAACAGCACGGCCAGGCCCAGTGCAATCAGGCCCCAGGACCACTGTTTCCAGTGCCGGCGATGACGCTGGGCCTCCAGCGCCACCCACGGGTCACGACTCACGCGAAGCGCGAGAAGCCGTGCTTCTTGGTCACCGCATCGAGTTCCATCAGGGTCTCGAGCAGTGCTTCCATCTGGTCCAGCGGCCATGCATTGGGGCCATCGGACAGGGCCTTGGACGGGTCCGGATGGGTCTCGGCGAACAGGCCGGAGATGCCCACCGCCACGGCGGCACGGGCCAGCACCGGCACGTGCTCACGCTGGCCGCCGGAACTGGTGCCCTGCCCGCCCGGCAGCTGCACCGAATGGGTGGCGTCGAACACCACCGGGCAACCGGTATCGCGCATCACCGCCAACGAACGCATGTCGCTGACCAGGTTGTTGTAGCCGAAGCTGGCACCACGCTCGCAGACCATGATCTGCTCGTTGCCGGTGGCCTTGGCCTTCTCCACGACCGGCTTCATGTCCCACGGCGCCAGGAACTGGCCCTTCTTGATGTTGACCGGCTTGCCGGCCGAGCACACCTTGCGGATGAAGTCGGTCTGGCGGACCAGGAACGCCGGGGTCTGCAGCACGTCCACCACCGAAGCCACTTCATCCATCGGGGTGTATTCGTGGACGTCGGTCAGCACCGGCACGCCGATCTGCTTCTTGACCTCGGCGAGGACCTTCAGGCCCTCTTCCATGCCCGGGCCGCGGAACGCGGTGCCCGAGGTGCGGTTGGCCTTGTCGAAGCTGGACTTGAAGATGAAGTTGACGCCGAGCTTGTCGGTGATCTCCTTCAGCTTGCCGGCGGTATCGAGCTGCAGCTGCATCGACTCGATCACGCAGGGGCCGGCGATCAGGAACAGGGGCTGGTCCAGCCCGACCTCGAATCCACACAGTTTCATGGCGTTTCCTTGTTGTCCGCATCACCGGCCGGGCCGGTGCGCTGGGGGTTGAAGCATGCAGGATGGGGGCCGAAGCCCCCATTCACAAGTCAGGCGCGCGCTGCGGAGAGCAGCTTGCCACCGGCCTTGCGCTCGCGCGCGGCGCGGATGAAACCGATGAACAGCGGGTGGCCATCACGCGGCGTGGACAGGAATTCCGGATGCGCCTGGCAGGCCAGGAACCACGGATGCGCGTCGCGCGGCAGTTCGACCACTTCCACCAGGGTGTCGTCCATCGACTTGCCGGCGATCACCAGGCCAGCATCTTCCAGCTGGGTGCGGTAACGGTTGTTGAACTCGTAACGGTGGCGATGGCGCTCGGCGACGACGTCCTTGCCGTACAGCTCGCGGGCCAGCGTGCCCGGCTTCAGGCGCTGTTCCTGCAGGCCCAGGCGCATGGTACCGCCGAGGTCGCTCTTGTCGTCGCGCTTCTCGACATCACCGGTGGCGGTGCGCCATTCGGTGATCAGGCCGATCACCGGGTTCGGCGACTGGCGATCGTTCTCGGTGCTGTTGGCACCTTCCAGGCCCACCACGTTGCGCGCGTAGTCGACCACGGCCGCCTGCATGCCGTAGCAGATACCGAAGTACGGCACCTGCTGCTCGCGGGCGAACTTCGAGGTCAGCACCTTGCCTTCGAAACCACGGTCACCGAAGCCACCCGGCACCAGGATGCCGTCGACATCGGCCAGTGCAGCCATGTCGGTGCCTTCCAGGTCCTGTGCTTCCAGCCACTTCAGATTGACCTTGGTGCGCTGGCGCAGGCCGCCGTGCTTGAGGGCTTCGCCGACCGACTTGTAGGCGTCCTGGTGATCGACGTACTTGCCGACCACGGCGATGGTCACTTCGTCCAGCGGGTGCAGGGTCGCGTCGACCGCGTCCTCCCACATCGACAGGTCGACCGGACCGACCTTGTCAGCCAGCTTCAGCTGGTTGACCACGATCTCGTCCAGGCCCTGTGCATGCAGGCCCGACGGGATGCGGTACAGCACGTCCACGTCCGGCACGCTGATCACCGCGCGCTCGGAGACATTGGTGAACTGGGCAATCTTGCGGCGCTCAGAATCCGGCACCGCCTGCTCGGAACGGCACAGCAGCACGTCCGGCTGGATGCCGATCGAGCGCAGTTCCTTTACCGAGTGCTGGGTCGGCTTGGTCTTCAGCTCACCGGCGGCACCGATATACGGCACCAGGGTGAGGTGCATAAACAGCGCCTTCTCCGGGCCACGCTCGGTGCGCACCTGGCGGATCGCTTCCAGGAACGGCAGCGACTCGATGTCGCCGACGGTACCGCCGATCTCGACCAGGGCCACGTCGTAGCCTTCGGTGGCTTCATCGATGCAACGGCGGATTTCATCGGTGATGTGCGGAATGACCTGCACCGTCGCGCCCAGGTAGTCGCCGCGGCGCTCCTTGCGGATCACGTTCTCGTAGATGCGGCCGGTAGTGACCGAGTTCTTGCGGCTCAGCCGGGTGCGCACAAAGCGCTCGTAGTGGCCCAGGTCGAGGTCGGTCTCGGCGCCGTCGTCGGTGACGTAGACCTCACCGTGCTGGAACGGGCTCATGGTGCCCGGGTCGACGTTGATGTACGGGTCGAGCTTCATCATCGTGACCTTCAGGCCACGGGCTTCGAGAATGGCGGCCAGCGACGCGGCGGCAATGCCTTTGCCGAGCGAGGACACCACGCCGCCGGTTACGAAAATCAAGGGAGTCATGGCTGCAAGCATCCTGTCTGGAAATGGAAAACGGCAGCACCACGCGCACCCGGAGGGCGGGCATGGAGCTTGAAGGGGGTTTTCCGGTTCGCTGGGGCAGCGAGGGAGGTGCTGGGCCGTGCGGCGGCAGGCGCCGGACGGGGACCACCCTGCGAGGTCGGGGCGGCCGTGCCGGTCATATCGACCGTCACCTGCGACCCGCATTGCTGGCGACCACGCATGGTCGTGCCAGCCCATTCGCAAAGGGTGGACACGCACTTACTCCCGGAAAGCCATAGTTTACAGATTGATGGCCGCCAACCCAAGAGGCAGTTGCGGCCATCACACAAAAGAAACGCCCCGCTGGGCGGGGCGTCGGGGGGCGAATCCCTTGCGGCAAGGGCTTCGGAGGGTGGAAGGATTACTTCTTCTTCCTCGCCTCTTCTTCCTCTTCCTGCTGCGGGGCCGGTTGGCCCTGCGCCTTCATCTCGGCATTGGCCTGGGCGCGGCGCTTGGCCTTGGCATCGGCTTCGGCCTGGGCCTTGTCGGCCTGGTCACCCTGCTGCGGGGCCGGCTGGCCGGCGTTCTGCGCCACCACCAGCGGCACTGCAACGGCGGCAGCGGCCAGGATCGCAATGGTCAGCAACTTCTTCATGAGGTCCTCCTCGCGGTATGGCTTGGATGTTTCGACCCAACGGGGGTCGCCGGCGTTCAGATTCCAGCGGCTGCCATTTTACCCCCTCCCCGCCGCCGAGGCTGAACCGCAGGCGTGCAAATTCGCCGCACAGACCGCACACTTGCGCGTCGCTCCGCGCTTTAGAAGATAGATGAACGCCCGCTATAACGCCGCCGATATTGAAGTCCTGTCCGGCCTTGACCCGGTCAAGCGCCGTCCCGGCATGTATACCGACACCGCGCGCCCGAACCACCTGGCGCAGGAAGTGATCGACAACTCGGTGGACGAGGCCCTCGCCGGCCACGCCCGCTCGATCGAGATCACCCTGTACAAGGACGGCAGCGTGGAGGTCAGCGATGACGGCCGCGGCATGCCGGTGGACATCCATCCGGAAGAGAAGATCCCGGGTGTCGAGCTGATCCTCACCCGCCTGCATGCGGGCGGCAAGTTCAGCAACAACAACTACACCTTCTCCGGCGGTCTGCACGGCGTCGGCGTCAGCGTGGTCAACGCGCTGTCGACCCTGGTGGAAGTGCACATCAAGCGCGAAGGAGCCGAGCACCGCATCACCTTCCGCAACGGCGACCGCGCCACCCCGCTGGAAGTGGTCGGCACCGTCGGCAAGAAGAACACCGGTACCCGCGTGCGCTTCTGGCCGGACCCGAAGTACTTCGACACGCCCAAGTTCGCGGTGCGCGCGCTCAAGCACCTGCTGCGCGCCAAGGCCGTGCTGTGCCCGGGCCTGACCGTCAAGCTGACCGACGAGGCCACCGGCGAAGTCGACACCTGGTACTACGAAGACGGCCTGCGCGATTACCTGAAGCTGGAACTGGGCGAGCGCGAATCGCTGCCGGCCGACCTGTTCGTCGGCAACCTCAAGAAGGACACCGAGGTGGTGGACTGGGCCGTGGCCTGGCTGCCGGAAGGCGAGCTGGTACAGGAAAGCTACGTCAACCTGATTCCCACCGCGCAGCACGGCACCCACGTCAACGGCCTGCGTACCGGCCTGACCGAGGCGCTGCGCGAGTTCTGCGACTTCCGTAACCTGCTGCCGCGTGGCGTCAAGCTGGCCCCGGAAGACGTGTGGGACCGCGTGTCGTTCGTGCTGTCGCTGAAGATGACCGACCCGCAGTTCAGCGGCCAGACCAAGGAACGCCTGTCCTCGCGCCAGGCGGCCGGTTTCGTTGAAGGCGCGGCCCACGATGCCTTCAGCCTGCTGTTGAACCAGAACGTGGAGCTGGGCGAGAAGATCGCGCAGATCGCCATCGAGCGCGCCAGCGCGCGCCTGAAGACCGAGAAGCTGGTCGTCCGCAAGAAGGTCACCCAGGGCCCGGCCCTGCCCGGCAAGCTGGCCGACTGCATCAGCCAGGACCTGTCCCGTACCGAGCTGTTCCTGGTGGAAGGTGATTCGGCTGGCGGCAGCGCCAAGCAGGCCCGCGACAAGGACTTCCAGGCCATCATGCCGTTGCGCGGAAAGATCCTGAACACCTGGGAAGTCTCGTCCAACAGCGTGCTGGCCTCGGAAGAAGTGCACAACCTGGCCATCGCCATCGGCTGCGACCCGGGCAAGGATGACATCAGCGGCCTGCGCTACGGCAAGGTCATCATCCTGGCCGACGCGGACTCCGACGGCCTGCACATCGCAACGCTGCTGACCGCGCTGTTCCTGAAGCACTTCCCGGCGCTGGTCGATGCCGGCCACGTGTTCGTGGCGATGCCGCCGCTGTTCCGCATCGACGTGGGCAAGCAGGTGTTCTATGCCCTGGACGAGGAAGAAAAGCGCTCGATGCTGGACAAGATCGAACGCGAGAAGATCAAGGGCGCCATCAACGTGACCCGCTTCAAGGGCCTGGGCGAGATGAACCCGCCGCAGCTGCGTGAATCCACCATCCACCCGGATACGCGCCGCCTGGTGCAGCTGACCGTGGATGATCGCGAACAGACAAGTTCGCTGATGGACATGCTGCTGGCCAAGAAGCGCGCCTCCGACCGCAAGGGCTGGCTGGAGTCGAAGGGCGACCTCGCCTCCCTGGAAGTCTGATCCTGAGCGGGGTCGGATCCCTTTCCTGCGGAAAGGGATCCGACCCCATCCGCTCCGGAGCCATCCCGCCGCCATCGGCAAACCCGGCGGAGCCATAATGCGCGTCCACCCGTGTGGACCATCGTATTGGCCAGCCACTCGTTGCTGTTCCCCGCCCTGCCGCTGCACAGCGCGCGGTTGGTGCTGAGCCCGATCCGCCGTGACGACGCGGCCGCGTTGTTCACGCTGCAATCCAATCCGGACGTGATGCGCTGGTGGAACCACCCGGCCTGGACGCGTCCGGCCGAAGCCCGCGAACAGATCGACGACGATCTTGCTGCGCACGCCATTGGTACCCAGTTGAAGCTGGCCGTGCGCGAATCACCCAACGGCCCACTGCTGGGCATCTGCGTTGCGTTCGCCATTGATCGCGAGGCCATGCGCGCCGAGATCGGCTATCTCTTGGCACCCGACCGCCAGGGCCAGGGATACATGCATGAGGCCCTGCAGCAGATGCTGGGCTATCTGTTCCGGACCCTGCACCTGCATCGCGTGGAAGCCGAGATCGACCCGCGCAACGCTCCGTCCGCGCACGTGCTGGAACGCCTGGGCTTCCACCGCGAGGGGGTGCTGCGCCAGCGCTGGCGCATCCAGGGAGAACTGGCCGACTCGGCCGTCTATGGCCTGCTGGCCGACGACGACGCGGCAGCGACCCTGCCCGCTTGACCCAATCTGGCCAGTGGCGGCCTCGACGCGCGGCCATGCCTTTGGACACATACGGCATGGCCCGTCACCGGCCTAGCATCGGAACCCCCTTCCGCTGCCGATCCGGTGCCATGAAGTCCCTGCTGCACACTGCCGCGCTCTGCGTCGGCCTGCTCATCGCCCCAGCCAGCGTGCTGGCCGCGCCTGACGCCGACGCCAAGCCCGATCCGAAAGACGACAGGACCGAAGCCCCTGCACTGCCCGCCGATGCGTCGGCGCGCCAGAGCATGCGCCTGGCCGGCCGCACCCTCGACTACACCGCCACCGTGGGCACCCTGCCGGTGCGCGACGAGAAGGGCAAGGTGATCGCCGATGTGGTGTTCACCGCCTACACGATGCCGGGCAAGGACCGGCCGGTGACCTTCGCCCTCAATGGCGGCCCCGGGGCATCGTCGGTATACCTCAACATGGGTGCCATCGGGCCCAAGGTGGTGACCTTCGGCTCCGAGGGTGACAGCGCATCGGCGCCGGCCACCCTGCATGACAACCCGGGCACCTGGCTGGACTTCACCGACCTGGTGTTCATCGATCCGGTCGGCACCGGCTTCAGCCGCGCACGGATCGGCGACGACGAAGCCAAGAAGGCGCTGTACAACCCCAGTGCCGACATCGAATACCTGTCACGCTCGATCTACGACTGGCTGCTGCGCAACCAGCGCATGGCGTCGCGCAAATACCTGACCGGCGAGAGCTACGGTGGCTACCGTGGCCCGCGCATCACCCACTTCCTGCAGACCCGGCTGGGCGTGGCGATGAACGGCCTCGTGCTGGTCTCGCCCTACCTGAGCCCGACCCTGGAAGACAACGCCGATGTCTCGCCGATGGCGTGGATGCAGACGCTGCCGTCGATCGCTGCAGCGCACCTGGAGCGCCAGGGCAAGCTGACCGATGCGGCGATGCAGGAGGTGGTCGAGTACACCCGCGGCGACTACGCCACCGCGTTGATGAAGGGCCGCAGCGACCCGCGGGCGACCGAGGCGATGCTGCGCCGGGTAACCGAGCTGACCGGACTTGACCCGCAGTTCGTGCGCCGTGCCGGTGGCCGCCTGGAAACCCAGGCCTACCTGCGCGAGGTATTCCGCGACAAGGGCACGCTGGGCAGCCGTTACGATTCCAATGTGACTGCGTTCGATCCGTTCCCGAACGATCCGGAGCAGCGCGCCAACGATCCGCTGCTGGACAGCATCATCGCGCCGACCACCACCGCGATGGTCGACTTCGTGACGCGCGTGGTCGGCTGGAAGGTGGATGCGCGCTACCAGGCGCTGAACTACGACGTGAACCGGCTGTGGGACCGCAACGGCGACCTTCGCCAGGGTGCGGTGACCCAGCTGCGCCAGGCGGTGGCAATCGACCCGCACCTGCAGGTGCTGATCGTGCACGGCTGGAATGACCTGTCGTGCCCGTTCATGGGGTCGATCCTGACGGTGGACCAGATGCCGACGATGGGCAGCAACCCGGACCGCGTGCAGGTGAGAAGCTATCCGGGTGGGCACATGTTCTACAGCCGGGCGGACAGCCAGGCGTCGTTCCGGAATGACGTGAAGGCGCTGTTCCAGCGCAACTGATTGATGGTGGTGGCCGGGCCTGCGGCCCGGCACCCGCCGGATCAACGGCAACTGCAACGGCAACGTCAAAAGCAGGGTTTCCGTGGGCTGGCGAGGTGGGGTGGGGTTGCAGGACACGCCGTAAACCCATCCCTGGGGGCTCGATGGCGCCATCCATGGCGCCAACGGTCCTGCAACCCCACCCCACCCCGCCGCTCACAGGTTCCTGCTGATGTTGGTGGGTGCCGACCGTTGGTCGGCACGGGATCGGATCCCTGTTTCTGCTCTGGTAGGTGTCGACCTTGGTCGACACGATGTGTGCGGAGAAATTCTTTGCCCATGAAAAAGCCCGCCGGATATCGGCGGGCTTTTTCGTTTGCAACCCTGGCGTGGCGATCAGGTCCAGCCGAACAGCTCGAACAGCTTCAGGATCAGGTACGCACAGCCGCCGGCTGCCGGGATGGTCAGGATCCAGGCCCAGACGATGCGTTCGATCACGCCGAACTTCAGCGAGCGCGGGTTCTTGGCGAAACCGACGCCCATGATCGCGGTGGAGATGCTGTGCGTGGTCGAGACCGGCATGCCGAAGTGGGCGGCCAGGGTCAGGATGGTGGCCGAGCTGGTCTCCGCGGCGAAGCCGTGGATCGGGTGCAGCTTGACCATCTTGTGGCCCAGGGTCTTGATGATCTTCCAGCCGCCCGAGGCGGTACCGGCAGCCATCACTACCGCACAGGTCAGCACGATCCACATCGCGATGCCGTCACCGGCGTGCGCGTCCGGGTGCATGAAGGCCAGCCAGGACGGCAGGTCATCCAGCGCACCGGTCGCTTCGGCACCGATCAGTGTCATGGCGATGATGCCCATGGTCTTCTGCGCGTCGTTGTGGCCGTGGGCGAAGCCCATGTAGGCCGCCGAGGCGATCTGGGCCTTGCCGAAGAACGCATTGACGATGCGCGGCCGGGCCAGGCGACCGATGGCGCCACCGATCTTGGCCAGTCCGGCGATCAGGCCCCACAGCAGCACCATCACCACGATGCCGAGCAGGAAACCGGCGATCGGCGAAGTGATCATCGGCACGAACACCTTCCACAGCAGGCCCTTGTTCTGCGCCCAGCTGCCCAGGCGCTCGGACCAGATCAGCGCGTCCCAGTTGTTGTGCGCAGCGGCCAGGCCGGCGCCGCAGAGGCCACCGATCAGGGCGTGCGAGGACGACGACGGCAGCCCCTTCCACCAGGTGATCAGGTTCCAGATGATGCCGCCCAGCAGGGCGCACAGGATCACCTGCGGGGTGACGTCGACCACGTTGGTGTTGAGCAGGCCCGACGCGATGGTCAGCGCCACCGCGGTACCGGTCAGCGCGCCGATGAGGTTCATGAAGGCGGCCAGCATCACCGCCCAGCCGGGCGAGAGCACCTTGGTCGCCACCACGGTGGCAATGGAGTTGGCGGTGTCGTGGAAGCCGTTGATGAACTCGAAGACGAGCGCGGCCAGGATCACCACCAGGACAAGGGTCAACATGCGGCGGCGTCCGTCAGCTGTTCTTCAACACGATCTGGTACGCCACCACGCCGGCCTCGCGGCAGCGGTCGATGGCCTTTTCCAGGATCTCGAAGAATTCCTTCAGCAGGAACATCTGCAGGTTGTCCAGGCGGCCGGAATAGATGTCGCGGTACAGCTCGAGCATCAGGCGGTCGGCCTCGTTCTCAAGCGAGCGCAGCTTCTCGTTCAGCGCGGTCATCCGGTCCAGGTTCATGTGGCGCAGGTCGGCCACCATCTCCACCACCACGCCGGCGGCCTGTTCCAGCATCGCCGCGCGCGGCGCGAAGTCGATGTGTTCCAGATGGGTCGTGGCCAGCGAATAGCGATCGGCGAACTTCTCGATCTGCTTCGGAATCTTGTACAGGGCCGAGCCCAGCGCTTCGATGTCTTCGCGCTCGATCGGGGTCATGAAGCTGTCCACCAGCGCCTGGCTGATCTTGTCCGAGGCCGCGCGTTCGCGCAGGCGAGCCAGCTTGAAGGCGTCCAGCGCGGGCTGGCGGTCTGCCTCGCGCAGCATGGAATGCAGCGCCTTGGCGGCGTCGGAGGCCGCGACGGCAGCCTCATCGAGCAGGGTGTAGAACTGTTTGCCGGAACCGAAAATGGTCTGCAGAGAGAACATTGAGAAACCTGTCAGCCGTCGCGGGAAGGACGGCACCAGACGGAATTATGACGGCTAGATGACCATCTCGGGTATCCCCGCCCCCTTTCCGGGCATCGAGACCCCCAACCTGAACAGGCGGTTGCCACCCTGCCACGCCCCTTTGCTAAGATGCCAGCGCGCCTTCGGGCGCACCCTATGGACGACGACCCTTATCCCCCAGCGCCGCGCCGGACCCCGTTCCTGAGCGCCTGCCGCCATCGCAAGCACCCGCGCTCCCTGCCACCAACCGGGGACGACGCCCGTGTTTGAAATGATCCTGATTGTCTTCGCGCTTGTTCTGTTGAACGGCTTCTTCGCCATGTCCGAGATGTCGGTCATGACCTCGCGCAAGAGCCGCCTGAAGCAGATGGCCGCCACCTCCAAGCGCGCCGCCAAGGCGCTGGAACTGTCGGAGAAGCCGGAGAGCTTCCTGTCCACCGTGCAGATCGGCATCACCGTGATCGGCGTGCTGACCGGCTACCTCGGTGGTGAAGCGCTGGGCGAAGCCTTCGCCGGCTGGATCCAGGGTCTGATGCCGGGCTTCGCTTACGCCGGCAACATCGGCACCGCGCTGGCGGTCAGCCTGATCACCTTCATCACGCTGATCTTCGGCGAACTGGTACCCAAACGCCTGGCACTGACCCGCTCGGAAGCCATCGCTGGCCTGGTGGCAATGCCGATGAGCTGGCTGGCCAAGCTCGCCCTGCCCTTCGTCTGGCTGCTGTCCAAGACCACCCAGCTGGTGCTGCGCCTGTTCGGCCTGGGCAAGGATGAAGTCGCCTCGGTGACTGAAGAAGAGATCCGCATGCTGGTGGCCGAGAGCCACGAGGCCGGCGTGATCGACGCCCACGAGCGCGACATGATGAACCGCGTCATGCGCCTGGGTGACCGCACCGCCGACAGCCTGATGACCCCGCGCAACCGCATCGCCTGGCTGGATACCCAGGGCGGACTGGAGCGCAACCTGGAAATCATGGCCGAGCACGAGTTCTCCCGGTACCCGGTGTACCGCGACAACGACATGGACGTGGTCGGCGTGCTTGAACTGAAATCGCTGGCCACGCGCATGGCGCGCGGTGACAACGCGTTGTTCCAGACCCTGCGCGAGCCGCTGTACGTTTCTGAATCGACCCACGCGATGAAGCTGCTGGAGATCTTCCGCGAGGAACAGCAGTCGATGGCACTGGTGGTGGACGAGTACGGCGAGATCCAGGGCCTGGTGACCATCAGCGACCTGATGGGCGCAGTGGTTGGCCGCCTGCAGGCGGTGGAGAACGCCGACGAGGACGCGCTGGTGGTGACCCGCGAAGACGGCTCGCTGCTGGTGGACGGATCGCTGCCGATCGAAGACGTGCGCGAACTGATCGGCAGCAACGACCTGCCCGACGCCGAGGACGGCGACTACTACACGCTGGCCGGCATGTGCATCCATTACTTCGGCCGCATTCCGCACGCGGGCGAGTACTTCGACTGGGCTGGCTGGCGCTTCGAAGTGGTCGACCTCGACGGTGCGCGCGTGGACAAGCTGCTGCTGCGCACGTTGTCCGACGAGCAGGCCGATGAGCTCACCGCCTGAGGCCGGCCAGGGTCCGGACGCCGAGCGCCCGACCTACCGCAACGAGGGCATCCGCACCCTGCTGGAGATGTTTGCCTCCGGTGATCCGGCCGAGCACATGCCGCTTGGCCGGATCCTGTGCAACCTGCAGCAGAGCGCGTTCGGCGTGTTCCTGTTCGTGGCGATCCTGCCGTCGTTCATTCCGATTCCGGGCATGGGCGGTGCGGTCAGCGGGCCGCTGGTGATCCTGATCGGCCTGCAGATGCTGTGCTGCCTGCGCCGTCCCTGGCTGCCCGGCTTCATTGCCCGGCGCGGGCCGAAGCGCGGCACCATGCACCGCTTCCTCGACCGTATCGATCGTCCGCTGCGGCGCCTGGACAAGATGCTGAAGCCGCGCCTGCCGCGGCTGCTGACACCACTGCCCGCCCACGCCTTCACCGGCCTGCTGCTGGTGCTGCTGGGCGTTCTGCTGTCGCTGCCGATTCCGTTCACCAATTTCCTGTTCGGCTTCCAGTTGCTGCTGTTCGCGCTGGCGCTGCTGGAGCGCGATGGCGCGCTGATGCTGTTCAACTGGATCGCGGCGCTGGCGGCAATCGCCTTCTTCGGTTTCAGTTCGGGGCAGCTGGTGGGCTATACGGTGGAACTGTTCCAGCGCTGGTTCTGAGCCGGAATCCGGTAGAGCCGGCCGCTGGCCGGCTGCCACGTTTCCAGGTTTGCCGGCCAGCGGCCGGCACTACCAATACCGGACATCGGTCATCACCGAAGATCGATGAACCCGTTGTCGGCCAACGCCGCCGGTTCGTCCTGCACTGCCGACAGCACGAAACTCAGCGCCGTGCCCAGCAGCGTGCCCGGTCCGTCCCAGTACTCGGCCGAGTCGGCGCGCACATGAATCAAGCGAAGGTTGGGGTCGTCCTTGCCGCCCGGGAAGAACAGCTTCATCGCCGGTGACCACAGCGCCTCGATCTTCGCGCGATCATCGACAACCCGCGCGCACCCCGCCACAGACACGTAGGTGTTCTTCGATGGCGAGGCATAGGCCACGTTGACGCGCGGATCGAGCGCGATCTCGGCCACCTTCGGGCTGTCGGCAGTGATGACGAACCACAGGTCACCGTCGAAGGTGACCTGCTGGGTGGCCAGCGGCCGGCTGTAGAGCCGTCCGTCGACGCCGGTGGTGGTGAACATCGCCACCTCCACGTCCTTGATCAGTTCTGCCAGCTGGGCGATGTGTTCGGCGCGGGTGTCGGCCATGTGGGGGCTCCTTCTGTTTGAGCCCCCATCAGACGCGGTTCGGCCGCAATGGGCCGTGACGCAATTGTTCAGCCCGCGTGGCGGGCGTGCCAGGCCTGCATGGTCAGTTCGAACGAGCGCAGGCGTGCACGATGGTCATACAGGTTGGCGGTGAGCATCAGCTCGTCCGGCTTGTGCCGTTCAACGAAGGCGGCGATGCCATCCGCCACCTGCTGCGGATCGCCCAGCACGGTGCAGGCCAGTGCCCGCTCCACGCCCAGCTTTTCATGCGGTTCCCAGAACGATTCGATGTCATCGATCGGCGCCGGAATCTTGCCCGGGCGTCCACGACGCAGATTGACGAAACTCTGCTGCTGGCTGGTGAACAGGCGGCGCGACTCGGCTTCGCTGTCGCTGGCGACAACGTTCAAGGCCAGCATCGCGTGCGGCTGTTTCAGCGTGGCCGAGGGGCGGAACTCGCGGCGGTACACCGCCAGCGCTTCGTCCATCACGTCGGGCGCGAAGTGCGAGGCGAACGCATACGGCAGGCCCATCGAGGCGGCCATGCGCGCACCGAACAGGCTGGACCCGAGGATCCAGGTCGGCACTCGCAGGCCACCACCTGGAACCGCCTGCACCGCCTGCCCGGGCTGCACCGGCTCGAAGTAGTGCAGCAGCTCGCGCACGTCCTGCGGGAACTGGTCGGCGCTGTCGAAATAGCGGCGCAATGCACGCGCGGTCGGCTGATCGGTGCCCGGCGCACGGCCCAGGCCGAGGTCGATGCGGTCCGGATACAGCGAGGCCAGCGTGCCGAACTGCTCGGCCACCTGCAGCGGCGCATGGTTGGGCAGCATGATGCCGCCGGCACCGACGCGGATGCGCGTTGTGCCACCGGCGACGTGGCCGATCAGCACGGCGGTGGCCGCGCTGGCGATGCCTGGCATGTTGTGGTGTTCGGCCAGCCAATAGCGGCGGTAGCCCAGCGCATCGGCGTGCTGGGCCAGTTCCAGCATGTTGGCGAAGGCAGCGGTGGTGTCACTGCCCTCGCAGACCGGGGCCAGGTCAAGGATCGACAACGGGATCATCAGGCGTTTTTCCGTCACAGGATCCCCCATGCATGGGGTCGGCCAGGCGCCGCGGCCAGTGACGGTGGCGGGATGCTGATTCCCGTGGGGCGGGTTCAGGGCTGGCTGCGCTTGATCCGGTAGTGCCGGCCGCTGGCCGGCAGGCAACGTGCCCTGGCAGCCGGCCAGCGGCCGGCTCTACCGGGGAAGCATCAGAACGCGCTGGGGCGCGGCTCGGCCAGCGGCTGGTCAACCATCGGCTTCAACTCGGCATCCAGCGCCACGCGCTCGTCGAACACGAAACAACGGCCCTCGTAGCCCTCGCCGCCCACTTCCTCGAAGTAGCCGAGGATGCCGCCCTCGAGCTGCAGCACGTTGTCCATGCCGTCGTTGACCATCCACAGCGCGGCCTTCTCGCAGCGGATGCCGCCGGTGCAGAAACTGACCACGGTGCTGTCCTTCAGCGCTTCGCGGTGCGGCGCCAGCGCCTCGGGCAGGTCGGTGAACTTGTGGATGGGCAACACCAGCGCATCCTTGAAGGTGCCGTACTCCACTTCCTGCAGGTTGCGCGTATCGAGCATCACCACCGGCTTGCCCGCGTCGTCATGCCCCTGCCGCAACCAGCGCTGCACCGTGGCCGGATCGACCGCCGGCGCGCGCGGATAGTCCAGCGGCTGACCGTCGTCACGGCGGAAGCTGATGATCTCGTCCTTCACCTTGGCCTTCAGCCGCGCGAACGGCTGGTGCTCGCTGAGGCTGGTCTTGACCCGCATGTCGAAAAAGCGCGAATCGGCACGCAGCGCCGCATAGAAGCCCTCGACCGCTTCCGGCGCACCCGCCAGGAACAGGTTCAGTCCCTCGCCCGCCACCAGGATCGTGCCCCGCAGCTGCGCCGCCTCGGCGCGCGCCAGCAACTGGTCGCACAGGGCCTGGGGAGCGTCGATGACGGCGAAATGGTAGGCAGCGGTATTGGCGATCATTGCGCCATTTTAGCGCCAGACCGCCCCAGGGTCAGATTTTCACGTTCATCCACCCGTGGCGTGGATCTGCGACAGATCACGGGAACTGTCAGAGGCAGGGCGGTGTGGGCAGGCGGGACCGTTGGCGCCATGGATGGCGCCATCGAGCCCCCAAGGGTGAGGGCGCTTTGCTGGCGAAGCACTGCTTCGCAAGCGCCCGAACGCACAGTCGCCAGCGGCTGGGCCGGACCGCGGAGCGGGGTTTACGGCGTGTCCCGCCTGCCCACACCGCCCTGCCCACCACAGATCGCCTGCTGTTGCTGTTGCTGTTGCTGTTGCCGGCCAGCGGCCGGCACTACCGCGGGTGCCGGGTGCAACCCGGCCGAACGCTCTACCCCCGCAACAGCACGAACGGCAGCAGCACCAGCGCCGCCGCACCGGCCATCGCCAGCAGCACCAGAACCACGTACACCGGCCGCCGCCGGAACAGGCTGCCGAAGGTCTCGGCGGTGCCATCACGCAATGCCTGCTCACGCTCAGCGCGGATGCGAGGACCGCGCTCGGCCTGGTACTCGGCCATCAGCGCCTTCGCACGCGAATGATCGCCATCCTCGCGCAGCCACAGGCCGCCATTGGAAATGCCCCACGGGCTGGGTTCGGTGCGGTACCAGGCGATGCCGTGCTGGTCGAGCAGCGTGCAGACATCGGCATATTCGTCGTCGCCGACATTGCGCAGATTGAGTAGGAGTTTTGCCATGCCCCCATGATACCCGGCGCCGATGCGCTACCCTTGCCGCCCTCGCCCTACGCCCTTCCGGAGACGCCCGATGCGCCGCCTGCTGCTTCCCCTGCTGCTGTCCCTCGCCGCCGTTGGCTGTTCCACCGAGCCCTCGGGCCCACCGCCGGGCGGCACCCTGACCACCTTCGAGCGCATCGATACCGTGCCCGGCACCGGCGCCGAAGCCGTCTCCGGCAGCAAGGTGACCGTGCACTACATCGGCTGGATCTACGACAACCGCACCGAAACCAAGCACGGCAAGACCTTTGACAGCTCGGTCAGCCGTGGCGAACCGTTCACCTTCGCGCTGGGCGCCGGCCAGGTCATCCGCGGCTGGGATGAGGGCGTGGCCGGCATGAAGGTCGGCGGCAAGCGCACCCTGATGATCCCGCCGGACTACGGCTACGGCGACCGCCGCGTCGGCCCGATCCCGGCCGGCTCGTCGCTGGTGTTCGACGTCGAGCTGCTCGATGTCAAACCGTAATACCGCACTGCCCCAGCGGGTCGCCGTCATCGGCGGCGGCCCGGCCGGCCTGTTCGCCGCCGAGCGCCTGCGCGCCGCTGGGCTGGAGGTCGACCTGTACGAGGCCAAGGGTTCACCCGGCCGCAAGTTCCTGATCGCCGGCAAGGGCGGGCTCAACCTCACCCATTCCGATCCGCGGCCGTTGTTCGACAGCCGCTATCGCGAGCAGGCCGCTGTGGTCGGCAGCTGGCTGGATGGCTTCGACGCGCAGGCACTGCGTGACTGGTCCGCAGGCTTCGGCGTTGAGACCTACGTGGGCAGCTCTGGCCGGGTGTTCCCGGTCGACCGCAAGGCAGCGCCGCTGCTGCGCGGCTGGGTACGCCGATTGAAGGAACAGGGTGTGCGCCTGCATGCCAACCACCGCTGGATCGGCTGGAGCGATGACGGCGCCCTGCGCTTTGCCACCGAAGCGGGGGAAATCGATGTCCACCCCGATGCCACGGTACTGGCGGTAGGCGGCGGCAGTTGGCCGCAGCTGGGCAGCGACGGCGCCTGGGTTGAGCCACTGCGGGCGCATGGTGTGGACATCGCGCCACTGCAGTCAGCCAACTGCGGTTTCGACGTGGACTGGACCCCGTTCTTCGCCCAGCGCAATGCCGGTGCACCGTTGAAGCCGGTGGTTGCCCACTGGATCGACCTGGCTGGACAACCGCAGGCTCTGCAGGGCGAGTGCGTGGCCAGTGAGTACGGCATTGAAGGCAGCCTGATCTACGCGTTGGCCGCCGACCTGCGCGAAACCATCAACCACGATGGCCACGCGATGCTGTGGCTGGACCTGGTGCCGGGCCGCGACGAGGCGCGCCTGCTGGCCGACCTGTCGCGCCCGCGCAAGGGCCGCAGCTTCGGCGAGCACCTGCGTCGCCAGGCCGGCCTGGATGCAGTGAAAGCCGCACTGGTGTTCGAGATTCTGGGTAAAGAAGCCGGCAACGACCTGCCTGCCGTGGCGGCTACGCTCAAGCGCCTGCCGCTGCGCCTGCAGCGTCCCCGGCCGATTGCCGAGGTGATCAGCACCGCCGGTGGCGTGCGCCTGGATGCGCTGGATGATGGCCTGATGCTGCGGGCACTGCCCGGCGTGTTCTGCGCCGGCGAAATGCTGGACTGGGAGGCACCGACGGGTGGCTATCTGTTGACCGCGTGCTACGCCAGCGGCCTGCGTGCTGCGGAAGGTGCTATCGCGTGGTTGGCCGGGCGGTGAACTGCACTATGTAAAGCCGAGCCCATGCTCGGCTTGAATCAAAGGCAGCCGAGCGTGGGCTCGGCTCTACGCGCTGGTCACCACGGCCGGCGCATGCTCACCGACGCCAGCGCCACGCCACTGGGATGCGGGTAGGCCTTTTCGCTCACGCTGATGAACCCCTGTCGTTGATAGAACGGCACGGCGTTGAGCGACGCCGACAGCACCACCTCACGGTCACGATCGGCCATCGCCAGCAGGCGTTGCATCAACGCCTGGCCGATGCCCTGGCCGCCACGATCAGGATCAACGAACAACGCATCGACTTCATTGGCATCGGCATCGAACACACCGAAGCCAAGCAGGCCACCCTGCCCGTCCTCGGCCACTACACAGCCGCCCTGCCCCAGCAGCCGTGCGTACTGCGACGGCGGCGGCGAGGCAGACCACGGCGCAATGACCTCGGGAGGGTAGTGACTGCTGCAGGTTTCACGCACACAACGCGTGCGCAGCGCCCACAGCGTGGCGACGTCATCGATGGTGCCGCTCCTGAACCGCATGACATCTCCTTGTAGAGCCGAGCCCATGCTCGGCTGATCTTCGTTCCAACATCGCGATGAGAGAAGCAGCCGAGCATGGGCTCGGCTCTACAGCAACACGTTATCGCGACTTGCTGGCGCGCAGCGCCTGGATCTTCGGCGGGGGCTGGAAGGAATCGCTGCGCGCATCGGCCCAGAACGCATGGAACACCGCATGGTCGGGCACTTTGTGCAGCAGCTCGCCCGGTTCCAGGTAGCGGTAGAGGGAGGCCAGCGAGCGGATCTCGACAGGCGAAACACGACGCAGGATGTGCTCCGGCCCCAGTTCGGCCGGATCGTTCAGGCCCGCGGCGCACAACAGTTCCTTCAAGGCATGCAGCGTGTGCTCGTGATAGCTGTACACCCGGGTGGCCTTGTCCGGCGCATCCAGGTGCTTCCAGCGCGCCGGGTCCTGGGTGGCGATGCCGGTCGGGCACTTGTCGGTGTGGCAGCTCAGCGACTGGATGCAGCCCAGCGCGAACATGAAGCCACGGCCGGCGTTGCACCAGTCGGCGCCGAGCGCGATGGTGCGCGCGATGTCGAACGCACTGGTGATCTTGCCCGCCGCACCGATGCGGATGCGCTCGCGCAGGTCCAGGCCGACCAGGGTGTTGTGCACCAGCAGCAGTGCTTCGTGCATCGGTACGCCGACATGGTCGACGAATTCGGCCGGTGCCGCACCGGTGCCTCCCTCGGCGCCGTCGACCACGATGAAATCCGGCAGCAACCCGGTTTCCTGCATCGCCTTGGCAATGCCGAACCACTCCCACGGGTGGCCGATCGCCAGCTTGAAACCGACCGGCTTGCCACCGGAAAGCTCGCGCAGGCGGGCCACGAACTGCAACAGCTCGACCGGCGTCGAGAATGCCGAGTGACGCGACGGCGATACGCAGTCCACGCCCATCGGCACGCCACGGGTCACCGAGATCTCGGCGGTCACCTTCGGCGCCGGCAGCACACCACCGTGGCCCGGCTTGGCGCCCTGCGACAGCTTGATCTCGATCATCTTGACCTGATCATGGGTGGCATTGGCAACAAAGCGCTCTTCGCTGAAACCGCCCTTTTCGTCGCGGCAACCGAAGTAGCCCGAGCCGATCTCCCAGACCAGATCGCCGCCCATCTCGCGGTGGTAGGGCGAGATCGAACCTTCGCCGGTGTCGTGGTAGAAGCCACCGCGCCGCGCGCCCTCGTTCAGTGCGCGGATCGCGTTGGCCGACAGCGAGCCAAAACTCATCGCCGAGATATTGAACACGCTGGCCGAATAGGGCTTTGCACAGTTCGCACCGATCAACACGCGGAAATCGTGCTTGGCAATGGCGGTCGGCGCCAGCGAGTGGTTGATCCACTCATAGTCCACCGCATAGGTGCTGCGCAGTGTGCCGAACGGCACCGTGTCCATCTCGTTCTTGGCGCGCTGGTAGATCAGCGCACGCTGCTGGCGCGAGAACGGCACGTCCTCCAGGTCGCTCTGCACGAAGTACTGGCGGATCTCCGGGCCGATTGATTCCAGGCCATAGCGGAAATGCGCCATCACCGGATAGTTGCGGCGCAACGTGCTGCGCTTCTGCAGCAGGTCCCAGGTCCCCAGCGCCACCATCGCGGCAGTCAGGCCGACGCCCCAATACCAGGCCGGCCAGATCGTGGCCAGCCACAGGCATATCGGGAACATCAGGATGGCGAGCAGGTAGACGATATACCGGTGCATGGCTTTCCTCGGTTGCAACTGCCCCCGAGTCTACCGCGCCGCTCGCTGCCCGGGCTTACAAGCGATCGTCAACCACGTTGCGCGGCCAGGCCGACTTCACGTCGTAGACGATGCCACCGGGCGCCAG
The DNA here is from genome assembly GCF_006974125.1 of Stenotrophomonas maltophilia. Lineage (NCBI taxonomy): Bacteria > Pseudomonadati > Pseudomonadota > Gammaproteobacteria > Lysobacterales > Lysobacteraceae > Stenotrophomonas > Stenotrophomonas maltophilia. The sequence continues at coordinate 3,708,425 of NZ_CP037858.1, read as the reverse complement.
CAGCTCCCGGATCGCGGCGTCATCCATGGCCTTGAATCGGGCATGGGCCACTGCCAGAACTACGGCGTCGTAACTCCCCGCCAGTGGCTCGGCCAGCCAGTGCACGCCCGCATCGGCCAATGCCGCCGGGCCGACCCACGGGTCGCTGACCTCCACCTGTGCACCGGCATCGCGCAGGCGCTGCGCCAGCTCCAGCGCGCGGCTGTTGCGCAGGTCCGGGCAATCCTCCTTGAAGGTCACGCCCAGCACCAGGATGCGCGACTGCGCAGCTACGCAGCCGCGTTCGGCCAGCATTGCCAGCACCCGCGACGCCACATGCTCGCCGACGCGGTTGTTGACCTGCCGCGCGGTGTGGATCAGGTCCGGGTGGTAGCCCACGCTCTCGGACTTGTGCAGCAGGTAGTACGGGTCCACGCCAATGCAGTGGCCGCCGACCAGGCCCGGCCGGAATGGCAGGAAGTTCCACTTGCTGCCGGCGGCGTCGAGCACATCCTGGGTGTCGATGCCGAGCCGGTCGAAGATCAGTGCCAGCTCATTGACCAGCGCGATGTTGACGTCACGCTGGATGTTCTCCACCACCTTGGCCGCTTCAGCCACACGCATCGACGGCGCTGGGAAGGTACCGGCGGCGATGATGCGCTGGTACAGGCCATCAATCACCGCCGCGACCTCGCGCGTCGAGCCCGAGGTGATCTTGCGGATGTCGGCCAGGCGCCGCTGGCGGTCGCCGGGACTGACCCGCTCCGGGCTGTAGCCACAGTAGAAGTCTTCGTTGAAGCGCAGTCCGGAGACCTGCTCCAGCAGCGGCACGCAGACCTCTTCGGTGGTGCCGGGATACACCGTGGATTCGTAGATCACCAGGTCACCCGCGCGAAGATGGCTGGCAATCAGCCGTGTTGCCGAACGCAGGGGCTCCAGGTCGGGCTGCTCGTATGCATCGATCGGGGTCGGCACAGTGACGATGTAGACATTGCAGGCATCGAGCAGTGCCGGATCGCTGCCGTACTGCAGCAGCTGCGCACTGGCCAGCTCGTCGGCTTCCATCTCCAGCGTGTGGTCCTGGCCGCTGCGCAGCTCGGCGATGCGTCCGGCATCGATATCGAAGCCCAAGGTCGGCCACTGCCGGCCAAACGCCACCGCCAACGGCAGGCCGACGTAGCCCAGGCCGATCACCGCAAACCGGGGTGCGCTGGCCGCCGCAACCGGCGCACTCATCGGCACATCCCGTGCAACGGATGCGATCGCAGATACGCTGCCATGGCTTCGGCCGACCCACTCATTCGCTGTACCACTCCGGAAAACCCGCACCAGGAAGGCTACAGCCTAACGGCCCCGGCACCCCGCCGCCAAGGCGGGCTCAGGAGCCCAGCGCGACCGCGGCGGGTTCCAGCTCGCCGTCGGCGCCGGTCCAGGCCTGCAGCAGCCGCTCGAAACCCCCACTGCCCAGCAGGAAACCCGGCCACGCCGCGTCAACGATCTGGGTCAGCAGGTCCGCATCGATCCGCCGCGTGCCCATCGACCAGCGCGGAAATGCGCGCTGCAACACCGGCGCACGGCACAACACCTTCATCTGCGCATGGCTGCGTGCATTGACGATGCGCTGGAACACCGAATCGATGCCATCTTCGGGGCCTTCCAGATACTGCAGGAAACGGCTGCCATCAAACATCAGCACACCGGTGACACCGGCTACACGATTGAAGGCCGTGGCATCGGCCAGCAGGCGATCAAGATCGGTTGTCCGCAGATCGGCGCGGGCCTCACTGGCATAGGCAATCGCGTGCAGCGACATCGGGTGGCTCCCCCCCCTGGGAACGATGGCTGGGACTATGACATGAACAGGGATAACAGTTAAGCACGCCGCTCCGTGCACAACCCGGCTGTCGTGCCTCGGGTGGGCTACAATCGGCGCCGCGCTGCAGGCCCGGATGGCGAAACTGGTAGACGCATCGGACTTAAAATCCGCCGGGGGCAACCCCATGCCGGTTCGATTCCGGCTCCGGGCACCATCGTGCGCGTTGCGCAGCAGACCGATCAGATCGCACGCGAGTAGCGTGGTTGCTCGTGTGCAGCGCGCAGGTAGGGGTCAAAGCACATCGCCAGCAACCGCAGCAGCGGCCGCCCGGGTTCACTGGCGCGCACGACCCCCTCCCGGTATTCGGCCAGGCCGTCCTGTTGCAGCCGCTGCACCGAACGCAGGTCTTCGGCAAAGTACTGCTCGAAATCGATGCCGTGGCGCCGCCCCAGCACCGTGCCATCCACCTCGCCCTGGCACATCAGCTGCTGGATCAGCTCCGCGCGCAGCTGGTCGTCAGCACTGAGCGCAACACCGCGCCAGACCGGCAACTGCCCCTGGTCCACCGCGTCCTCCCACGACGGCAGGTCACGTGGATTCTGGCTGTAGGTGGCACCGATGTGGCTGATCGCACTCACGCCCAGGCCGAGCAGATCGGTATCGGCGTGGGTGGTGTAGCCCATGAAGTTGCGATGCAGCTGGCCGGCACGCTGCGCGCGTGACAGATCCTCTTCCGGCAGTGCGAAGTGATCCATGCCGATGTACTGGTAGCCTGCGGCAGAGAGCTTCTCCACCGCCAGGCCCAGCAATGCCAGCTTGTCTTCCGGCGAAGGCAAACGGCTTTCGTCGATCTGCTTCTGCGCACGGAACAGATGCGGCAGATGCGCGTAGCCATACACCGCCAGTCGGTCCGGGCGCAGCGCCAGCACCAGTTCGAGGGTGCGGCCGAATCCTTCCAGGCTCTGCCCCGGCAGGCCATAGATCAGGTCGACGTTGACCGAACGCATGCCGCTGTCGCGGCAGGCGCGCAGGATGTCCAGCGTCTGCTGCACGCCCTGTATGCGGTTGATCGACTCCTGCACCTGCGGGTCGAAATCCTGCACGCCCAGGCTGGCCCGGTTGAAGCCCAGCCGCGCCAGCATGGCGACGTCGCGGGTGTCGATGAAGCGCGGATCGAGTTCGATCGAGAAATCGCGCTGCGGCGAATCGCTGAAATCGAAGCGCCGGCGCAGCCCTTCCACCAGCGTGGTCATCGCCTCGGCATCGAGGAAGTTCGGCGTACCGCCGCCCAGGTGCAGCTGGATGACCTCGCGGCCGTCATCGAACTGCGGCGCCAGCAGGTCGGCCTCGGCCAGCACGCGCGAGACGTAGCTGTGGCCACGGCCGCGGTCGCGGGTGATCACCCGGTTGCAGCCGCAGTAGAAGCAGGGGCTGGAGCAGAACGGCACATGCACGTACAGCGACAGCGCGCGGGCCAGCTGGTTGCTGTCGGCGATCGCCTGGCGCAGCGCCGGTGCATCGAAGCCATCGTGGAAGTGCGGCGCGGTCGGATACGAGGTGTAGCGAGGCCCCGGCCGGTCATGCCGGCGCAGCAGGTCAGGGTCGAAGGTCCAGGCCAGGCCGCCGGCGGCGGGAGAGAACGTGTCCATGGCGCCAGCATCGCGCCGGTCGACTGGCGCCGCCTTGACCCAGATCAATCCTTGGCGGGCATCCCCAGCACCGGCAGGCCGACCTGCGGCCAGCGCAGCATCTGGTAGCGCTTCCAGAAGGTGTCACCGATGCGCGCGGCCACGTCGTTGGCCAGCTCCTGCATCGGCGGGTTGTTGCATTCGGCGGTGGTGATCCGGAACAGCACCAGCCAGCGGTCGAACAGATCCTTGTCCAGCTCGATGGCCATGTGCTTGGACATCGGCGAACCTTTGAAGCGCCGGGTGCCACGCAGCATCGCCGACCAGAAGTCGACCAGCTGGGCCAGATGCTCCGGCCAGTCGTGGACGTGGGCCTCGAACACCGGCCCCAATCGCTCCTCCTCGCGCACGCGCGCGTAGAAGTCGTGAACCAGGCGGGTCACTTCCTGCTCGGTGCACAGCTCGGGCGAGGCGACAGGAAGGACAGGCGGCGGTATTGCGTTCATCGGGGTACCCAAAGCGTGCCGGCAGTGTGCCGCACCCAGGCGACAGCGCCGTTGATCCAGATCAATGTCGGCGCAGTCCGCTGCACCTAGGCTGGCACGCTTGCAGGAAGCATGCCCTGCGGATGCTGCGCCAGCCTTGGCGAAGTATACGCGCCGCCCACTTTTCGATCCGGGACAGCATGAACAGACCTTCTCCCAGCCGCCGCCAGCGGCTGATCCAGCAGTGGGGCGCCATCCTCTGGCCCAGCTTCATCGCCGCCGGCGTGGCCAGCGTGGTGTTCTTCGCCTTCGTCGATCCGTTGCGCCTGCAGGCCATCAGTTTCCCGGGCACGGCCATCAGCCGAGAACTGGGCTATACGGCGGGATTCTTCATGTTCTGGTCGGTGACGGCACTGTCCAGCGCGGTCACCTGGTACCTGCAGCGGCCCATGCCGAGCGATGACGACGACGAGCTGCCGCTGGGATGAGCACGTCCTGCACTCGGCTTCCCCGTCCCTGGCACTGGCGCGGCACGCTCAGCGCCGCCCTGCTGGTGCTGTTCTACGCACTGCCGTGGCTGCGCTGGGAGGGTCGCCAGGCGCTATTGCTGGACATCAACGCGCGGCGATTCGACCTGTTTGGCTGGACCCTGTGGCCCGGCGACGTCGGCGTGCTGATCGGCCTGCTGGTGGTACTGGCCGTCGGCCTGGCGCTGCTTACCCATCTCGCCGGCCGAGTGTGGTGCGGTCACGCCTGCCCGCAGATGCTGTGGCGGCGCGCCTTCGACTGGATCGCCCGCAGCGCGGCCCGCATGCTGCCTGCACCTGCTGTACGCTCGGCCACCCAGCTGGCCTGGGGACTGCTGTCCGTGTGGACCGGCATTACCTTCGTCGGCCTGTTCAGCCCGATCACCGGATTGCTGGCCGCTGCGCCAAACGCTGGCTGGAGCGGCTGGGAAACGTTCTGGGTGCTGTTCTATGCCGCTGCCACCTGGGGCAATGCCGGCTTCCTGCGCGAACAGGTCTGCCGCTCGTTGTGCCCGTTCGCACGCATGCAGCCATTGCTGACCGATCCGCATACACCACGCATGCTGTACGACGCGCGCCGCGGCGAGCCACGCGGACCGCGTCCATCCGGCCTGGGCGGCGTGCTCGGCCGCGGTCGTGGCCTGCTCGACCCGACCACTGCGCAGGACTACGTATTCCGCGCCGCGCATCCGCTGCTGGCCGGACCGATGCCGACCTTCAGCGCCGATCGCCTCGGTGACTGCACCGACTGCGCTGCTTGTGTCAGCGCCTGCCCAATGCAACTGGACATCCGCCAGGGGCCGCAGGCCGATTGCCTGGCCTGCGGCGCCTGCCTGGAGGCCTGCGCACAACAGCAGCACCGGGCCGGTTTCGGTCCGGGGCTGGTGCGTTACTGCAGTCCGCAGGCGATGGCCGGACAACCGAAGCGCCTGTGGCGACCCCGGACCCTGGCCCTGCTGTCCTTGTTGCTGGTGCTGCTTGCCTGCGGCGCCTGGCGCCTGCTCTGAATCAACGCGGCCCGTCAGCGTGCGGCGGAACCAGCTGCGCACGTCGGACAATGCCCAGCTGCTCGATGATCAGCGCCATTTCATTGGTGAACTCGGTACGCTCGGTCCCCTGCGGGACGAGCCGGTCCAGCACCTGCTGGTAGGTATCCCAGAACGCCGGACCGCATCCGTGTTTGTGATAGCTGGCTTCCAGTTCGCGGCGTACCCGTTCAGCCAAGCCATGCATGCCGTATTCCATACGACCTCCGTTGGACTTGTTCTGCATCGTTGACGGTCTACCGACTCACTTGCGTGCTACTGAAAGACTCCCGGGCTTCACGTCCGGTTGATCCAAATTAGTCATAGATTTCACGACAGGTCAATTACATGGAGCGACTTTCGCGATTGAAATTATTAATCGTTCACGAAACCACATACGGGACCCCGCCCCTCCCGGATGGGGTAAAGCCGACAACACGACCCAGGCACCTAGCGCGGCAGCCGGTAGGTTTCGACGATTGGTACTGCAAGAACGATCAGTTTTCCCTATTTTGCTAAGTGTACTTAGCAAAATGCACTTGGCATGCTAAATGCGACAAAAGACGGCGTAACTCAGATGAATTCGACTTCGGCGGCGGCAGTTGCGGGGAACAGGTTCGGGTAGCGCTGATGCAGGATGTACTGGCGCAGAGCCGGAATCGGGAAGTCTTTAGGCCATTGCGATACTGCGGAACGGCTGATGCCGAAGAAGCGCGCCAGCTCCGCATCGGTCTGGAATCCCAGCCGCGTGCGCACCTGCCGCTTGTTCCAGAAATCGGTCATGGCCTGCCCTTCTGTTAACCAGACTTATTCTTGCGGCAAGGATTCTTCGCATTCCACGCGTTAAGCTGGCTTGCATAGATGAATACTCTCGGCCAACGACTCGCCGCCGCCATGAAGAAAGCCGGGCACCCCCGTCCGGCCGATCTGGCCCGCGCCGCCAAATCCACCACGGCAACCATCAGCAACTGGCTCAACGACCATGTGAGCGCTTCGCATGTGAAGGCCGAACAGCTGTTCCGTATCGCCGATGCGGCCAAGCTGGACGCGCGCGAGCTGCTGTACGGAGTGAACGGGCGCGGCGTTGGTGAACCAGGTAACGCCTACATTCCCAGCCAGGCCCACCTGGACGTCTGGCAGGACGCCTACGAGCTGGTCAGTCACCTGGTGGCCGAGAATGGCCTGGAAATCGACCACCGCCGCCACGCGGCACTGGACCTGCTGGCATTCGAACTGCTGATGGATGGCTTCAGCCGCAGCAAGGTTGCCCGCGTGCTGACCACCTCGATGACGTGAATGCACCGCCGCTGGTAGCATGGGCCGCGATGGGGATGGGGCTCCCCCGATAACCGCCTGAGAAGGCTGATGGCTCCTGCCAGGACGAACCCGGTGTTCGTCGACGGCAGGCAGTGCCTGCCCTCGGCGTTCGCCATCGAACCCGCACTCGAGGCACGCGATGCAAACGCTGAACAACTATGTCCTTGTCTTCATCGGGGGTGGCATTGGCGCCTGCCTTCGCCACGCCTGCAACCTGATCGGCGCGCGGGTGGCCGTCGGCAGCCCCTGGCCGTGGTCGACCTTCCTGATCAACATCAGCGGCGCGCTGCTGATGGGCGTGGTGGTCGAGGTCTTCGCGATGCGCAATGGTGCCTCGCCGCAGCTGCGCCTGTTGCTCGCCACCGGTATCCTCGGCGGCTATACCACGTTCTCCACCTATGCGCTGGAGATCGGCCTGCTGCTGCAGCGCGGCCAGCATGGACTGGCGGCACTGTATGCCGGTGGCTCGGTGGCACTGGGCCTGGCCGGCCTGTTCGGTGGCATGAAGCTGGCCCGGCTGGTCCTGGGCTGAAACTCAGGTCGCGCCAGCGCGCGCCTGTCCGCGCCATTCGCGTGGCGACTGCCCCGTGTGCGCCTTGAACGCGCGCGAGAGTGCCGCCTCGCTGCCATAACCCACCTCGTCGGCAATCCGCTTCAGTGGCCGGCCCTGGCGCAGCGCCTGCTGCGCCAGCCCTACCCGCCAGCCCTGCAGGTACTGGCCCGGGGTGGTCCCCATCGCCTCGCGGAAGCTGGCGGCGAACACGCTGCGTGACATGCCGGCCACCTCGGCCAGATCTTCCAGCGTCCATCCCTGCGCCGGGGCTTCATGCATCGCCACCAGCGCCAGCCGCAATCGCGGATGGCCAAGCCCGGCGAACAGGCCGCCGCGCATTTCGCCACCTTCCATCAGCTGGCGCAACACCTGGATCATCACCACCTCGAACAGGCGGTTGACCATCGCTGCTCGCCCGCAACGCTGCTCGAACGCCTCTTCGAACAACAACTCCAGCGCCGCATTGCCGCCATACAGCTCGGCCAGCGGCAGGCAGATGAAATCAGGCAGCGCGGCACTGATCGGATTGAGCCGGCCACCTTCGAAATGCAGGTTCGCGCAGGCCATGTCGGCGCCCTGCCGTGGGTCGGTACTGAAGCGGTGCGGCATCGGGCGCGGATACAGCAGCAGGCTCGGTACATCGACCTGTACGGTCTGCTGGCCATGACTGACCTGCAGCGGGCCACGTCGCACCAGGTGCAGTTGACCGGCCTCATCCTCGCCGTCCAGTGTGTTGATGCCGCACAGCGCACCGGCATGGAACACCGAGGCGGTGACCGCGAAGCGTTCAAGCAGAATGGCGAGGCGATCGACCATGGCGGGACGTTGGGTCAAGCGAGACAGGCTCAGTGCGACAGATCGTATCGGAATCAACACTGGAAAGGACGGCACTGGCTGCCTCGTCCCTCGGGCGCTATACAGGCCACGGATTCCCGCGCATGGAGGCACCGATGTCGATCCGCATTGCCCTGGCCCTGCTGCCGCTGCTGCTTGCGGTGGCCCACGCACAGGCCTCCCCGCCCTCGAAGATCGAGCACCTGGCCTGGCTGGCCGGTTGCTGGCAGCTTGATGGCCAGCCGGCCGGTGCCGGCGAGCAGTGGTCCACCCTGGCAGGCAATACCCTGTTCGGCAGCAGCCGCAGCCTGCGTGACGGCCGCACCGTAGGTTTCGAGTTCATGCAGCTGCGCCAGCATGAGGACGGCCGCCTGGTGCTGACCGCCCTGCCCTCCGGCCAGAACGCCACCGAGTTCAACGCCACCCGGGTCGATGGCAACGAGGCCGTGTTCGAGAACCCGGCCAACGACTTCCCGCAGCGCATCCGCTACCGACGCCTCGATGAACAGCGCGCGCATGCGCGTATCGAGATCGCCCAGGACAACCCGAAGCAGGCAATGGACTTTCCCATGCATCGCGTCGCCTGCGGTGGACCGACGCCCGCACACTGACACGCAAACGCCCCGGACCGGCCGGGGCGTCTGCATGCGATCAACACCACACGGGCATTCACCCGGCCAGCGTGGTTTCCAGTGCCTTCAGGCCATCGCGATAGATGCCCTCGAACAGCGCGGACGCTTCTTCGTTGCTGACGCCCACCGGAGTGAACTCACCGGACCAGTCGATCCTCGAACCAGTGCCCTGCTCGACCACACGCAGGGTGGAGCGATAGCCGGTGACCGGGAACGGGGCCTGCAGGATCGAGTAGGTGTAGCTGCGACCGGCCTGATCGAAGGTTTCCAGGCGCTCGACGATGGCATCGCCATCGGGATTGGCCAGATGGCGCACGCGACCGCCTTCGCTGAGCGTGCTCCGGGGAATGTACGGAAGCCAGTCGGGCAGTGAATCGAAGCCGCCGATGAGGTTCCAGACCTGGTCGGCCGGGGTCGGCACGGTGATGGATACAGATGCAGTTGCCATGGGAAGGTCTCCTTGGGACTCAGATGTTGTCGATCGGCAACGGGGCGTTGGCCGCAACCAGGCCTTGGGCGCGCAGTTCCTGCCAGAACCCGGCCGGGATGATTTCCTTCAGTGCGGCGTAGTCCTCGGCGATGCGTTCGGGACGGCTTGCGCCAGGGATCACCGCAGCCACCGCCGGGTTGGCCAGCGAGAACTGCAGGGCAGCCGCCTTGATGCTGATGCCGTACGCGGCCGCAATGGCCTTGATGCGCTCGACCTTGGCCAGGATCTCCGGCGACGCCTTCTGGTACTCGAAGTGGCTGCCACCGGCCAGCACGCCGGAGCTGTACGGACCGCCGACCACGATGCCGGTGTTGCACTCGGCCGCCTTCGGCATCAACCGCTGCAGCGCACGCTCATGGTCGAGCAGCGAGTAGCGGCCGGCCAGCAGGAAGCCGTCCGGACGGGCTTCGTCCAGGTCCAGGGTCAGCTCGATCGGCTCGACGCGGTTGACGCCCAGGCCCCAGGCCTTGATCACGCCCTCCTCGCGCAGGCGGGTCAGCACCTTGAAAGCGCCGCGGCGAGCAGTCTCGAAGTACGACAGCCACTCATCGCCGTAGAAGTCCTGGGCGATGTCGTGCACCCAGACGATATCCAGGCGATCGGTCTTCAGGCGCTTGAGGCTGTCGTCGATCGAACGCAGGGTGGCATCGGCCGAGTAGTCGTTGACCAGCTTGTTGGGGCGGCCGGCGACGAACAGGCCGCCCTTCTCGCCCAGGTCGCGGGCGCTGGTGTCTTCCACTTCGTCCAGGATCAGGCGGCCGACCTTGGTGCTGAGCACGAAGTCGTCGCGGTTGCGCTTGGCCAGCGCGTCGCCGAGCCGGATCTCGGCCAGGCCTGCGCCGTAGAACGGGGCGGTATCGAAGTAGCGGGTGCCCTGTTCCCAGGCCGCGTCCACCGTGGCCTGGGCCTCGGCTTCCGGGATGTCACGGAACATGTTGCCCAGCGGCGCGGTACCGAAGCCGAGGGTCTTGCCAGCCAGCAGAGTGTTGATGCTCATGGGGTTCCCCTTGGGGAGGTTGTTGAGGTTGAGGCATAGGCTAGGCTTGCCCAATAAGACCGTCCAAGACATAATTTATCAATCTTGAGTCCCTGATGGTCTTATGCTCGATCTCCGCCAACTGCGCTATTTCGTGGCCGTCGCCGAAGATGAACACGTCGGCCGCGCCGCCGAGCGCCTTCACATTTCCCAATCCCCGCTCAGCCGCCAGATCGCCCAGCTGGAGGAACGGCTGGAGCTGCAACTGTTCGAACGCTCGCAACAGCGCATCCGGCTGACCGCCGATGGCCGCACCTTCCTCGCCGAGGCGCGCGCCCTGTTGACCCACGCCAACCGACTGGAATCGCTGGCGCGCCGGCTCGGCCGCGGCGATGAAGGCGGCCTGTGCATCGGCTATCTGGAATACGCGATGCACTCCGGCGTATTGCCCACCGCCCTGCGCGAATTGCGTGGCGACCGTCCTGCCGTGCACATCGCGCTGTACAACCAGCAATCGGACGTGCAGCTGGAAGGCCTGCGCCAACGCAGCCTGGACATCGCCCTGGTCTGCGAACCACCCGCGTTCGACGATCCGGACCTGGAAGCCACGCAGGTACTGAATGACCCGATGCTTCTGGCGCTGCCGGCCGACCACCCACTGGCCAGCGCAGAGACCATCACGCCCGAGGATCTGGCCAGCCAGCAGTGGATCGGCGTGATGCACAAGGAAAGCGCGCTGCGCCATGACACCTTCATCGCCGCCTGCGCGAAGGCCGGTTTCACCCCGACCATCGCCATGGAAGCGACCGAACCACTGGCCGCACTTGGGCTGGTCGCCGCGGGGCTGGGCCTGACCACCATCCAGCGCAGCCTGGACCACCAGGCACCGACGGGCGTGGTGCTGCGCGAGCTGCCGTGGTTCAGCTACCGCACGCCGCTGTGGGCGGCCTGGCACCGCATCAACCTGCGCCCGCTGGTCGAGACCTTCCGCAGGACGCTGGTGCAGACCGCTACCGAGGGCAAGCCGGCCTTCGTCGACTGAACCGACCGCGCTATGCCGGGCCTGCTTCGGTGTAGCGCATCACCACAAAGCCCTCTTCCGCGGCCGGTGCAACGAAGTGGCGGGTGATCTGCTCGAATTCCTCGTCACTGGCCTGGAACGGGTGCTCGCCGAGTGCATTGCGCGCGTGCAGCCGCGCCTTGCAGACCTCGTCGGCCACATCGAGGAAATGCAGTTGATGTGCAGCGCCAGCCGGCGAGAACACTTCACGTGCCCACGCGCGGCTGGCGGGCGTATTGAATGGACAATCGAGCACCACCGAAACACCCGCCTGCAGCAATGCGCGCAGATGATCGGCCAGCACAGTGCGCAACGTGGCTGCGCACTGCAGATAGTCGGCAATGGAATGGATTTCGCCCGGATAGAGCGCCGCCAGCCATGCGTCCTCGCTGATCAATACGTGACGCGGCTTCAACGCCAACTGCTGCGACAGAGTGGATTTGCCGGCACCGATCTTGCCGCACACCAGGTGCAGGGTCGGCGCGGGGTCGTTCGATGAAAGGTCGTGCATCTGCGTTCTCCTTGGTGGATTCCATTACCCGGGAGAGTGCTGCATGCAACCCGCCTTCCCGGGCGGGTTGCATGGCCGTGATGACCGCGCGCTACCCCGCCTTCCCGTGGGGAATGCGGATAATCGACGCGATACTGTGCAGGGCCATGCCGCCAGCGTAGAGCGCAGCACGGCCGGCCGGCAATGCCCTGCGGCAGTGCAGCGCGCGCAAGGTAGTGCGGGGATCTATGCTCGGCGCCATTCCCGCATGGAATGACCACGATGCGCCCCCTGCTTCGATGCGCTCTTGCCCTCTGCCTGCTGTTGCCTTCGACGACCTTGCTGGCCGCAGCGCCCACCGCGCCGCGCACGCTCAGCGGCGAGCTGCAGGGCGCCCCCTGGCGGCTGGATGTACCGGCAGACTGGAACGGCGACCTGGTGATGCTGGCCCATGGCTATGAGCCCGTGGGCGTGCCGCGCACCACGCCGATGGCCGCCAGTGACAGCACCGCAGCACTGCTGGCTGCGGGCTACGCCGTCGCGCAGAGCGCGTATTCCAGCCAGGGCTGGGCGGTGGCCGAGGCGATCACCGACATGGAACACCTGCGACAGCATGCGCTGGGTGAACTCAAGCGCGTGCGACACGCCTGGATGCTGGGCTTTTCGATGGGCGGTGCCGTGACCATCGGCAGCCTCGAGCGCTTCCCGCAGCACTATGTCGGTGGTGTGTCGCTGTGCGGCGCCAATCTCAGTGGCGAACAGATCGCGGCCGACCTGCTGACCACACTGGTCGCGTTCGATTATTTCTTCCCCAGGGCCGAGGGGCTGCCGGGCACCGGGTTGGCATCGCGTGATGCAGCCATGCTGCCGCAGGGTGAGCTGTACCAGGGCATCGCCACTGCGCTGCAACGCGACCCAGCGCATGCCGCGTTGCTGGCGCGGCGGCTGCAGGTTTCCCCCGACGAAGTGGCCGGCACGATCAGCCTGCACGCCCTGGTCCTGCATGAACTGGCCACACGCAGCGGTGGCATGCCGGTCGGCAACATGGGCGTGGTCTACAGCGGCTTCGGCGATGGCTCCGCATTCAACGCCGGGGTGCGGCGCATCGATGCTGTACCTGCCGCGCAGGCCAAGGTGCGCGCGACGCTGACGCTGACCGGCGCACTGAAGCGACCGCTGGTGATCCAGTTCAACCACAACGACCCGACCATCGTGCCGCACATGCAGACGGTATATCCGCAGTTGGCCGCACACGCCGGTGCGCGGCCGGTGCCGCAGGTACTGCCATCGGTGGGCGAAGGGCATTGTGGCTTTTCGGAAGCACAGGTGGTCAACGCCTTGAAGGCGGTACGGCCCTGAGTCCAACGCGTGCCGCAGCGCGTCAGGACCGACCAGGAAGTGCTGCTATGGTGGACCGGCCCATTGACGGGCACACAAAGGACTGACGTGATGATCAAGATGACCTTGAAGACCGTGATGCTCCTTGGCATGGCCGTGACCGGCCTGGCCTTCGCCGCAGACTCCTGCGAGTTCTGCACCTTGCGGTACGAGCAATGCCTGCGTGCAACCCATGGACCGCTGGGCAAGACCTCCGAGCAGTGCCTGGCCGAGTACAAGCTGTGCCGTGAAACGGACTGCCCGTCGCCCTGACCGGTGTCCGGCCGGCTCCTTCGGGGGCCGGCTCGGCCCGTCACGTTGCCAAACGCTTACGATGCAGGGGCCGGTGCAACACCTGCCGCCTCCCTCCCTGCTGAAGCAATGCATACGATGGCCTTCTTCGAACGTCTGAGCGACACCCGCTACCTGCCGACCGAACACACCGGCGGCGCCTGGAACATCCGCGAACAGCACATCGCGCCTGCGATCGGACTGCTGGCCCACCATCTGGAACGCGACGCCGCCGCACGTGGCCACGGCTTCCTGATCGCGCGCCTGTCCTACGACATTCTCGGCACCATTCCGATCGAAGCGATGGAGGCCGACGTGCAGGTGCTGCGTGGTGGTCGCACCATCGAACTGGTCGAAGCCACGCTGCGCCATGACGATCGCGCGGCGCTGCGCGTACGTGCGTGGCTGATGCGCCCGAACGATACGCAGGCCATCGCCGGAACGCCGATCGCTGCCATCGCGCCACCGGAATCGATGCCGGCGTGGGACCCGGGCACGGTCTGGCCCGGCGGATTCATCAGGAGCGTGGAGATCCGCCGACACGATCAGGGCCCCGGCCGTGCCACCTACTGGGCGCGCGCGAAGCATGCGCTGCTGGAGGGCGAACCGGTCAGTCCGCTGGCGCGTGCCGCCACCCTGTTCGATCTGTCCAATGGCATGGCCGTACGCGCCGATCCGAAGGAGATCGCCTTCCCCAACCTCGATCTGACCGCCCACCTGTTCGGCACGCCTGAAGGGGAATGGCTGGGCTTCGATACGTCAGTCTCATTCGGCCGCCAGGGGCTTGGCTTGACCAGCACGGTGCTCCACGATGCGCGCGGTCCAGTTGGCACGCTTGGCCAGGCCTTGACCGTGCGCCCGTAGCCGCAACAGGCCGGATCAGCCGCCCAGCGTGCCCATCGTGAAGGTGTAGCCGGAGCTCATCAGGAATTCGCGCATGCGCATCTCCGCGCGCCGCGGCGAGGCCAGGTTGGCCGGCGCATACAGCGCGTAGACCACGCCTGCGCCTTCGATGGCTTCGCGGCGTACGCCGCAGTGCCGGGTTTCCGAAGCGATCACCCAACCGTCCTTCAAACGGTCCGGCCCGATGGATTGGCCATTCATCAGCCGGAACGTCAGCCAGCGCACTTCCGCAGAGGATTTGCTCATTGCCCGCGTACCGGCTGCGTACCACGGTCGTTCATGTCCCTGCTCGCCATTGCAGCTCCCTAAGACTTGGAACCTGACCATAGCGCCTTGCCATGTCGTGGGTGACTGAGACTGACCGGGCGCCTCAGGTCGCCAGGTTGAACAGCCGCCACAACGCCTCGCGCCCAGGTGGTGTCAGCCGCAGTTCGCGTCGGCCCTCGACGCGCCGCAGCCAATCGTTGTTCACGAAACTGTCCAGCATCGCCTCACCGACCAGCCCTGCCAGGTGCGGCCGCCGCTCGGTGCAATCCAGGCAACCACGGCAGTAGCGCGCCGGCTTGGCCGTCACCGGCTGCTGCAGGAGCTCGCGCAACGGCAGGCCCAGCCCGGCCAGGAATCCGGCGCCCCCAGCGCTGATCTGCCAATGCCCTTCGCACGGCAGCACATGCCCCGCCTGCAGCAGGCGATCGGTGATGGCTACCGCGTGCACGCCGGCCAGGTGCCGATAGCAGGAACGTGCCTCGCGCAGCGCCGGCATGCTGCGTGAGGCCGCCGCGGTGCACGAGGGCGTGCGGTCGGCCACGCGCAGGATGCCTTCGAGCATCTCTGCCACCTCGCTTGAGGCCAGCCGGTGGTAGCGGTGGCGCCCCTGCGCGACAGCGACCAGCAGGTCGCCCTCGACCAACCTGCGCAGATGCGTGCTCGCCGTCTGCGGTGTCACCCCGGCCACGCGTGCCAGCTCCGTCGCGGTATACGCCCGTCCATCCATCAGCTGCAGCAGCATGGCCGCGCGCGCCTGGTCACCGACCAGGGCACCGACGCTGACAAGGGAACCGGAGGTGTGGACCATGCCCGCATTGTGGCACGCCGTTGCCGGCCGACAGTTCGATGCAGGCCGAAGCGTCTGCACCTGCTGCCAAGGCACAGTGCGCACCCCGATACCGCAAGGCCTGCCGTGAAAAACGCCCCGATTCCCCGCCGCCGCATCACCCCTTCTGTCCTGTACCCAGGCACGCCCGTGCTGCTGATGACCACGTTGAATGACGATGGAAGCAGCAACATCAGCCCGCTTTCTTCGTTCTGGGCGCTGGGCAACCGGGTGGTGCTGGGCCTCGGTACGCAGGGCCAGGGCTATCGCAACCTGCAGCTGCGCAACGAGTGCGTGCTGAACTTCCCCTCATCCGCCCAGGCTGCACAAGTCGAGGCCATCGCCAGAGCGACCGGCTGCAACCCTGTGCCGGCCGCCAAGCAGGCGATGGGCTACGTGCACGTGCGTGACAAATTCGCGCTGGGCGGGTTCAGTGCCGTCGCGTCGACGCACGTTGCTCCGCTGGCCATTGCCGAGTGCCCGCTGCAGGTGGAGGCCAGCGTAATGGCGATGCATCCACCCGGCGAGGATGACGGCCAAGGCTTCGTGATCGTCGAAGCCCGCATCCGCTGCGTGCATGCGCACGAAGACATCACCGTGGACGGCACCCAGCACATCGATGTGGCGCGCTGGAAACCGTTGATCTACCTGTTCCGGCACTACCTGGGTGTAGGAGAGCCGGTCGGGCGCAACTTCCGTGCGGAAATGCCCATGGGCGCGTCTGCCTCGCAGTGAGCAGTCAATTCGCAGGGGCGGTCGAACTGCTGAACTTGTCGCGCACCGTCCGCTCACGTTCGCGCCGGACCGATGCACACTGTTCGCGCGCATTCGACATCTGCGTATCTGCTGCAACACGCTCAGCGCTCAGCGACTGCTGCAGGCTGGCGATCTGCGCACGGATGCCGGAGTCCTGTGTTGCGCCGGCCAGGCTGGTGCCCGCCGCGGCCAGTTGACGGTTCAGCTCGGCGACCTGCCGGCCAACCTGCTGGCTGCGGGACTCCAGCGGACCGTAGATGCGCGAGCGCTCGCCCTGCACGCAGTTGCGCTCGGCGATGCCGGCGTCGGCCAGTTCGGTGTTCTGGTACACCGCCGCGCGGTTCGATGCCTCCCCCGCCGTTTCCGTGGAGGAACGGCTGGAACGCAGCTTCATGGGTTCAGCGCCGGCAGCACAAGGATTCTGGCTGTACACCGTTTCCCCGGAAGCGCCCTTGCACTTGTAGACCTGGGCCGATGCCAGCGGGGCACACCCCAGCAGGATCATCGCCATCACTACCTTCCGTTTCATCCTGCACCGCTCCCTGGTTCATTGGACAACCGACACGATACGTTGGTTTGGGGGCGACTGCACGATGGCGTCGTTCAGACCGTTTCGCCCTGCAGATCGAGCACGGCCGTGGTCCAGCGGCGCGCCCCCAGCATGGCCACCATGCCGCCGCGATAGACGAACCGGCGTGCATGGCCGTCTTCAATGAAGCAGGTCTCGTTCTGCATCGGCACATAGCCCGCAGAGGCATAGTGCCGATGATCCAGGGCGAACAACACCGCGAAATCGATCCCGCGCTGGCGCAGTTCAGCGTGCGCAGCTTCGATCAAGCGCGAGGCAACGCCTTGCCGGCGAACGTCGGCACGCACCACCACGCCGCCGATCAAGCCGATGCGTTCCGGCTCGCCGTCCAGCCGTACGTTGCGTTCGTACAGTGCGAGGTGTGCGACCACCTGATCACACTCCATTGCCAGGACCAGAGCGACCGGCCCCGGGATGGCGTAGCCCTCGCCCTGCATGTCCGGGAAAGCCTGGCGGAGCAGATCCACCGCCTGCTGACGGTGTTCCGGCGCCACACGCTCCCTGCTGGATACCTGAACGTGCATTGCCCCGTCTTCCTGGAACATGTGTCCAGCCTCATCGTGCCACGGAAACATGACCGGGCCCGCGGCAAGGTTTCACTCTCAGTGCAGTGTGATCCCGTACGAGACGATATCCGTGTAGATGCCCTCGCGCTTGACCGCCCGCGGCTCCCTGCCGAGTACGCTGAAACCCAGCGATTCATACAGCCCGCGCGCAGCAGCATTGTCCGCCAGCACCGTCAGGGTGACCAATTCAATGCCCTCGGCGCGCGCAGACGCAAACGCAGCAAGAAAAAGCTGGCGGGCGACACCCTGGCCACGATGGCCGGTGCCCACATGGACACTGTGCACTTCCGCCGTATGCCGTCGCGCCATCCGCATCGGGCGTACGTAGCGCAGGAAGCCCACAAGCATGCCGTCGATGAAAGCGCCGAAATAACGCGTGCCGGGATCGGCAAGCTGGGCGCGCATCACGTCTGCCGTCTCATTCTGCGCCTCGGCCAGCGTGGACAGGAACGCAGCGGGCGACTCGCGAAGCGCCTGCAACCGTGCCTGCCAGAGAATGTCGGCGTCGTCAGCACCAAGTTGCCGGATGAGCATGCGACCCACCTGCGAGGTTGTTGATGTGCAGGTGCCCAGCCTAGCGCGGGTTCGCCCGATACGGCGTGCATGCAAGAATGAAGACTGCCCTTTCTTCATTCTCCGCCATGACTGAACTGCAGATTCCCCGCGTTGGATGTGGCGCCGTCGTCCGTGATGCCGACGGCCGCATCCTGCTGATCCAGCGCGGACGCGAGCCGGAGCGCGGGCACTGGGGCCTGCCCGGTGGGAAAGTCGACTGGATGGAAACGGTGGAGGCCGCCGTGGTCCGCGAAGTCCGCGAGGAGACGGCGTTGGAAGTGACGCTGCTGCGCCTGCTGTGCGTGGCCGATCATTTCGAGCCGGCGCTTGCGCAGCATTGGGTCGCGCCGATCTACGAGGCACGGGCACCTGCCGGTGCCGAAGCCTCCGTCCAGGAGCCGGGTGTGCAGACCGGGCTGGGCTGGTTCGCGCTGGATGCCCTGCCCCAGCCGCTGACCCAGGCCACGGTGCGGGCGCTGGCAAGGCTGTAGCTGCTCAGACCACGATGAAAGTCAGCACAGCTGCCGGCCTGGCTTGCGGTTCACTCGATCGGAAGGCCATGCATCTTCAGGAACGAGAGTTTGTCCCAGTAGCCGCGCTGGAACGTGATCAACCCTCCATCAACCGTGAAGAAACCGCATCCTCGCAGGCCAAGAGGGTCGCGCCATTCCAGCGCAGCGACATTGCCGGCCTCATGGATGACTTCGGGAATGCAGACCATTTCGGCGTTGTTGAATTCACGCTCGAAGGTGGCACGGATCGCATCACGGCCCTTGATCGGGTCCTGGGTGACCTGGTGATTGATCGCGTCGGGGTGATACAGCTCCGCCAGGCCAGCAGCATCGCCTGCGTTGAAGCGCTCGATCCAGGTTTCCACGATATGCCGGGGAGTCATCCGCATGAAGTCCGCTAAGGCCCAGACCCGATCATAGCGCTCGTACAGCACATTCCAGACCGCAGAAAAACAAAAAGCCCTGACCGGAGTCAGGGCTTTTCAATTGGAGGCCTCAAGCGGAATCGAACCGCTGTAAACGGATCTGAAATCCTAAACAAATCCTTACTCATCAATAGCCTGAGCGGAGGCGACACCCGCCCAGCCACCCTGACCGATCGAGTGCTGCCTTGATCCGCTCAACCTCCTTCGCTCTGGCCTCGGCCAGGCGTCGAGCCTGTTGCTGCTGCTCGCGGGTCGGCGGCAGACGGGGCAGTGGCGGGGGCAACTGGATCGGCGTGCTGTCGGTCAGCCGGGCGACGGCCTCACACAGAGGCAGCTCGGGATACAGCCGGGCCGCGCACCAGCGTTCCGCGTAGCGCTTCGCACTGGTGCCGCTTCTCGTCAACGATTCGACAAGGCGCGCCCTGGTCCCCGGCTTGTAATTGAGCCAGTCGCCGATGCACCAGAGCTTCCGCCAGCCAGTCCAATGTGAACAAAAAGTGAACTTCAGTTACACCTTGCCCGGGGGTGGTGCCGCCCGTCGTCGTTTACAAATAGAGGCCTGTAAAGCACTTGGCACTCGGAGACACCCCGGATCGAGCGCCATCTATGCCCCCTGTACACGCACTACGTTCATCAGCAACAAAGGAGCGCTATGAGTCGACGGATCAAAGCCCTGAGCCTCGCTGTACTAGCCATGCTGGCAGGAGCGGCAGTTTGGTATGGAACAACCGCATCGAGTACGCAGCCAAACAAAGCCGCCTCATCGTCAGATCCATCCAGCGCTTTGGAGCACGCCACTCGAGGGCCCGTGATCTCCGCTTCGCAGCCGGTTTCTTCAAGATCCACACCAGGGTCTGCGGCCAACAGATTGGTTCGTGTGAGGCAACTGTCCGGACACGCCTACGCAGTAGAAGACTATGGACCAATCCCACCAGGGACAGTGCACGAAGTAATTTCAAGACTTTCGCCGTTGGCATTGGCTGGTGATGCGACGGCGTCCTACGGAATATTTCAGAAGCTCAATGAGTGTAAGGACATCAATCGACGCGCGTCTCGAGGCGTCGCACTTCACGCTTCCGAGAATGTCGCGACCGCGTGCATTGAACTATCCGCTGAAGATGAACTGAGTTCCAGTAGATGGCTCTCGCTTGCAGCAGAGCAGGGGAACATTGGAGCACGACTCCTTTATGCCGCGGACTCACAATCCGCCCTTGGAGGACCAGCGGAGCTGCTTCGCAATCCAGACCGCACGAAGGAATACAAGCAGACAGCTGTCGGCTATCTGCAAGAAATGGCAAACCAAGGTAGTGCGGACGCGCTCCTACAGCTTGGGAATGCCTATCACGCTGGTGTACTTGTCGACGAGGACCGAGTTACAAGCAGAGCTTACTTTGAAGCAGTTCGTCTCGCAGATCCGTCGATAGTGCCAGCTCGACAAGTTAGTACCTTGGACAAATCGCTAAGTACAGAACAGCTGAACTTGGCGCTTCGAAAGGGAAATCAACTCTATGACTCATGCTGCAGATAAGAAGTTCTTCCGCATCCCCCGCCGCAAGGCCATTCTACTTCTGATATTCGTCGCTGCGGTCGCACTCGCAGCAAGCACGTTCGCTTTCGAACGCGGCCCCTACTTCTGCACCGATTGTCACGTCGAATCACCGGTACCCGACGCAAGAACCCTAGAGGTCATTAAAGACTCGCGGGCACCAATCGACTATGTGCCATTCTTTGCGTGGGCGACTGGAACAACGTACCAGATATGCAATCCCACCCACTGCACCGTCTATCACGAGAACTTTGAATCCAATTGGGTGGGCGAAGGCCGGACCCCTCGCGAGGGTGTTATGCCCGAGCCAATCTACGAAGGCGGTGGCGTGGAGACTGGCGGAGGCGGCACCGAGAATGGGGGTGGCGGAGTTGGCGTCGGTGGCACCAACTTTGGCGGTGGATGTGTCGGCAACTGCAGTGGCAGGATAGATGTCGGCCCAGTCCAGCAAATTTGATTTACCGATGCAAAGCCCAGCTTACTCAACGAGCTGGGCTTTTCTCACAAATGCCACGCGCGCCGGTCATCCTGGCCAGATTCCAGTAGGCAGCGATGATCCGGGCGTAATAGCACATACGCTTCTCCTGTAAGAAGTATCTAGATGGTGACCTCCATCACTGGAAGGTTGGGAGCCGCTTCAATCAAGCGACCACCTCGAACCCAGACGTTGTGAGGAGTGGTTTGCTGCAGCTGGCCGAAAGCCCGCACCCGCACCCCGTCATACGTCGTCAACGTGCTGGTGCCATCAGTGTTGTGCGCGGTGACGGTCGCCAGCAGTCGAGGGTTGCTGCTGACCAGTTCGCCGAATTGATCCCAAAGGTCAGTCCGCATCGCTGTAGTGCCTTTCAAGGGTTACGGTCTGCTCGATCACCACTGCCTGCTGATCGATCACAACATCAACGCGCAGCGACTCGCACTGCCCATGCCATCTCCCCGCAGGGCCAACCACCTCCACCAGGTCCAATGGCATGACTGGGCCGACCTCACCTGGCTTAAGCGGCTTGGGGAACAGCGGCATGGCGAGGTCAACGGCGGCTTGCTCACCTCGTTCACTAAGGATGTTCCGACCGCGCTCGGCGCCGGCGGCAGCAACATTGATCAGTGGGCTGCTGACCTGCCGTGCGAACAGCTGACCTGCCTCACCGTCCTTGCGCACTTTGCAGGTGACGCCCTTCCCCAGCAGCTCACCGGTGACCACCACCGCATCGAACAGCGGCGCGCTACGCATCTGGAGGCTCTCGGCAAGGACGATGTCCTCCTGCACAACGTGGTCAGGAGGTGATTCCCGCCAAAGCCACGGGCTGACCGGATAGCTGGCCCGGACCCGCAACACCGGCAGCGCCGGGTCGGACTGCACACCACCGCGCCACTTGCCCCGGCCAAGCCGCTGATGGCATCGAGAGGCGTGTTCGCGTCGCAGATTCTTCGCTGCCGCCTCGGTGTTGGCTAGCTCCTCCGGCACCACGCCGCGATCAAGCAGCACGTCCAGACGACGTACATACTCGTTCCTCGGCTTCATAGGAGAAGCTCAGATAGACCGTCTGCGGCAGTAGCCCCGCCCACTTGATCGTGCCCTTGCAGGAATCTTCCCGGCGTCGCGTGGTTGCGATCCCCGCTCAAGCTCACGTAAACGCACTCGGCGCATGTTATGCGCGAGTTTGCCACCTGCTGACAACGGCTGGCAAACAGATGATTTCATGGCCGAATCAGGAGATTCTGCACAAAGGCGTCGAACGCCAGGCAAACAAAAAAGCCCTGACCGGAGTCAGGGCTTTTCAATTGGAGGCCTCAAGCGGAATCGAACCGCTGTAAACGGATTTGCAATCCGGTGCATAGCCACTCTGCCATGAGGCCAACGTACTGCGCGCCAGGAACGTAGCCCTGACAAGACAAAACCCCAAGATGGGGCCTGTCGGAACATGGAGCGGGAAACGAGACTCGAACTCGCGACCTCAACCTTGGCAAGGTTGCGCTCTACCAACTGAGCTATTCCCGCGTAAGCCGCCATGGTACCGGAAATCCGGAACACACACCAGCGATTTCACCTTTCTGACTGCGCGTAAAGCCTTGTGGCCCAACGTGCCCCGCCTTGCCGTGGCGGGAGAAAAACAAGGCCCCTACCGGGGCCCTGTAGAATCTGGAGCGGGAAACGAGACTCGAACTCGCGACCTCAACCTTGGCAAGGTTGCGCTCTACCAACTGAGCTATTCCCGCAGATTCCGTTCGACCTGCGTCGAAGGAGCGCTATTGTGTCCAAATTCCTTCACGCCGTCAACAGTCTTCACATCATGCGGTCACGGGCGTCCGCGCTGGGGTACGCTGCCCCGCCCGGCTCCATTCGCCCATGCTCCTTCGCGGCACGCCCCTGTTGATCGCCCTGCTGCTGCATCTGCTGGTGGCCTTGCTGTACTGGGCACTGATACCACTGGGAATGAACTGGTATCGCGACCATTTCGGCTTTGCTTCACATCGTGACATCGGCCTGGGCATCGCCCAGTTCTATCTGTTCTGGATGTTCATTGGCGCCCAGCCGCTGATCGCAGTGCTGCGGCCGCTCTTCGCCAAGCTGCTGGTGCTGGCGATACCCCTGGCGTTCGCGAGCTGGACACTGATGCACAACCACCCGCTGCGCCTGCTGTACTTCACCGTCGGGCCCGGCTTGCTGGCACTGGCCGCGATCGCCACATCCGTGTGCCATGCATCACGTAGCCGCTTGCCCACCACCCCGGACACCGCCGATGCCTAGACGCTACATCCGCCTGTTCTGGCTGCTGGTCGCGCTCACCTGGCTGGCGCTGATCGCCGCACTGGTCAATGCCGGCTTCACCCCGGACTACTGGCTGCTGCATCGCCTGGAAGGCGCCGAGCTGCCCTACCCGACCAGCACCGTCATCGTGTTCGCGCTGCTGGGAACGGTCGAGCTGGTGGTGGCTGCCTTGATCGTGCGGCCCTGGAAACTGAAGCGGCTGTGGTTGCGCCTGCTGATCGCCTTCGCGCTGCTGCTGGCGTGGTCGGTACCGTGGATGCTGTCGGCAATGCACCAGCCGCCCGTACACGGCATGCACCTGCTGTGGTTGCTGCTGCTGGACGTGGGCCTGCTGCTGGCGCTGTGCCTGGTGTCGGCGGTGAGCGCATGGCGGGCACTCAGGCGTCGAAAGGGCCCCTAGACGGCCCGACCCCAACGCCAGGCTTACTTCCGGAACTCCACCCGCACATGCTGGCCGAAGCGCGCCTTGGCCTCGCCATCGAACTCCAGCACGCATTCCACCACCTTGGCTACGCCACGCCCTGCATCTTCAGGCAGGCGGGCCTGCGCAAACACCGGGCTGATGCGCACCACGCGTGCCGATGGCAGCGTGCTGGTGTTCTCGGCACCATCGCTGTCCGGCACCACGGTGGCCTGCATGCCGACCTGCACGGCGTCCGCATAGGCGGCGCTGAGTTCGGCACGCACCTGCAGCGGGCGCGCCGGCAACAACGAGATCGCCGGCTTGCCAGCCTGCACGAAGGCGCCGAGTCCCGGCACCTGGCCGACCACCGTGCCAGCCTCCGGCGCACTCAGCGACATCTGCTGCAGTTTCAGCTTGGCGTGTTCCAGTTTGTGCTGGGCCATGTCGACCTGCGCACCGGCCACGTCGACGTCAGCATGCAAGCCGGCCAACTGCTGCTTGGCCGCATCGGCCTGCTGGCTGGACGACACGCCTTCGCTGGCGCCGGTAGACAGGCGGGTGGCGTTGCGCTCCAGTTCGCGCAGCTGTGCTTGGCTGCCCTTCAGGCGGTCATTGGCCAGCGTCAGATCCGCGGTGGCCATCGCCACCTCCTGCTGCAGCAGGGCGCCATCCAGCGACAACAACAGCTGCCCCTTCTTCACCGTGGCGCCCTCCTTCACCGGTGCGGCGGTGATCGAGCCATCCACCGGCGGTGCCAGCGCGATCAGGCCACCCTCGACATCGATGATGCCGCGCGCGACCGCAACCTTGCCAGCGGCGGTTGCACCGGCCTTGCCAGAAGGCGGCTGTGCAGGCGCGGGTGCCTCCTTGGAACAGGCGCCGAGCAGCAGTGCCGCGGACAGGGCCAGGCTGAGGGGAAGCAGGTGCGACGTCTTGGTCATGGGGCGGACTCTACAGTTTCGTTCTGGCGGCGGTCATCACGGACCATGCCGTCTTCCATGGCGATCACCCGATCGGCATGCCGGATCAGGCGCGGATCGTGGCTCACGCACAGCACGGTGGCGCCATGCGCACGTGCGTAGCGATGCAGGATGTCGATCACGCGCTGGCCGTTCTCGGCGTCCAGCGCGCTGGTGGGTTCGTCGGCGAAGATCAGCGTCGGCGACTTGGCGAAGGCGCGGGCAACGGCTACACGCTGCTTCTCACCGCCGGACAACTGCGCCGGTCGCATGTGGCTGCGATGGCTGAGGCCCACTTCTTCCAGCGCCTTGCGGGCCAGCGGTTCGCTTTCGCGATTGCGCATGCCGCGGTAGCCCAGCGGCAGCTGCACCTGCTCCAGCGCGGTCAGTGCCGGGAACAGGTTGAAGCCCTGGAACACGAACCCGACATGGTGCAGGCGGAAACGCTCCACTTCGCTGCGGCTCATGTGGCCCACATCCTGGCCGAGTGCATGCACGCGACCACCATCGGGTGCGGACAGGCCGGACAGCAGCGACAACAGCGTGCTCTTGCCGCAGCCGGATGGGCCGGATACCAGGGTCAGCTCGCCGGGATAGATGTCCAGCGACAGGCCACGCAGCACCGGCACCTGCACATCGCCGGACATGAAGCCCTTTTCCAGTGCGTCGGCCTGCAGGGTCGGGGCGACGGCGCGAGTAGAAGTCATCGGCCGGCCCTCAACGCAGCAGCAACGATGGATCGGAGCGGACGACACTGCGTACCGCCATGATGCTGGAGAGCATGGCCATCACCGCGACCAGCGCCACGCAGCCGAAGATCACCATCGGTGTCAGCTGCACCGGTACGCGCTGGGTCTGCGCGATCAACAGCACCACGGTACTGAAGGCTGCCGCCAGCAACATGCCCACGCCGCCGATCAGCAAGGCCTGCTCGAACACCACGCGCGCCAGCGCATAGCGACCCGCACCGAGTGCATTGAGCGTGGCGTACTCGCGCACCGAGCCGGCCACTACCGAGGCGAACGACTGGTTGGTGATCACCGCACCGACGAAGCAGACGATCACGGCCATGAACAACACCGCGATACCCGCGCCGGTATCGAACAGCCAGTACTGCTGCGAGCGGCTGGCGAATTCCGGCGCGGTCCAGAACTCGACCGGTGTGGCCTGGCCCATCGACGCCGCCAGTCGATCACGCACGCGGTCGGCCAGGTCCGGCGAGCGCAGGCCGGCCACGAAATAGGTACTGCCCTCATGCGGGTCAGTGCCGGCGATGGCACGCGCGGTGTCGAGCGAAGCCAGCACGTTGACGCCACCAAGGCCACGCAGGCCTGGCTGCGCGGCAACCACACGCACGGCCTTGCCGTTGATCCAGGCACGATTGTTCTGCAGATCCACGCCCAGCGTATCCAGGTCGGCGCTGTCCACGATCACGGCGCCCGGTTCGCGCAGCTGTGCACGCAGGTCGGCGGGCAGGATGTGCGCGAACATCATCGCGTCGTCGCGGGTGGAGATGCCGGACAGATACACCGACACGTTGCCCGTACCCTGCGCGCTGGAGCGCCATTCGCCATCAACCCACTCATAGGGTTCGACGCGGGAGACATCCGGATCCATGCGCAGGTGGCTTTCGACGTCGGCGCTGATTGCATGGCCGTAGTTGACGCTCTGGGTGCCGGGGAAACCGGCCCATATATCAGCCGACGATGCTTTCACGTAGATCGCCGCGGTGCCGAAGATGCCCAGCACCAGTGCAGCCTGCACGATCAACAGCACGCCGGCGAAACACATCGCCAGCACTACCGGCAGGAACCGGCGCCACTCGTAGGCCAGGGTCTTGCGGGCCAGCGCGATCATTGCTGTTCGCCCTCACCCTCGACCGGCAGCGGTGCGCCGCCAAGCGCGCGGTACAGCGACGCAAAGGCGAGCACGCGTGCGCCCTGCGCACCGATCAGGTCGGCCTGCGAGGCCGGCGCGGCACGCTGCGTGTCCAGCCCGTCGAATTCGCTGGACAGGCCCAGCTGCACCTGCCGCGCCTGGCGCTTGACCTGCTGTCCGGCTGCATCGTTGGCCGCGCGCAGCGACTGGATGCTGCTGTCCTGGCGTGCAAGGCTGCCGAGCGCACCTTCCACTTCGCTCACGCCTTCCAGCACGGCCTTGCGGTAGCCGAGCAATGCGGCGTCCAGTTGCTTCTCATCGGCATGGAAGCGCGCGCGGCGTTGGCCCCAGTCCCACAGTGGAATATCGACGTACGGGCCGATCGACGGACTGGAATCGGAATTGGAGCGGGCGTTCTGGGTGAGGTTGTAGGCGTACAGGATCGAACCACCCAGGCTGATCCGCGGATACATCGCAGCGCGCGCCGCGCCCTTGCTGGCCGCGGCCTGCATCACCTCCGATTCGGCCAGCAGGATCTGCGGACGGTGGCGCAGCAGATCGGCGGGTACCTGCTGCAGCGAGAACGTGCCCAGCTTCGGCGGCGTGCGGTAGGCGCGCCAGGCCGGGTCCGGACCGTCACGGCCCAGCAGCAATGCCAGCGCGCGGGCCGCGTTGTCGGCGTTTTCCCGAGCCTGTGCGATTGCGGCGCGGGTGGCGGCCTGGCGTGCACGCAGGCGATCCAGCTCGCCCGGCTCATCCAGGCGCAGGCGCTGGCGGACCAGGGCCAACTGTTCGCCACGGTCATCCACGGCCTGCTGCTTGGCCAGCAGGTCCTGCTGGGCCTGTGCCACGGTCAGGTCCAGATAGCTGCGCACCACGTCGGCAATCACCGCCACCTGCGCGGCATTGCGCAGCGCCTCGGCATTGCCGGCCGAGGCCTGCGCGCTCAGCTGCGCACTCTCGGCGGCGCCGAACAGGCCCAGGTCCCAGATCGCTTCGATGCCGGCATGGAAGTAGGTATCCACTGCGGCGGCGTCCTGCACCTGCTTGGCGCTGGCCGAGATTTCCGGCAGGAAACGCGAGTCGGACGTACCGGCGACGATGCGTACGGCCTGCAGGCGAAGCGTCGCCTGCTGCAGGTCCAGGTTGCCGGCGACCGCCTGATCGACCAGGCCATCCAGCGCCGGGTCGGACAGCACTTTCCACCACTGCCTGGCATCCACCGCCACGCCCTGCCCCTGCGGCACCTGGGTCCAGGTACTGGGCGTGCGGTCAGGCAGGTCCGGCACCGGCACCGACATGCAGCCAGCCAGGGCCAGGCTTGCCAACAACGCGCCAGGGCGCAGCACTGCATGCAGGGAAAATCCGCGCCCGGTCCTGGGCACTGCCACTGGAGTGATACGCCTGACCACCAGCCCGCCAACGTGTAGAAGGAGCATGAAGGCTACCGTGCGATTGTGGAGCGAACATGGAGAAATCGTCCGAAAAAGGTCACAGCACGCGTGCGGTTCAGGCAACGCCGACCCAGTCTTTCACTACGCTTTCAATGCGTTCCCGGCACGGAACACTGGACGACTTTTACGGCGTATTGCACATTGCAGCACTGTCCTGCTTCGATGCTGCCCGACCGTGAAACACCCCCGCCACCGGCTGCTGATTGGCTCGATCACGACAGCGACTGTCGGTGTGATCGTGCTCGTCCTGACCACCCCACTGGTCTCGAACGCCCTGCAGTTACGGATGGAGCGCAGCAACTTCATCCCCGGTGAATCCTCGATCTTCACCTTCGAGCCGTATGCCATCAACCAGGGCTCGTCGAACTACTGGTTGTACGGGAAGGACCGGAGCTACTACTACCACTTCACCTACGAAGATGACGTCCCCTACGTCTACATTCCGCAGGACAACCGCTGCCCCGGTTTCGACCGGCAGGATGCCCGGACCTGGTGCAGCGCCCTGCCCGGCAAGCCACGCTAGCGCGGCAGTGGTGCAACCGGAGTGACAAACGAAAAACGCCCCCTTGCGGGAGCGTTCTTCTTGAATCTGGAGCGGGAAACGAGACTCGAACTCGCGACCTCAACCTTGGCAAGGTTGCGCTCTACCAACTGAGCTATTCCCGCAGATTTCGTTCGACCTGCGTCGAAGGAGCGCTATTGTGTCGATATTGCTGCACGGCGTCAACAGGAATTTTCACGTGAAGTGAAGGGCGGCGTTCAGGCCCCCAGGACCGACACCTCAGGTCCGCAGGCCACGTCGGTGGAAATAGACCTGCTCGGCGACGCGCCGCGTGGCCGCCGTATGCAGCAGTGCATTGAGAGGCCAGTCGGCCTGCAGATGATCCATCGCCCAGCGCAGCAGCCGCTTGCCATGGAATGCCGGCGCCACCTGCCGCGCCACCCGTTCGGCTTCCGGCCCCCGGCCACGCAGATGGCGGGCAATCGCCTCGCCGACTGCCCAGCCGTGCCGCCATGAGGAGTGGATGCCGCCCGCCGAGAGCGGCGAGACGATGCCCGCCGCGTCACCGGTCAGAATCAGGCGGCGGCCCGTGATTGGGCCAACCGGTCGGCCGCACGGGACCAGGCCGGCGCGGGTACCCGTAGGGCGCGCCGAAGGCGGAATGCCGACCACGTCGCGCACGTGGTCGAGGAAACCATCGATGTCCGGCGGCCGTACCTGTTGCGGGTCGTGACGCAGCGCCAACCCGACCTGCAGGCCGGTCGGATTCTGCGCGACCCAGCCGATGTAACCCGGCGCATAGCGCTTGCTGACGAAGCAATGCAGCGCGTCTCCCTGCGGCAATTGCAGGCCGGCGAACTCGCGCTCAACGCCGTAGAGATTGTCACGTACCTGGCCGAGGCCGACGCGCTGGGCAACGCGTGAGCGTGCGCCATCTGCACCGACCAGGTAGGCGCAGCGGCCTGCCCCTTCCACCTGCCAGCCATCGCCGCTTCGATGAGCGTCGGTAAAGGACTGCTGCAGGCGCAGGTCGACACCATTCGCGCGCAGTTCGCTGGCCAGCCAGCGCATCAGGTTCGGCGTATCGGTAGTGAGGAAGAAGTAGCCCGGTGCGGCCAGCAAT
Source organism: Stenotrophomonas maltophilia (assembly GCF_006974125.1). Taxonomy (NCBI): domain Bacteria; kingdom Pseudomonadati; phylum Pseudomonadota; class Gammaproteobacteria; order Lysobacterales; family Lysobacteraceae; genus Stenotrophomonas; species Stenotrophomonas maltophilia. The sequence goes on along the minus strand of NZ_CP037858.1, from coordinate 3,678,914 downwards.
ACGCTGCGCAGGTTGGGCGAATACAGGCGCACGTTCGCGACCCGCTGCACCAGATGCTCGGGCATGCGCCCCAGCCAGGTCTGCTCCATCGCCTCTTTCACAACGATGCCAGTGGTGTGCAGGCGCTCGCCAGGGTCGGCCTTGCGGTCAAGCACGCAGACGCGCAGGCCGTATTGGGCAGCGGCCAGGGCGCAGGCGGCACCGGCGAAACTGGCGCCGACGATGACCACGTCGTGGTCGTAGGCGGAGGGAGTGTGAGGCATTGCTGCATCGTCCTGAAGGAACGGAGATGCAGCTTCGAACTGCCGCGTGGTGAGGCGAAGGAGTGGCGGTGAAGTGGGGATGAAGCGATCAGTACGCAAACGAAAAACGCCCCCTTCCGGGAGCGCTTTTCTTGAATCTGGAGCGGGAAACGAGACTCGAACTCGCGACCTCAACCTTGGCAAGGTTGCGCTCTACCAACTGAGCTATTCCCGCTTGGGAGGCGAAATTCTACCTATTCCAAGGAGCGCGTCAAGCGCTTTTTTTCAGGGAATGCGGGATGCCTGGCGCCGCGTATCCACGCATGGCGTGGATCTACTACAGCATCCCCGCAAACCGATGGATCCGCATCATCCGTGGATGCAGCATTTCCAGTAGATCCACGCCATGCGTGGATGCCAGCATCGATGGCGTCAGAGCCCCTTGCTTCGGAAAGGGATTCGACCCCGGCGCTCAGTTGCCCAGCTTCTTCTGCCGCGCACGCTCACGCGCGGCGCGCTCGTCATCGCGCAGGCTCGGCCAGGCGGCATGCAGGTACTGCAGGCCCGACCACAGGGTCAGCACGGCGGCAATGGCCAGGGTCCAGTCGCCGATATGGAACACCGGCCAGCCCATCCAGATGTCTTCCACCGGCACGTTGGGGGCCACCGAATACAGCAGGCACAACAGCGCGACCATCTGCGCGGTGGTCTTGACCTTGCCGATCATCGCCACGCGCACCTTGGCGCGCTGGCCCAGCTCGGCCATCCATTCGCGCAGCGCCGATACTGCAATCTCACGACCGACGATGACCGCCGCCCAGAACGCCATCCACGGCGTCGGGTGGCCCTGCACGATCAGGAACAGCGCCACTGCCACCATCAGCTTGTCCGCGACCGGGTCGAGGAAGGCGCCAAAGGCCGACTCCAGCTGGTAGCGGCGGGCGATCCAGCCATCGAGCCAGTCGGTGATCGCGGCCAGGCCGAAGATCGCCGCCGAAGCGAAGTTGGTCCAGGTGTAGGGCAGGTAGAACACCAGCACCAGCACCGGGATCATCACGATCCGCAACAACGTCAGCCAGGTGGGCAGGGTCAACTTCATGCTTGCGTGCTTCTCTCTCTACTCGGCCGCATCAGGCGTGGCCAACCCGTGCAGGTTAGCGTAGATACGTGCCGCGAGGGCGTCATTGATGCCTTCCACCTTGGCGATTTCCGCTTCGCCAGCGGCTTTCAGGCCCACCAGGCCGCCGAAATGCTTGAGCAGGCTGGCGCGGCGGCGCGGCCCGATACCGGGGATGTCCTCCAGCTTGCTGGTCATCCGTGCCTTCTGGCGGCGGCCGCGGTGGCCGGTGATGGCGAAGCGGTGCGCCTCGTCGCGCACCTGCTGGATGAACTGCAGCGCCGGGTTGGCCGCGCCCGGGCGCAGCTCGCGGCCATCGGGCATCACCAGCGCTTCGTGGCCCGCGCGGCGCTCCACGCCCTTGGCCACGCCTACCAGCAGCACGCCTTCCACGCCCAGGTCGGCCAGTGCGGCCTGGGCCTGTGCCAGCTGGCCGGCGCCACCGTCGATCAGCAGCACGTCCGGCAGCACGCCCTGCTCTTCCACCGCACGGCGGAAGCGGCGGTCGATGGCCTGGCGCATGGCGGCGTAGTCATCGCCCGGCTCGATGCCGCTGATGTTGAAGCGGCGGTACTGCGCGCGCACCGGGCCTGCCGCGTCGAACACTACACACGACGCCACGGTGGCCTCGCCCAGGGTGTGGCTGATATCGAAACATTCGACACGCTTGACCGGCTCGGCAAGACCCAGCATGTCGCGCAATGCATCGCTGCGCGCGTGCTGCGCGTTGCGGCTATTGAGTTCGGTGGCCAGGGTCAGCTGCGCGTTGCGGCTGGCCAGCTCCACGTAGCCGGCACGCTCGCCGCGCACGTTCCACTTCAGCTGCACCTTGCGCTCGGCCGAGGCCGACAGCGCGGCGACCAGCAGGTCGGCGTCGGGAATCTCGCGGTCCAGCAGGATCTCGCGCGGCGGCTCGAATTCGATGTAGTACTGCGAGACGAACGCGGCCAGCACTTCCTCCGGGCTCTCCTCGCCATTGGTACGCGGAAAGAACGGGCGGGTACCGAGGTTGCGGCCATCACGGAAGGCCAGCAGCAGCACGCAGGCCTGCGAGCCCTGCATGGCCACTGCCAGCACGTCCAGGTCGGCGGCACGGCCGTCCACATACTGGCGGGTCTGCATGCTGCGCAGCGAGGAAATCAGGTCACGCAGGCGCGCGGCCTGTTCGAACTCCAGCGCCTCGCTGGCGGCCTGCATCTGCTCGCCCAGTTCACGGGTCAGCTCGTCGCTCTTGCCTTCCAGGAACAGCGCGGCGCGGCGCACCGATTCAGCGTACTCGGCAGGCGCCACCAGCTCCACGCAGGGCGCGCTGCAACGGCCGATCTGGTACTGCAGGCACGGCCGCGAGCGGTTGCGGAACACGCTGTCCTCGCAGCTGCGCAGCTTGAACAGCTTGTGCATCAGGTTCAGCGTTTCGCGCACCGCAGTGACGCCGGGATACGGCCCGAAATAGCGCCCGGGAATGGCACGCGGGCCGCGATGCAGGGCAATGCGGGGCCAGTCCTCGCGGGTCAGCAGCACATGCGGATAGGTCTTGTCGTCGCGCAGCGAGACGTTGTAACGCGGCGACAGCGACTTGATCAGCTGGTTTTCCAGCAGCAGCGCTTCGGCTTCCGAGCGCGTGACGGTCACGTCCATGCGCACGATCTGCGAGATCATCGACATGATCCGCGCATTCTTCGGGCTGCCGTTGAAATAGCTGCCGACACGGTTGCGCAGCGCACGCGCCTTGCCGACATACAGCAGGGTGTCGTCGGCAGCGTACATGCGATACACACCGGGGGCGGTACTGAGCTGGGCCGCGAAGGCCTTGCCGTCGAAGGCCGGGGCGGGAACGTCGGTCATTCGCTGATCGGCACTTCGCTGAGCACGCCGCTTTCGGGGTCGAATCGCAGCACGGTGTGGGCGTCGGTCTCGGCGATCCACACCGCACCGGCACCCACGGCCAGTCCGGCCGGGCCATGCAGGCGGCGCGGCAGCGGCTGGGTCGTCAGCTCGCCACCGCCCAGGCGCAGCGTGCGCAGGCGGCCATTACCGGTATCGGCAATCCACAGCAGCGGCGCATCCGGACTCAGCGCGATCGCCTGTGGGAACTGCAGGCTGGCCTGCGCGCGCGGGCCATCTTCATCGCCGAAACGCCAGGGGCCCTGCCCGACCAGCGTCTGCACCAGATCCCCACGCAGCTGCAGTGCACGGATCGAGGAGCCCAGCGCATCGGCCACGTACAGCACCTGCTGCACCACGGCCAGTGCGGTCGGCTGCGCGAACGCAGCCAGATGGCCGCTGCCATCACGCTCGTCGATGGCACCGCTGCCGGCGCGCCATTGCAGGCTGCGCTGCCCGAGGTGGTAGCTCCAGATGCGGTTGTCGCCGGCCATGGCGATGTGCAGCTGGTTATCGGCGATGGCCAGACCGACCGGGTGGTCCAGCGAGACCTGCCGCGCCTGCGCTACCGGGCCCTCCACCGGCGCGCCGGGGCGGCCATTGCCGCACAGCGTGTCGACGATGCCGGTCAGCAGGTTGATGCGGCGCACAGCATGGTTGCCGGTGTCGGCCACGTACAGCGCGTCGCGCTCCAGCACCAGCGCCTGCGGACGATGGAACGCCGCTTCGGCGAGGTTGCCGTCCATGAAATCGGCCGTCCCCAACCCGAACTGGCGCAGGATGCGCCCGCCGTGGCTGCATTCGAGGATGCGGTGATGGCCACTGTCGGCGATGTACAGGCGTTCGGTGCTGACCGCCAGGCCCAGCGGAAAACGCAGTGCCTGCCGCGGCTCCGGGTGCAGCTCGGTACCGCCGCGCGGCGGTGCCGACGGCGCGCCGTGGCACAGCGCATTCAACGCGCGCTCAAGGTCTCCCGGAGCACCCAGCCCGACCAGCCGTTGCTGTTCGCGCCCCTGCGCATCCAGCAGCACCACGGTCGGCCATGATGTGACGCCGAAGCGACGCCAACCATCCCAGTCGGCATCGAGCAGGACCGGCATTGACAGCCCTTGGCGACGCAGCAGTTTCAGTGCGGCGCCGGCGTCACGCTCGAAATCGAAACGGGGTACCTGCAACACCAGCGGTTGCAGCATGCCGGGGTGACGCGACAGCCATTGACCGAATTCGGCCAGGCGCTGCGCGCTCCAGGCAGAGGCGGCGTTGACGAACAACAGCGCCACCGGCCGACCGCGCAGTTCGGTCAGGGTGCAGGGGGCGGCGTTGAGCCAGGTGGCGAACTCGGGCAGGTCCGGGACGGGCTGGACGTTCATGGCCCGATTATGCCGGAGTCGGCGTCATGCAACAGTCGTGCCACTGCACGTTTTGCAGCATTGTCGACCAGCGTCCAGACCTGCTCGAAGTGATCGCTGCCGCCGGTATAGGGATCGGGGATCGCCACCCGCCCCTCCCCGCCTGACCAGGGCAGATACAGCGCCAGCCGCTCACGCTGGGCAGGCGTGGCCAGGCGGCCGGCGTCCCGCAGGTTCGCCTCGTCGGCGCACAGGATCCAGTCGAAGCGGTCGAAATCAGCGGCTTGCAGCTGGCGCGCACGCAGGCCGCCGATGTCCACGCCATGCCCGGCCGCACAGGCGATCGCGCGCCGGTCCGGTGGCTCGCCGACATGCCAGTCGCCGGTGCCGGCCGAATCCACCTGCACCCGCCCCGCCAGCGGCGAAGCGTCCAGGCGTGCGCGGAGCGCACCCTCGGCCATCGGCGAACGGCAGATGTTGCCGAGGCAGACGACCAGCAGCCTCATCGCGCGGCCAGCGCCTGCAGCAGCGCTTCAGCGCGTTCCAGATCTTCGGGCGTGTCGATGCCGGGCGGGAACGGTTCCGGCGAGATCGCCACACTGATCGGATGGCCCGCTTCCAGCACGCGCAGCTGCTCCAGCGATTCGACCTGCTCCAGCTGGCCCGGGGGCATCGCCGCGAACTGCTGCAGGAAACCGGCGCGGTAGCCGTAGATGCCGATGTGGCGCAGCCAGGCATGCCCTTCCGGCAGCGTGTCGCGGCTGCGCGCGAAACCATCGCGGTGCCAGGCGATCGGTGCGCGGCTGAAGTACATCGCCTCGTTGCGCACGTTGCGCACCAGCTTGACCACGTTCGGGTCGAACAGCGTCTGCGCGTCCTCGACGGAGGTGGCCAGGGTCGACATGGGCGCGTTGCCGCCGACCAGCGCTTCGGCCACCGCACGGATGCCGGCCGCAGGCGCGAACGGTTCGTCCCCCTGCAGGTTGACCACCACAGTGTCGTCCGCCCAGCCGGCGATACGCGCACATTCGGCCAGGCGATCGGTACCGGACGCATGCGATGTGGCGGTCATCGCTACCTTCACCTCGGCCAGCCCGGACAGCGCGTCGGCAATGCGTTGATCGTCGGTAGCGACCCATACCTCGCCAGCGCCTGCCTGCAGCGCGCGGCGCGCCACGTGCAGCACCAGCGGCTCACCACCCAGCAGACGCAGCGGCTTGCCCGGCAGCCGCGAGGCGGCATAGCGGGCCGGGATGGCGACAACGAATTCAGTCATGGGGCGATACTCGGCAGGCTCGTTACAACGGGGATGCGGCCGGTGGCGCGTGAATGCAAGCGCCACCGCGCCACTCAGTTCGGTCGCAGCTTGTCCAGGCGGTCAGTCAGCGCCACCCAGAACGCGGCAGGCAGCTCGGCACGCAACGGCACCGCGTAATGCCAATCGTTGCCGAATGCGCGGCATTTCACCGCATCCTTCTCGGTCATCAGCACCGGCAGCTGGCTGCCGAAGGACAGGTCCTGCGGCTGGTAGACCTGGTGGTCGGCGAAGGCATGCGGCACCACGCCGATGCCACGCGCGCGCAGCATGTCGAAGAAGCGCTGTGGATGGGCGATGCCGGCCACCGCGTGAACACGCTGGCCCTTGAAGTACGACAACGGGCGCGCGCGGCCACCGGCCAGCGGCTGCGCGCTGTCGATGTGCAGGGCCATCGGCCACTGGCCGAAACCGCAGGCCTGGGCCGCGGTTTCCTCATCGGCCTGGCCCAGGTTGACCACACGGAAATCGCATTCGCCAGCACGGCTGATCGGCTCGCGCAGCGGTCCGGCAGGAATCATCCGGCCGTTGCCGTAGCGACGCTGGGCATCGACCACTTCGATCTCGATGTCGCGCGCCAGCCGGTAGTGCTGCAGGCCGTCATCGCAGACGATCACATCGCAGCCCGCCTGGATCAGTGCCTTGCCTGCGGCGACCCGGTCACGGTCCACGCGCACCGGCACGCCGGTCTTCCAGGCGATCAGCACCGGTTCGTCACCGCCCTTGGCGGTCGGCGTGTCGGCCTGCACCCACAGCGGCTTGTCGGCGTCTTCGCGGCCATAGCCACGGCTCGCGACGCCCGGCTTCCAGCCGGCCGCACGCAGGCGCTCGACCAGGGCGATGGTCAGCGGCGTCTTGCCGGTGCCGCCGGCGGTGATGTTACCAACCACGATGACCGGCACCGGCAGCGCGTAGCGCTTGCGCCATCCCCGCCGATAAGCGCGGCGGCGCAGCGCGGTGACGCCAGCATACAGCGGCGCCAGCAGGCGCATCGCCCACGGAACCGGGCTGCCGTCGTACCAGTACGGCGGGGTCTGGGTACCCTTGCCAGCCATCAGTCCTGCCTTTCGCGGAACTGCATGCTGTGCAGATGCTGGTACAGGCCACCCATGGCAAGCAGCTCCTTGTGGGTACCCCGCTCAACGATGCGGCCGTGGTCCATCACCAGCACCAGGTCGGCATGCTCGATGGTCGACAGGCGGTGCGCGATGACCAGCGTGGTGCGTTCGGGCATCAGGCGCTGCAGCGCATCCTGCACCAGTCGCTCGGACTCGTTGTCCAGCGCGGCAGTGGCTTCGTCGAGGATCAGGATCGGCGCGTCACGCAGGATCGCGCGGGCGATCGCCAGGCGCTGGCGCTGGCCGCCGGACAGCAGTGCACCGTTCTCGCCGACCGGGGTCTGCAGCTGCTGCGGCATGCGCGCGATGAACTCCCACGCATTGGCCGCTTCGGCCGCCGCACGGATCTGCTCCTCGCTCGCTTCCATGCCATAGGCGATGTTGGCCGCGATGGTGTCATCGAACAGCATGACCTTCTGCCCGACCATCGCCACCTGGCGACGCAGGTCGGCCAACGGATAGTCATCCAGCGCGACGCCATCGAGGGTGATGACACCACCGCTGGGCTCGTAGAAGCGCGGCACCAGCCGGATCAGGCTGGTCTTGCCACTGCCGGAACGACCCACGATGGCGGTGACCGTGCCCGGCTTCGCCACGAAACTGATGTCGTCCAGGGCAATGCCGCTGTCCTCGCGGTAGCGCAGCATGACGTGGTCGAAGGCCAGCTCGCCGCGCACGCGCTGCACGCTGTTGCGGCCCTCGTCACGCTCGACCTGCATGTCGAGGATGCCGAACAGGCGCTCTGCGGCGGCCACACCGCGCGAGATCGAGGTCTGCACGCTGGTCAGGCGGCGCAGCGAAGGAATGATGGCCATCATCGAGGTCATCAGGCCCATGAACTGGCCGGCGTTGAGGCGACCGGCCAGCGCTTCGCGGGTCGATACCCAGACGATCACCGCCAGCGCCAGTGCGGCCAGGAACTGCACCACGCTGGACGCCGCCGCACGGGTGACTTCCACCTTCATGTTCAGCGACAGCATGCGGTTGGCCAGGCGCGAGTAGCGCGAGATCTCATGCTGCTGGGTGCCGTGCACCTTCACTTCCTGCTGCGCCGCCAGCGACTGTTCGGCGGTCTGCGCCATCGAACCCATGCCGTCCTGGATACCGCGGCTGATGCGGCGGTAGCGCTTGCCCACGTAGGACACGATCACGCCGATCAGCGGCACCACCACCAGCATGGCCACGGTGACCTTCACGCTCATCTGCAGCATTACCGCCAGCATGGCGATGATGGTCAGAGTGTCGGCCACCACGGTCTTGAGTGCGTCGGCGCTGGCCTGGGTGACCTGCTCGGTGTCGAAGTTCAGGCGGCTGACCATCACCGGCGTCGCTTCGGTATCGAAGTGCGAGGACGGCAGGTGCAGGTACTTGGCCAGCACCTGTTCGCGCAGGTCACGCACCACGCTGCGGCCGGTCTTGGCCAGCGCGTAGTCGCTCACCCAGGTGGCGAGGCTGCGCATCAGGAACAGGCCGAGGATGGTCAGCGGCAGGATCACCGCCATGCGCGGTTCCGGGTTGACGAAACCACGGTTGACCAGCGGCTCCATCAACTTGGTGAAGTGGTAGCCCGCCAGGGCTTCGACCACCATGGCGATGACCGCGGCCACCATGAACACCCAGTAGGCGCGGGTGTACCCCAGCAGACGTTTGTAGATCGGCCACACCGGCGCGTGATTGGAACTCATGGACGCACCTCGGGTGCTGTTGCAATGGCAATACGGCGGAAACCGAGCTGACCCAGCGCATCCTGCGCGGTCACCACGGCCTGGTAGGGAGTGCGCGCGTCGGCGCGCAGCAGCACGGTCTGCTCGCGATCGCTGCCGGCCACGGCGGCGATGGTCTGCTTGACCGACTCGACGTCGCTGCGCAGCACTTCCTGGTCATTGATGAAGTAACGGCCTTCGGCGTTGATCAGCACGCTGAGCGAGCGTGGCGGCTCGTTGGTCTGCTGCTGGCTTGCGGTCGGCAGCTGCACCTGCAGCGTAGAACGCGCGTCGAAGGTGGTGGTGACCACGAAGAAGATGATCAGCACCAGGATGACGTCGATCAGCGGCACCAGGTCGATATGCGGCTCATCCTGGGATCGGTCGTTGCCGATACGCATCGATCAGGCCTTCGCCGTGGCGGCGCCGGCCTGGCGCGCGGCCGGGGCCGGGTTCATCACCCCGGGGCGGCCATCGAGCGTATCCAGCAGGGCGCTGGCTTCCTGCTCCATCTCCACCACGTAGCCGTGGATGCGGCCCTTGAAGTAGCGATGGAACATCAGCGCCGGGATCGCCACGATCATGCCGGTGGCCGTGCACACCAGCGCCTTGCCGATGCCGCCAGCCAGCTGGTTCACGTCGCCCACGCCGTGGTCGAGGATGCCCAGGAACATCTGGATCATGCCGATCACCGTGCCGAGCAGGCCCAGCAGCGGGCCGGCCGAGGCAATGGTGCCCAGTGCGTTCAGGAAACGCTCCATGCGGTGCACCAGGTGGCGGCCGGTGTCTTCGATGCGCTCGCGGATCTGGTCGCGCGGGCGATTGCGGGCTTCCAGTGCGGCAGCCAGCAGCGCGCCCAGCGGCGAATTCGCCCGCAGGGTCTGCAGGTGGGCCGGGTCGAGCTTGCCGCGAGCGGCCCAGTTGCGCACTTCCTGGCCGAGGCCGGGCGGCAGCACTTCAGTCCGCCGAAGGGACCAGAAACGCTCCAGGATGATCGCCAAAGCCAGTACGCCCAACAGCAGCAGCGGCACCATCGGCCAGCCACCGGCCTTGACCAGTTCCCACACGTTTCAACCCTCCGGCCCAACGGCCGCTTGTTCGATCGGCGATAGGATAGCAGCCGACCGCGCCCGCCCAGCGGCATCCCACCACCGGGATGCATGGATGCGCTGTTCACGCAGCTGCAGGCCTTGTGCGCCAAGCCATACGCGGATCGCCCCGGAGTCGGCCGTGGCCAGCACTTCCGCGCCTTGCGCCTGCCAGCGCTGGACCACCTCCTGGCGCGGGTGGCCGAAGCGGTTCCGGTGCCCGGCAGAGACCACCGCCAGCCGCGGTGCTACCGCCGCGACCCACGGCGCACTGGAGCTGCCGCCGCTGCCATGGTGCGGCACCAGTACCACGTCCGCCTTCAGCGCGTGCGGATACCCCTGCAGCAGCGCCGCCTCGGCCGGGCGACCAATGTCGCCGGGAAGCAGCACCACGCCGTGGCGGCTGGCAATGCGCAGCACGCAGCTGTCCTCGTTTTCGGCTTGCCGGCTGCCCGGCGCGGGGTGCAGGACCTGGAAATCGACCCCATCCCACTGCCAGCGCGTCCCCTGCTGGCACGGGGCAGCCCCGGCGATGGCGCTGCCGGGCGGCGCCAGCAGTTGCAGCCCGGCCAGCTGCCGGCGCAGGCCGGGCAGGCTGCCGGTGTGATCCAGGTGGTCATGGCTGAGCATCGCCTGCTGCGGCGGCCCCTGACCGAGCGCACGCAACGCCGGAATCAGGATCCGCTCGTTGCCGTCACCACCGGTCGGTGGCCCAACGTCGTACCAGAGCGCGTGCCGGGCCGTGCGCACCAGCACCGCCGTGCCCTGGCCGACATCGTGCACCAGCAGCTCCAGTTCGCCCTGGGCAGGGGCATGCCGGGCCTGCCACAGCAGTGGCAGGCACAACAGCAGGCCAGCGAGGCCACCGCCGGCGCCGCGCGGCAGCAGCCACCAGAACACCCCCAGCAAGGCCACCGGTACCGCCCAGCGCGGCGCCTCGGCCAGCCACCACATCGCCTGCGGATGCAGCGCCAACGGCTGCAGGGCCTCCCAGCTGAGCTCGAACAGCCAGGCCGCGGCGCGCCAGGCCCAACGCCCCGCGCCGTCATGCAGCACGTGCAGGCCGGTACCGAGCAGCGACAGCGGAACAACCAGCATTGTCCACCACGGGATGATCGGCAGATTGACCAGCGGCCCCAACCGCGCGGTCCCGCCGAACAAGGCAACGCACAGCGGCAGCAGGCCGAGGCTGGCAACACCCTGCGCGGCAAGGAACCCGCGCAGCCCACCACCGATGCCCTCCGGCCCCGTCCTCGGCAGGCACCAGAGCAACCACAGCACGCCACCGAAGCTCAGCCAGAACCCGGCCGAGAGCACCGACAGCGGCGCCGGCAACAGCATCACCATCGCGGCCAACGCCAGCCCCTGCCCTGCACCAACCGGGCGACGCCCGGCCCTGGCCAGTGCGACCAGCCCGATCATCAGCGCCGCGCGCACCGTCGGCAGTGCACCACCGGCCGCTACGGCATAGGTGGCTGCGGCCAGTGCCGCTCCCCATGCGGCCGCCTGCGGCCGCGGCCAGTACCGTCCCAGCAGCGGGCACAGCCACCACGACAGGCGGCACAGCAGCACGCCGAAGCCAGCGACCACGCCCACGTGGAAACCGGAAATGGCGACCAGATGGGTCAGGCCCAACGCGCGCAGGTGTTCCCAGTCGGCATCGGACAGACCACGGGTATCGCCCAGTGCCAACGCCTGCACGAACCGTGCGGCAGGATGTGCCACCTGCACGGCGATCGCGGCACTGCTGCGTTCCCGCCAGGCCTGCAGGCCCCGCGCCGGCAGCCACTCGCGCGCGCTGGCCGGATCACGCACCGAGGCATTGCCGGAGATGCCCCGCAGCACGGCGTGGCGTTCGCCATCGAAGCCACCGGGATTGATCCGTGAACGCGGCGCCCGCACGCGCAACGACAGTTCCCAGTACGCCCCGGCGCGAACCGCATGGCGTCCAGCGCCCAGGCCACGTTGCGGAGGCCCGCGCCACGGATCGTTCCAGGTCACCTGCAGGCGCTTGCCACGCAGCGCTGGCAGCGCGTCGGCCTCTTCGACGTGCAACACGAAACGCGTGTAGCCCGGCCCACGCTGCGGAAGGTCGGCAACCCGGCCCCGCACCTGCACATCCTGCGGCGGCGCGCCGGGCACAAGCTGGCCGTGCAGGACCCAGTGCCCGTGCAGTGTTGCCCATGCCAGGCCGAGCAAGGTCGCGGCCCACGCACGGCCGCGCCAGCGCAGCAGCCAGCCGCTGGCGCCGGCGACTGCCATCGGCGCGCTCAGCCACAGCGGCAGCAACATCGGCATCTGCACGCAGGCCAGCGCCCCCAGCACCAGGCCGGCGGCGCAGCCGGGGCCAAACAGGGCCGGGGCGGATTGTTCGGGAGCCATTCCCCCAGCCTGCCGCCGGAGGTGGCAGGCTGCCTATCGGGCCTTTCCTCGCGTCGCTGTCAGCGCCGTACGGTGCCGCGGTGGAAATTGACCCTGAAACTGGCGCCGCCGCCAGCCGCTTCACCCACGCTGACCGAGCCACCGTGGTGCTGCACGATTTCCTTCACCAGGTGCAGGCCCAGGCCGCTGCCGCTGCCGGCAGCACGCAGGCGGTGGAAGGGCTCGAAGATCGCTTCGCGGTCACCGACCGGAATGCCGGCGCCCTGGTCGCTGACCTCCAGCAGGCCACGTGCATCCAGGCGCACGCAGATGGTGCCGCGCCCGCCGCCGTGGACGATGGCGTTGTGCACCAGGTTGGCGATCACCCGCCCCAGCGCCAGGCTGTCACCATGGATCCACACCGGCATCTCGGGCGCATCCACCTCGAAGCCATAACCGGCACCGACCACCAGCGGCGCCAGATCGGCGGCCGCCTCGCGCACCAGCAATGCCAGGTCCAGCCGCTGCAGCGCGCCAACATTGCGATCGAGCCGCTGCAGGTCGAGCAGGTGCTCGGCCACGTTACCGAGGCGGGCGACATCGGTCAGCAACTGCGATTTCAGTTCACCCTGCGGCAGCTGCGACAGGCGCGCCTGCACCACCGCGATCGGTACGCGCAGCTCATGCGCGGCATCGGCAAGGAACTTGTCACGCGCCGCATAGCCCTGCTGCACCTTGTCGATTGCATCGTTGAACGCTTCCACCAGTGGTGCGACCTCGGTCGACACCAGCTGCGCATCCAGCCGCGCGCCCGGCTGGCCGATGTCCAGCTCCTTGGCCTGTTGTGCGGAGCGGCGCACGCCGCGCATCGCGCGATGGATCACCGTCGGCATCACCAGCAGCGTCACCACGATCAACGGCAGGAAGAACCACAGGCCGATGAGGCGCAGCACCATCAGCGCGCCATCCAGCAGCCCGCCCTTCGGTGCCCCGCCCACCATCACCGTGATGCGCCGCCCATCCTCGTTGCGGATCATCACCCGCGCCACATCCAGGTACGGCGGCACCAGCGAACCGAGTTCGGTCGCGCCCAGCGTCGGCAACCGCGCCAGCAGCGGCGCGTGGATCGCCGGAATCGTGCCGCGCTCCAGCCAGCCCCCCTTGTCGTCGACTGCCGCGAACCAGAGGTTGCCGCCTGCACTGGCATCGAGTTTTTCCCAGCGCGCCTGATCCAGCACCAACCGGCCACCCTCGCTGTGCACCGCCTTGGCCACTGCCTCGGCCATGAACATGTCCATGCCCCAGGTGTCCTTGTCACCCCAGGTCAGGATCAGCGCGACCACCGCGAACAGCACGGTGAAGGCCTGTGCAAGGAACAGGCGCCAGGCCAGGCCAAGCGTGATGGAGCGGATCGGACGGGCCATCTCAGGCCTCCGCCAGCAGGTAGCCGACGCCGCGGATCACGTGGATCTCCACACCGGCCCCGGCCTGCTGCAGCGCCTTGCGCAGCTTGGAAATGTGCGCATCGAGCGCATTGGACTGGATCTCATCATCAAAACCGTACACCGCCGCCTCCAGTGCGCTGCGGGTGACCGTGCGCCCCTGGCGCATCGCCAGCGCCTGCAGCACCAGCACCTGGCGCCGGGGCAGCGCCAGCAGCTGGCCCTCCACCTGCGCCTGCAGCGATTCGAAGTCGAATTCCAGCCGGCCCAGATGCAGGCTTGGCGTCACCATCGCCGAGGGTCGCCGCGAGACAGCCCGGATCCGCGCCATCAGCTCCTCGATCGCCACCGGCTTCACCAGGTAGTCATCGGCACCGACATCCAGGCCCTCGACCTTGTCCGACAGCGTGCCCTTGGCGGTCAGCATGATCACCGCCAGGTTCGGGCGCAGCGCACGCGCGGTGGCGACGAAAGCCACGCCATCGCCATCGGGCAGCTGGCGGTCGAGCAGCATCAGCTGGTGCACCGGCTCACGCAGCGCGACCGCAGCTTCGGCCAGGCTGCCGACCACGTCGGCGACCACGCCCTGCCGCTCCAGGCCCGATTGCAGGGCACGGGACAGATCGGGATCGTCTTCGACCAGGAGGATGCGCATCAGGGGCTCGGCTACCGGAAACGGTGCCGATCATAGTGCCTGGCGCCGGGTTTGGGCGCCTTCGCGTGCCGATTGCCAAGGCGCAATGTTCTGACAATGTTGTGCCCCCACCATGCACAGCCATCCCCCGCAAAGTGGCTGATCGATGCCGTCGCTGTCCCCGACCCTGCTGCGCCCGTTGCTGTTCTCCGCTGCCATCGGCCTGCCGTTGATCGCCCACGCCGCCGACCAGAACCCGGGGGTGCAGGCCGGTATCAGTGCCGGCGCGACCTCAGGGGCGTACGCCCACTACGACGTCAAGCCGCTGGTCGTGCCGTCCATTGCCTGGCAGGGCGAGCGCTTCTTCGCCAGCCCCGGCTCGCTGGGCATGTACCTGTACAAGCGCGAGGGCCTGCGCCTGTCGGCGGCGGTCACGCCCTACACGCTGCGCTTCAAGACCGACGACGTGAACGATCCTCAGCTGCGTCGCCTGCACAGCCGGCAGATGTCCGCCATGGCCGGCATCAATGGTGAATACAGCGCCGACTGGGGCATCGTCGAGGCCAGCGTGATGCGCGAGGTCACCGGGCACGGAGGTGGCATGGAGGCGCGCCTGCACTACAGCTATCCGATCCAGGCCGGTCGCTTCACCTGGGTGCCCAAGGTCGGCGTAGTGCACTCCAGTGCGCGCCTGCTCGACTACTACTACGGCATCACCGACGAAGAAGCGCTGCGCTCGGGACTGGCCGCCTACAACCCGGGCAGCGCGACATCACCGAGCCTGCAGATCGCGGTCAGTACGCCCCTGGGCACGAAGTGGCGCGCGACCGGCGTCGTCGCCAACCAGTGGTTCGGCGATGCCGTAAAGGACAGCCCGATGGCCCGTCGCGGTACGCAGACGTCGGCCTTCGTTTCCCTGATGCGCTCGTTCTGATCGAGCGCCCGCAACGGACAAGGACCCCCCATGGCCTCCGTCTCCCCTGCTGCTGAAGCACACGCGATCCTGCGTGCCCCGGACCTGGACAGCGCCGAGCGCGCCTACCTGGGGCTGCTGCCCGACCTGGAACACGTGAACGCGCTGACGCGCCGCGCACTGGGCCTTTCGCGTGCTGCCGATGCGGCACGCGGCTATGCGTTGTCGATGACGCTGGTGGGATTGCGCCTGCAGGAACTTGAGATGGGCGAGGCCAGCGCGAAGGAGCATCGGCAGGCCACCCTGCGCAGCCTGCGCCAGGCCTTCAGCGCCTGAGCACAGGCCATCGGCAACGGTGCCGCAGCACCGCGCACCCGCTCAGCGGAACGTGGTCCAGGCCAGCACAGCGGACAACAGGGCGACCCAGATCACCGCCTTGAACGTACCTTCCAGCATGTTGCCGCCGAACAGCAGTTCAAAGAACGGATTGGGCTTGGAAACCGGCACATGATCGCTCATGGGTGAAAGATCCTGGTGATGGGTGGAGGGAATGCACGCATGCCTGCGCGGGCACCACTCTAGTACAGGTGCGCCGTCGGCGGATGTGCCGGGAACATCCGCTTAACACCCTCCGCGCCAGTTCGGGTATGTTCAACCCAACGCTGCGTTCAAGGATGATCGATGCTCAAGCGCGTCCTGCTCCCTGTTGTCGCCCTGCTGCTGTCCGTGCTGGTCATCGCGCTCGGATGGCAGAACCGCCAGCTGCGGCAGATCAACGAGCAGATGGCCACGCAGCTGCAGGACATGCGCCTTGAAGCACATGGCCTCGAGCTGGGCAGTCGCCCAGATGCACTGGCGCTGCGCACCACGCAGCAGACCTTCGTCGATATCGGCGGTGCGCGCGAGGTTCCGCAGATCCTCTATTTCTTCTCCACTGCATGCCGCTACTGCCTGGCCTCGGTACCGCAGCTGCAACAGATCGCCGCGGCCCGCGGCAACAGCGAACTGGTCGGCGTCGGCCTGCCGCCATACGACCAGCTGGCGGACTACGCCGGCAAGCATGCACTGCGTTTCCCGATCGCCATCGACAACGAAGCCGCCGCGTCCACGCGTTATCGCGCCACCGTCACGCCGATGCTGATGGTGCTGGCCGCCGATGGCCGCGTTGCCTACAAGCATGTCGGCCAGCTCGACGCCCAGGTCGTGCAGGCCGCCGTGGCGTCGCTCGCACCGAAGCCGGCGCTGCCCTGATCCCGCATGCCGCGCATCACGTCGCGGCGCCCTGTTACTGCATTCGCGCCACAACCGGCACTCCCGTGCCTTCGGCAACTGCAACTCCACAACGCCAACCAAGGAGATACACATGATCGGAAAGAAAGTGCTTTCGTCCGTCGCCGGTATCGTCGTTGTCGCGGCCATGGCCTTCGGCGCCAGCCAGGCCTTCGCCGTCTCGCCCAAGACCGGATATGCACCGGGCTGCGAACCGCACCCGCAGTGCCCGTTCGGTAACGCTGGCAAGCACGGCCAGCTGCTGTGCTGCGACCCGCTGTAACCGGATCCGCGCATGGGGTCGGCATCGCTGACCTGCCTCACCCGCCGCGGAGCTGAGCCAGCGCCGCGGCCATGACCGGGCCACCCCGCAGTGACCCACCACGCCGGGCCGCCTTGAAGCGCGGCCCGGCACTTCCCGGCCCGGATTCATCCTTCCCGCAGCGACTTGACGCGCGCTTTACCGGCTTTCGTCGCATACCGGTTTCACACCGCAGGGGGCAGTGCCACGCTGGATTCCCTTCTCCGGAGCACCGTGCCATGCCGATGCTTGCCCTGCTGCTGTTGTGCGCTGGCCTGTTCGGCCGCGATCCCGACGCCGGGGATGCCTCCCTGCACAGCCAGATCCTGCAGGCCGGCACCGGGCATGCGGCCATGTCCCCAGCGCATGACCAGACACCGGAGCCGACGGCCCTGCAGTTGTATCGGTTGCGCCAGGACCGCGTGCTGCGCGTGGGTAACCAGCGCCTGCCTGCAGGCGGCCAGCAGCATCAGGCCGGTTCAGCACGCTTCGCGCAGGTCTGGGAACGCGTGGACGGCCACTGGCGGCTGCAGCGCATGATCAGCATCAACGAATGGGTTGCCCAGCGCTGACTCTGGGGCGCCGGCGACCGTCGCAAACGAAAAAGCCGGCCCAGGGCCGGCTTTCATCGTGATCCACCGCTGCACCGGCAATGCCGGGAGCCAGGTGGTGGGCGGTACAGGGTTCGAACCTGTGACCCCTACCATGTCAAGGTAGTGCTCTACCGCTGAGCTAACCGCCCATCTTGTTCTTGCCGCCCGAAAGCTGGCCTTGCTACGTAAAAACCCGGCGCCAGGGCCGGGCTCTTCAGTTCACGACAGCCCCCTTCCGGAGACTTCGTGGTGGGCGGTACAGGGTTCGAACCTGTGACCCCTACCATGTCAAGGTAGTGCTCTACCGCTGAGCTAACCGCCCGTTTTTTGCTTCTGAACGTCCGCGATTGCGTCGGTGCAGGCCGCGTATATTACGGATGCCGGCCGTGAAGCGCAACACTTTTGTGAAGAAGATGCTGCACCGCCGCGTTCAGCCCAGACTCGCTTCCTTCAGCTGCCGGATCTGGTCACGCACGCGTGCGGCATCCTCGAATTCCAGGTCCTTGGCGTGCTGGTACATCTGCTGTTCCAGCGCCTTGAGACGGGCCGCCAGCTGGGCCGGGCCGAGCGAACGGTAATCGGCTCCTTCCTCGGCAACACCCGCCCTGCCCTTGCCCTTGCCCTTCTTGGCCTCCTTCTCTGCGGCGTCCGAACGCGCACCTTCGAGAACGTCGACGATCGGGCGCGCCACCGAGCGCGGCACGATGCCATGTTCTTCGTTGTACTCGACCTGCTTGGCGCGGCGGCGGTCGGTCTCGTCGATCGCTGCCTGCATCGAGCGGGTCACCTTGTCCGCATACAGGATCGCCTTGCCGCGCACATTGCGGGCGGCGCGGCCGATGGTCTGGATCAGCGAGCCGGTGGAGCGCAGGAAGCCTTCCTTGTCGGCGTCGAGGATCGCCACCAGCGACACCTCGGGCATGTCCAGGCCCTCGCGCAGCAGGTTGATGCCCACCAGCACATCGAACTTGCCCAGGCGCAGGTCGCGGATGATCTCCACGCGCTCGACCGTGTCCACGTCAGAGTGCAGGTAACGGACGCGGATGCCGTGTTCGGTCAGGTATTCGGTGAGGTTCTCGGCCATGCGCTTGGTCAGCGTGGTGACCAGCACACGGTCACCCGCCTTGATGCGCGCGTTGGCCTCGCTCATCAGGTCGTCGACCTGGGTGCCCACCGGGCGGATCTCCACCACCGGATCGATCAGGCCTGTCGGGCGCACCACCAGCTCGGTGATCTCGTCGCCGGCCTCGCGGTACTCATACGGGCCCGGCGTGGCGGACACGTAGATCGCGCGCGGGCAACGCTCCTCCCACTCCTCGAAACGCAGCGGCCGGTTGTCCAGTGCCGACGGCAGGCGGAAGCCGAACTCGACCAGGGTCTCCTTGCGTGAGCGATCACCCTTGAACATGGCACCGATCTGCGGAATGGTCACGTGCGATTCGTCGATGACCAGCAGCGCGTCCGGCGGCAGGTAGTCGAACAGCGTCGGTGGCGGCTCGCCGGCATTCTTGCCGGTCAGGTGCCGCGAGTAGTTCTCGATGCCGTTGCAGAACCCGACCTCGGCCATCATCTCGATGTCGAACTGGGTGCGCTGCGCCAGGCGCTGCGCTTCGACCAGCTTGTTTTCCGCGTACAACTGCTCAAGCCGCTCCTTCAACTCCACCTTGATGGTTTCCACCGCGGCCAGCACGCGCTCGCGGGTGGTGGCGTAGTGGGTCTTGGGGTAGACGGTGAAACGCTGCATGTTGCGCATCGTCTCACCGGTGAGCGGGTCGAACATGGTGATCTTCTCGACCTCGCCGTCGAACAGCTCGATGCGCAGCGCCTCGCTGTCCGACTCGGCCGGGAACACGTCGATCACTTCGCCACGCACGCGGAACGTGCCACGCTGAAGCTCGTACTCGTTGCGCGTGTACTGCAGCTGGGTGAGGTGATTGATCAGGTCACGCTGGTCGATGCGCTCGCCCTTGGACAGGATCAGGCGCAGCGACAGGTAGTCCTCGGGCGCACCCAGGCCATAGATCGCCGACACCGTGGCCACCACGATCGCATCCGGGCGCGACAGCAGGGTCTTGGTCGCGGCCAGCCGCATCTGCTCGATGTGCTCGTTGATCGAACTGTCCTTCTCGATGAAGGTGTCCGACGAAGGCACGTAGGCCTCCGGCTGGTAGTAGTCGTAGTAGCTGACGAAATACTCGACCGCGTTGTGCGGGAAGAACGCCTTGAACTCACCATACAGCTGCGCCGCCAGCGTCTTGTTCGGCGCCATGATCAGCGTCGGCTTCTGCACGTTCTGGATGACGTTGGCGATGGTGTAGGTCTTGCCCGAGCCGGTGACGCCCAGCAGGGTCTGCTTGGCGATGCCCGCTTCGAAGTTGCTGGTCAGCTTCGCGATGGCATCAGGCTGGTCGCCCGCCAGCGAATACGGCGAGACGAGTTCGAAACGGTCGCTCATGGTGTTGCCAGTTCCCGGGAAGGACAAGTATACGGGGCAAGGGGTGACGGCCGGCTGAGGGGTTTCCGGGCAGGCCGGCGCGGCGGTGCCTGATGGCGGCGCTGCCGCCGGGGCGCGAGGCTTGAAGCCATGCACCGCATCCCCCGTCCCGATCGTTCGGCGCCACGCGGCATGCATCTGGTCGAGATGCTGGTGGTGATCGCCGTCCTTGCCGTTCTGGTGGCCGCGGGTTGGCCCGCCCTGCATCCGCTGCTGTTGCGGCATCGCGCCGACGCCCTGCAGCTAGCCCTGCATGCCAGTCTTTCCAGCGCCCGAAGCGAGGCCCTGAAGCGCCGCGAACTGATCGGGCTGTGCGCCAGCGACGACGGTGAGCAGTGCTCCCGCGACTGGAGCGCCGGGTGGATCATCTATCGCAGCGGCAGGCACCGTGGGACACCGGCATCCGCCGAGGACATCCTGACCCACCACCAGGGCCGGACCGACATCGCGATCGTCGCCCAGGCCAGCAGTGGACGGCCGTTGCTCTTCTTCCAGCCTGATGGCCGCAGTCCCGGCGCCAATCTGACACTACGCATCTGCGCAGGAAACCGGCTGCATGGCAGGTTGGTCATCAACAACGGCGGCCGCATCCGCAGCGAGCGTGTCGACCGCACCCTCCCCTGCTGACAGACCAAAAAGACAAAAGCCGCGATTTCTCGCGGCTTCTGCAGTATCTGGCGCCCGAAGTTGGACTCGAACCAACGACCCCCTGATTAACAGTCAAGTGCTCTAACCGGCTGAGCTATTCGGGCGGGGAGGCGCATTGTACTGGGCGTTCAGAGGAAGATCAACACCTGATTTACCAGCAATCGGAAACCGTGCCGCTGGCCGTTTTGCGGTTGGCCTGGTCCACGCTCAGCGTCCCGCAGCTGTCCTTGGTCTGGTTGCCCTGGGGTGTCGCCGTCAGCGTGAACGAGGACGCCTTGCCATCGAACGTGACTGCGTAGCGTGTGGTCCCGCCCTCGCGCGGCGACACCTTGCTGGGCAGCGCGAAGCCCGAGTAGGTGTTGTTCACCGAGTAGTAGCGCTCAGCGCGCTGCGCGTACTCCACCAGGTCCGCCTTGGCCACGCCCCGGTGTGACTGGCGGATGTACTGCTGGTAAGACGGAACGACAATCGCGGCCAGGATGCCGAGCACGATCACTACGATCATCAATTCGATGAGGGAGAAACCGTGCTGCTTGCCGGGACGACGCAGGGTGCGGGAAAGAGTGTTCAGGCTCATGGGAATGTCTTCGTTACTGGATCTGGCGCCAGGATTGGCGACCGCAGGGATAAGGTACGTACATCGTCGGAGCACCCGCCACGTTGACCGCCATCCAGCAGGCGCGTCCGCCTCGATCGGCACCCTTTGCCAGGCGCGGCATCACCGAGACATTGACGTCCTTCACCGGTGCCGTGCCGCCGGTATCGAGACTGACGCCGGCCGTGCCCGCTCCATAGGGCGTGCCGGTAATGGACCCGACCCGTGCCTGCTCCAGCGATGCAACACCCGAGATCGGATTGAGGCCAAACAGCCAGTTGCTTCCCTCGGTCGAACAGCCACGGCCACCCGCGGTGGGCATGTAGGTCGGCATGAACACCGTTCCCGACGCCACTGCAGGATTACCAACAAAACGTTCACCTGCGCCGGGCAATGCAATGCTCCACCCGCGCGCCGCCCCGGAGAAGGGGGTGGCCGTGACCGTGCGCAACTTGTTGGTGGTGGTCACCGTATAGGCCAGCAGATTGGCGGGCACGATCGTTGCCTCCGGCTGGTCCTTGCTGGTGTCGTTGACACCGTACAGCGACTGCGCGGTGAGATCCTGCGGGTCATTGTCGAAGGAGAAGCTGCCGGTACCCAGCACCAGCATCACGCCACCACCGGGTCCGGTCACTGCGGTCATGCCACCGGTAATCGGCTGGCGGTACACCTGGTTGTTGTTGTTGGTCTGGCGCGCCGTGGTGAACACCGGCGTGGTGACCGAGGTCGCCGTGCTTTCCAGATCGAACTTCCACAGCGCGCCGCGCTGGTCGGCCGCATAGATCGTGTCCGCGAGGCCGTCGCGGCCACGTACACGCCCCGTACCACCGGCGCTGTCGGCGCGCCAACGGTCGACGGCCACGATGTTGCCCAGGCCGTTGTCACCGGCAGGTGCGGTTGCCGCGGCCTCGGTAGCAGTGATCATCCGCACCGCGCCCGATCCCAGGTCGACCACGAACAGCACGGCCTTGCGGCTGAGGCTGTTGTAACCGTTGCCGAAGATCGCTTTCCACGCCACCCCGGTCCCTTCCTTCACCGGCACGATCACCGGCTTGCCAAGGACATGACCGATATTCGCCTTCACGGTGCTATCGAGCCCCGGCGCCACGTCACTGATTTCCCACAGGCGGTTACCGGTGCCGAAGCTGGACGGCGTGGTTACATCCAGCGCGAACACCGAGCGCCCACCGGCGCCCGCCGTACCCACCAGCGCCGTGGCCCAGTTGCCACCGATCTGTGCGTCCGCCACCGCGATCGGTCCATCCACGTAGTAGCGATGACGGAAGCGCTGGTCGGACTTGTTGGCCGCCACGTAGGGGTACAGAAGGTTGGCCATGTGGCCCAGCGCCGTGCCAGGAACGTAGGCGAAGGTCTCGCTGCCACCGGCACTGTCACTTACGCCGTTGCCGTTCATGCCACCGTCGAAGGCATGCAGCATGCCGTCGTTGGCACCGACATAGACCATGTAGCGGCCATTGTTGCGCTTGCGGGTCAGATACGTGGCATACGAGGTCGCCATCGCGGTGCTGATGCGCTGGTAGCCATAGTCGTCGCGGGGCGAACTGATCACCGGACTGGAATTGACGATGTCGCCCAGCACGGTGGTACGGGTGCGATAGATGCCCCCCGAGTTGCGTACTTCGCGTGATGCGTCGCCGCGCAGATAAGCCATGGCCGTGGCGATGTCGCCGCCCAGCTTTTCAGCCTCGGTCGCGGAACAGCGCGCAATGCCCGGATACTGCTTCTCGTCCTTGTTGCAGAGGTCGGTGAAGGCGATGTTGGTGCTGCTGAAGTCAACCGCAGCATTGCCCTTGGTGGCGACGATGGTGCGCGAACGCTGCGCCCCCAGCTTCTCGGCCGCTTCCCATACCTGCGTGTACTCGGTCTGCTGCGTCTTGTCGTTGACCGCGAGCTTGGATGCCTTCAGGCGGCTGAACCAATCGGTTTCCTCGTTGGCCACTTCGAACTGGGGCGTGACCGCCAGCGATCCGGTACCGATACGCGCGCCGGTCAGGCCCTGGCTGCCCGAAGGCGCTGGCCCGGAGGTGACCGACGACAGCACCCGGCGCATGGCCGTGGTGATGTCTGCCGGAGTACGCGCGTTGATGTACTCACCGCGGGTATTGGTCGCGGCATGCCAGATGTCATCCACGGTACTGGGATT
This sequence comes from Stenotrophomonas maltophilia, assembly GCF_006974125.1. Lineage (NCBI taxonomy): Bacteria > Pseudomonadati > Pseudomonadota > Gammaproteobacteria > Lysobacterales > Lysobacteraceae > Stenotrophomonas > Stenotrophomonas maltophilia. Next base: position 3,655,684 of record NZ_CP037858.1, on the reverse strand, counting down.
GTCGTTCTGGCGACTCGGCCAGTTGCTGTAGACCGCCGAATCGGTATACGGGTTCTGCTGCCTGTTCGGGTCGAACAGATTGCCACGCGCACCCAGCGTGATCCCGTAGAAGTTGATATGCAGGTCCTTGTTGCAGTCCAGCGACTTGTCGGTACTGGTCGCACATTGCTCCGGTACCGGCACCTGTCCCCGGGGCATCCGATCATCGGTTCGCAACGGGTTCACGTAGTAGTACGCGGCAATATCACCCATGGTGTTGGAATTGCCATCCGAGAAGGGAGTCCCCATGTCTCCGTCCACGTTGCCCGGGGCAGGCGCCAGGGATGACGAAAGGTTGTTGCCATTGTTGCTGTAGCCGTCGGTGAACAGCATCACCGCATTCTTCTGGCAGGACAGCTTGATGGGGGCATTGTCATCGGTCCGCATGAACTGCAGGCCCGCGGCGTTGACGGCATGTCGATTCGGCGTACCACCACTGGCCGTCAGCGCGATCATGCTGGTGTAGAGCGCGGACTTCTGCCCGATCACGCTCATGTCCCGGATCGCAAGCCGTTTGTTGGAGTCCGTCGAGCTGTTGTAATCCTGGAAATCGTTGATCCGGAAGTAGCCGACATACATGTCATTGACATTCAATGCACGCGTCATGCCGGCGATCATCGCCCGGTTGCGGTTACCGTAGTACGAGTACCAGTTGGCGAAGTTCTGCAATGCGGCAGCATCACCGGTGCCGATGACGTACTTCCACATGTCACATCCCGAACCGCAGGCGCCGGTGACCTTGGTTCGCTGGATACCTGCATACGCATTGGCAGTGCCCGGCAACTGCGGATAGGCGTCGCCCTCACTTGTGTATGGCATGTAGAACGTAGCGGGCACATAACGCAGCGACGCATAGCCCGCCGAGTTCCAGATCGCGCCTCTCGTATTGGCGTTCTCGCTGCCAAAACCACCATTGGCCCTGCTTGCAGTCCTGTAGGTCTGCCCGGCCGGTACCGTCATCCCTTCCTGCATCCTCTGGACGTCCCAGGACGAGGTACCCAGATAGCTGCTGGCGATCGCCAGTGTATCCGTCTCACGAGGATCGATGAGGGTGGCCGACGTACTCGCCACTGGATACGACTGCACTTCTTCGTTCACGATCCGCAGCCAGGGCTCGTACTTGATGGCAGGGTCGTAGTAGGTCGGGTTGTAGGCCGCCGATCGGGCAAACCCGAAGACATCCAGCGCCGGGATGCCGTTGTAGCTGTTGATCCGTGCACCGGGCAGCACATAGAAGTAACTGCACTCACCAGTCTGGATGGCATTTCCCCACCGGTCATAGGTTACGGGCACGTCTTCAGGCGTATTGAGCACCCCGGCCGATCGGAAGAAACTCCTTCTTCCGTAGTGCCAGCACGCCGTACCATCCTGCCCCGGGAACTGGGTCTGGAAGGTCATCGAACCCGAATCATCCACCGCCATGATGAACGACGGCGGCGCGGAGACCTTCAGGTTCATCGGGTGCTGTGACAACGTTCCCTGCGCCTGCGCGGCGAACAGGTTCATCGCAAGCCAGGTACCACCCGCCACCGCCAGCAGCAGCCCGGAGCCGGCCAGGATCTTGATCTTTCGGGTCGCCATGACCGGATTCCTCAAAGCTTGAAAACAGTGTCGACAGCCGCCGAGGAGGTACCCTCGTTGCTGGTGGCGGCATCGCGATCGGAGCCGAACGCGGTGATCTGGTAGACGCGGGTGGGCTCTTCGCTTTCCGGCGTGCCCATGCCCAGCGTCGATTCGCCCTGGATGCAGGCGTCGATGCGGCGCACGCTGACCACCGGCGCCGCCGACAGCTTCTGCTCACCCACCCAGCGGGTGGGATCGAAGCCGTCGTCGCAGATGCGCTTGATGGCGTCAGCCTTCAACGCGCCGCCATCGCCGGTATTGTTGTCAATCTCCTCGATCGACCGCTCGGCATCACGTACCGCTCGTTCGCTGGCCTGGAACGCCACGTTGGCGGCCCGGTAGTTGGAGGACATGCGCTCCTGCATGCTGGCCACCTGCATGCCGACCACGCCGATCAGCGACAGCAGGATCAACAGCATCAGGGCCACGTACAGCACCGCGCCGCGCTGCTGCGCGCGCCCCTGGAATCGACGGGAGACGGAGGGCTTCATGGGTCAGTTCCCGAACAGTCGGTTGCGCAGCGCCACGGACACCTCGTAGGAGGCACGGTAGCGATCGTCGTAGGTCGTGGGCGGATTGAAGCCAACGCCAAGCACACCCAGCTGGGCCACCGCCGTATTGGCCTGCTCCGCAGCGGCCCGCTGCGGGCTGCGCACCAGCAGCCCGAACTGCACCATGCCAACCCGCCGCCACGCAGCGACAGCGGCGGCATCGGTACCGGTGCTGACCCCGCTGGCAGTCTTCTGGAAGGCGATTACCCCGGTCGGCGGCGCGGCGCTGCTGATCGCCGTCTCGGTATCCTGGCCATAGAGGAACTGCAGGCTCTCGATGCCTTCCACCAGCTCCTCACCGGTGGCGAAGGTGTTGTCGCCAGCGCCACGCGCGCGGTACAGCGCGGGCTCGCCGGCGGTATTGGTGGCCACGTAGTACGCCATCGATTCCACCCGATAGACCATGGTCACCGCGTTGTTGGCCGAATACGCCGAGAGATCGGCTTTGCTGGCCGTGATCGTGCTGCCGGCGATTTTTCCGGCGAACACGTCCACCTTGCTGCAATCGGCCACGGCAAACGCCGAGGGCGTGGTGACGGCACCGGCCGACAGGCGGGCCGCCGCGTCACTGGCGATCGTGATGTCCGGCGAAGTACCGGAACCGATGGACAGCACCGGCGAGCCTTCCGGCGCCAGGTAGCGCATCACGATGATGTCACTGCCACCAAGCGGTTTGGGCTTCAGATTGGTGATCGCCGACGGCGTGCTGCCGGCCGCCCCCCAGCTCGCGCCGAGGGTCAGCTTGTTGCCAGGCGCGGTACCCTGCGCCTCGTAACCCTGGATCGGCACCGAGAAGTCCATCGGGCTGCCATCACCCGACTTCACGCCGGCAATGTTGACCTTGACACTGTCCTGGGCACGCACCAGATGCGCCTGGTCGTTCACGCAGCCCATGTGCCCGGCCATCCGGATGTCGCGCTCGAGGAACTCCAGTGCGAATCGAGCGTTTTCCTGGGTGCGCGCGACACCTTCGGACAGCTGCGAGGCCGCCCGCGAAGCCATGAAGATCTGGGTCACGCCCAGCATCAGCACCAGGCCGATGACCAGCGAGATCAGCAGTTCAACCAGCGAGAGGCCAGCCGCATGGCTGGCAGCGGAAGGCGCGCGCTTCATAGACGGGTAACCAGGGTGAACGTGGTGATGCTGTCGGGATTGGCTGCGTTCCATCGCTCGTCTCCCCAGCCGATGCCCACCGTGACCAGACCATCGTTGACGGTCACGTTGGCGCTGGCCTTGCCTCCCAGCACCTTGACGACCTGGCATTGCCAGCGCGCCACGTTCGCCTTGGAGGCTGTGACGTTGGCACTGTTGGGCCAGGTGCAGGGGCCGGCAGGTGCGGTGACCGAGCCGGCGGTGAACGAGGCCTTGGTGTATTCGCCACCGTTGAGGGTTTCGCTGCGCTGCACGCGCATCAGCTCGATCAGGTCGTAGGCCAGGCTGGTGGCCTGGGTGCGCTGGCTGGCGCTCTGCACGAACCGCACGTTCATGGTCTGCAGCAGCGCAAAGCCAAGCAGGCCGAACGCCAGCACCAGCAGCGCGATCAGCACCTCGATCAGGCTGAAGCCACGACTGCGGGCAGGCCCGCCCATGCCGGAACGATGACGTTTCATTTGCAGGTTCCTGCGGTGGAGCGGACCTGGCCCGAGAACAGGACGGTCAGGGTCCGCATGGGGTCACCCGCCTTGCAGCCTTGCGGCACCAGGCTCACGATCTGGTCGGCGGACGCGCGGCGGCGCCCCTGGGAATCGAAGGTGATGACGGTTGGGCTGGGAGCCTCGACCGCCAGGCTGCTGCTGCCCTTGGAGAAGCGCAGCACGCTTTCGCTGCCACTGATGGAGCCATCGCCATCGGCATCGCCCCAGGCCAGCATGCCCTTGCTCCACTCGCCGTCGCAGGACGTTCCGTTGCTGCTGCCGCAGACCCCGCCACCGTGGCGGTTGCGGATGGCCTCGCTGCGGGCGAGCGACAGCAGACCGATCACCTCGTTGTTGGTGGTGGTCAGGCGATTGGAGCGCATCGCGGTGCGGAAGCTGGGATAGGAGATGCTGGCCAGAATGACCAGGATGACCAGCGTGATCATCAACTCGACCAGCGTGAAGCCGTTTTGCCGGCGCAAAGACATTGGACGCTCCCCAGCGTGTTGATGGCCACGATGGGCCATCGTCCTGCCACCGGCAAGCGGCGGCAGGATGAACGGTCAATCCGGGGCGACGGGCGTCAACGCCTTGACGACCCGCCCTCCCCTACCTGTCCCGGCGCGATCCCCATCGCGCCGGCGCGGGCTCAGGCCAGCACCTGGTAGCAGGGCTGGTACTCGCCGGAGATCTTCATCCGGCGCTGCTCGACGAAGGCACGCAGCAGCCCGTCCAGGGCCTGCATCATGTCCGGGTCGCCATGGATCTGGAACGGCCCGAACTGCTCGATGCGACGCATGCCGTCTTCCTTCACATTGCCGGCGACGATGCCCGAGAACGCGCGGCGCAGGTCCGCCGCCAGCGCATGCGGCGCACGCCCGTGGTGCAGGTCCAGCGCGGCCATTGCTTCGTGGGTCGGCACGAACGGCTGCTGGTACTCCCACGGAATCTCGATCGACCAGTTGAAGAAGAACGAGTCCTTCTGCGCCAGGCGGTGCTCGCGCACGCGCTTGATGCCATTGGCCATCTTCTTCGCCACCGCAACCGGGTCGCCGATGATGATCTCGTAGCGCTCGGCGGCTTCATCACCCAGGGTCAGGCGGATGAAGCGGTCGATCTGCTCGAAGTACGGCGCCGCCACCGTCGGGCCGGTCAGGATCAGCGGGAACGGCAGGTCCTTGTTTTCCTCGCGCAGCAGGATGCCGAGCAGGTACAGGATTTCCTCGGCGGTACCGACGCCACCGGCGAACACGATGATGCCGTGGCCGATGCGGACGAAGGCCTCAAGGCGCTTCTCGATGTCCGGCATGATCACCAGGTGGTTGACGATCGGGTTCGGCGACTCGGCGGCGATGATGCCCGGCTCGGTCAGGCCGATGTAACGGGTGACCGTCCTGCGCTGCTTGGCATGGGCGATGGTGGCCCCCTTCATCGGGCCCTTCATCGCACCCGGGCCGCAGCCGGTGCAGATGTCCAGACCACGCAGGCCCAGCTCATAGCCCACCTGCTTGGTGTACAGATACTCGTCGCGCGAAATCGAGTGGCCGCCCCAGCAGACCACCAGGTTCGGGTCGCCCGGATTGAGGATGCGCGCATTGCGCAGCAGGCCGAACACGGCATTGGTGATGCCTTCGGACGACTCCAGTTCGGCCGCGTAGGCCGGGCCCATCTCGATGGCCATGTAGGCCAGGTCACGCACCACCGCGAACAGCAGTTCGGCGACGCCGCGGATGATCTCGCCATCGACGAAGGCCATCGCCGGCGCGTTGACCAGGTCGATGCGCACGCCGCGATCCTGCTGCGCCACCTGGATGTCGAAATCGGGATACAGATCGCGCGCCGCGCGCGGATCGTCAGAGGCGCTGCCACTGGTCAGCACGGCCAGCGCACAGCGGCGCAGCAGCTCGTGCATGCCGCCGGCAGACGCATCGCGCAGGCGGGCCACTTCGGCCCGCGACAGCACATCCAGCCCACCGCGCGGGTAGATCCGCGCGTCCTGCACCGGCAGTGCGCGGGCTGATTTTTCGTTCGTGGTCATATCCAATTTTTCGCTTCCTTCAAGGTTTCCGACTGTACTGCCGCCCCCTTAAAAAGCAAAACGGCCGGGAAGCCCGACCGTTGGATGTGTGCTCCCCGCGTTCGCCTTTCCGGGACCGCTTCGGCGGCGTTGGCACCGCGCACATTTCTGGATGCTACGCCGATGCAGAGTGGCCTGCAAGGACTTTCGCCTGAACGGAAAACGGCCGGGTTTCCCCGGCCGCTTACCTCTGCACCATACCCCCCCAAGGGGCTCAGCACATCACCAGTCCAGCCCCTTCCCTTCAGCCTATCGCCTGCAATCGAAGATTGGCACCGGATTGGGATCAAGCGGGACCGCCGAAGAAGGATCCGTGATCTTCCATGACTCATACGCAAGTGCGCCATTGAGTGATGGAATACCGATATAGGCAACGAAGAACTCCCCCCTGTCGGCAGTCTCGTAGTAGCTGATACGACGCTCAAGAGGGAAGGACAGGAATGTCGCGAGCGCCGCCGCATAGCGCTCCTGCACTTGAGCGTCGCAGCTCACCACTCCATGGACGAGGATGAACGAATCACCATTGTTTCCCTGTGTGGAAGTATCCCCGCCACCCGGGTAAGTGGGATTTGGCGGGCAGTAACTGGGGTTGCACCACGGATCCAGAGCACTGACTTTCGCCGATGCAGCCATGCTCATTCCGAAAACAACAGAAGCAACAATAACGCTCAACTTCATTGCAACGTCTCCTTGACTGGGTTATCCGTCCGAACTTCGCTTCCAACGATCAAGCAAACCTGCCCCGCGGGCAGCCTCCCGTTAAGGCCTGGCCAACAACCTGCCGAGCACCACGCCTCGAGCCCACCCATCCAAGCCCCCTTGCGCCCCGCCCAGTCGCTCAAAAGTATCGAGCGCAGCGAAATGGAATTCCTGCACAGCGCCATGGACACCATCGGCAGCCATCTCCATCGCATACACAAAATCCTGCTGCATGAGCTTGATATGGATCGCAAGAAAGGCGAAAAAATCGCAGCGATACTGAATCGAGAATGCGAACGCCATGGCACGCATCAATCTTCCATTCCCATCCTCGAATGGATGAAGAATGTTGATCGCCATCAGAAGCGCGTACAGACGAGTGACTGGCCCCATCCCTGCGACAGCGCCACACACCCGGGATAGATGGGATTCAACGTCTATGTGGGCCGCGACGAAACTGTGGGGAGCATCACTGGCTCCGACCCATATCCGGCGAACCCGGAACCCAGCGCGATCCACAGCACCTGGCGAGAACCGAGCATGAATGCTCAGGAATGAACGCGCATGCAGCGCCGAGATGCTGCATTTGCTCGCAGCTTTCAGATACTCGGCACCCTGACGGCATTGCAGAAAATCTCCATCCGCCGACTGACAGTGCGGGCAGAACCGCATCCGGCAGGAAAGCACTCGGGCCAGCAGCTCCCTGAGCCGTCGGCCTGAATGCTTGTCAGGAGCATCTACGGGCAACGCCAGCTCGCACGAACCCAGCCCGGCAACTGCCGCTTCCGATAGTCCATATCTGACCTTCATCTACACCATCCATGAGGCACAACCTCTTATAGCGAACGCAAAATTACTTGTCTACCGCAAAAAAAACGGCCGGGTTTCCCCGGCCGTTCTACTTACTGCTTCAAGCCCTGACGGATCAGAACTTGTACTTCAGGGTCAGCTGCATCGACCAACGCGACACGGCGGTGTTGCCCTTGTCGTTGTTGTTTTCCTGGATCGAGGAATTGTCGGTACGGCCGGTGAAGTTGTACAGGTACTTGCCGGTAGCCGGGTCGATACCCGAGTAGTTGGCAACGCGACGGGTGGCGTAGAAGCCGTAGTCGTCGATCAGGCCCCACTTCTTGTTCAGCAGGTTGCCGACATTCATGATGTCCAGGGCGACTTCACCCTTGTGACCCTTCACGAAGCCCGGGAACTCCTGGCTGATACGGACGTCGAAGCTGTTGACCCACTTGGCGCGGTGCGAGTTGGCCGGGACCACGCTGCCACGGTAGGCCTCGAGCTCCGGATTCTGCGCCAGCCATTCGAAGAACTTCTTCTCCATGTCGGCACCGCCGGTGAAGATCACGTCACCCGGGCCCTTCGGCACGTAGAACAGGTCGTTGGTACCGGCACCGTCGCCATTCACGTCGTTGTAGTAGACGTAGCTGTACGGACGGCCCGAACGGCCTTCATAGAACAGGCCAACGCGGGTGGCATTGTCACCGAAGAAGTTGTGCTTCCACTCCAGGGTGCCGGTGATGCGGTCCTTGATCGCGTAGCGCGAGTTGTACGCAACGTTGTCGTTGGCGTTCAGGCTCAGCGTGTTGTTCCAGTTCGAGGTGTTCTGCGAGCTGGACAGCGGGCTCACTTCCTTGGACTGGGTGTAGGTGTAACCCAGCGACCAGCCCCAGTTCTCGGTCAGCGGCTTGGCCAGCGAGAAGGTAGCCTGCGAACCACGACCCTTGTCGGTGTTGCGCAGCAGGATCACGTCGCCGATGTCACCCGGACGGTTGACGCGGTCACCCGGGCAGGTCAGATCGGTCGCCGAGCAGGCGCGACCATTCTTCTGGCCAGCCTGCATGCCGTTCGGGCCGGCATTGGCACCGTTCATGCCGTAGTCGTTCCAGTACAGCGCGCGACCATCCTGACCGACCGAACGCTTGGCATTCGGGGACATCACGTCCAGGCGGTCGAAGTACAGACCATCCTTGACCTTGGTGAACAGCACTTCAGCCGACGCCACGATGCCGTACCACGGCAGCTCATGGTCGAACGCCAGGTTGGCCTTCCACACCGACGGCAGGCGGGTGCCCGGAGCGATCAGGTCGACGTTCTGGCGGGCCGAGGCCAGCGACGGGTTCGGGATGTACGGGTTGTCAGCGTCGAAGCTGAAGCCACCCGGGTTGCGGGTCAGGTTGTACTCGGAGTAGTTCAGGCCGGTGTTCTGGTAGGCACCTGCCAGCCACACGTTCGGAGCAGCGCCGCCGAACAGGCCAACGCCACCGCGCAGCTGGGTCGGACGATCGGTGTCGAAGGTGTAGTTGAAGCCGACGCGCGGCTGGAACAGCTTCTTGTCGACCAGCTGGGTGTTGTTGAAGCCGTACAGCTGTTCGATGCGCGGGTTGTACAGGCGCTGGGTGCTGAAGTCCGGCATGTCGATACGGATACCGAACATCAGGCTCAGGTTGTAGTTGATCGCCCAGGTGTCCTGGATGAACAGGCCGGTGTTCTTCAGGTGGAACTTGGCCGGAATGTCGTCAACACTGCCGCCGGCGCGCGGCACGCGCACCTGGTAGGCCGACGGGGTACCGGCTTCAAACGCAGCCAGGTCGGCGAACTCGTACGCGCCGTACAGGTTGCGGCCGTAGAAGTTCATCAGGTCGTTGTCGGTATAGTCGAAACCGAACTTGACGGTGTGGTCACCGATGTACCAGGTACCGGCACCGAAGGCGCTCAGTTCCTTCGACTCGACGATGTTGGTGTGGGTGTTCTGCTCGGTACCCAGGTACAGCGAGTTGTTGCCGAAGCGCACGCGGATCTGCGGCAGGTGCGAGGCAGCAACGCGGTTGGACGAGTAGTCCTTGTGCGAAACCTTGAACTCGGTCGAGAAGTTCTCGGACCAGTCACTGAACAGTTCACCCATCCAGGTTTCGTACTGGGTCGGCTGGGTGTACCAGAAGTCGCTCAGCGAGATGGCGCTGTTGTTGACCTGCGGGAAGCGGACGACGTCCTGCTTCATCTTGTTGTAGCGCAGGGCCGCGCGGTGGTTCTCGTTGATGTTCCAGTCGAGCTTGATCGCGTATTCTTCGATCGAGGTCTTGTTGTCCAGCGCACCGATGCCGCCAACCGGGTAGCCCAGATCGGACATGCGCTTCTGCACGCGGGCGATGTCGGCGTCGCTGATGCCGTTCGGCTTGTTGTACGGGGTTTCGCCGAGGCTCACGCCGCCGCCGCTACGCTCGTACTTTTCATAGTTGGTGAAGAAGAACAGCTTGTCCTTGACGATCGGGCCGCCCAGGGTCATGCCGTAGGTCTTCTCGTCCTTGAAGCCGTTGAAGTCCGTCGTGTCACCTTCCAGGCGCGTGCGGATCATGTCCTTGTCGCGGTACGAGCCGTACACGGTGCCGTGGAACTCGTTGGTACCCGACTTGGTCACGGCGTTGATCACCGCACCGGTACCACCGGCGATGGTGGTGTCGTAGTTGGCCAGGTCGATGTTGATTTCCTGGATGGCGTCCATCGACACCGGCTGACGCTCGGTCGGCAGGTTGTTGGAGCCCAGGCCGAACGGATCGGAGGCGCTGATACCGTCGATGCGGATGGCGTTGTAGCGGGTGTTCTGGCCACCGGCCGAGATCGCGCCGTCAGCCTTGCTGACCTGCGAGATGCGCGGGTCCAGGCGGATGTAGTCCTGGATGTTGCGGTTGGCCGACGGCAGCGCGTCCATCGTTTCGCGGGTCACGTTGCTGCCGGTGCCCATCTTGTTGGCGCTGAACAGGTCCAGGCCGCCCGCGGTGGCGACAACGTTCACCGCGTCCAGGTTGGTCGCAGCCAGGTCACCGCCGAGGCTGGCGTTGACGGTGTTGACCTGGTTCAGGTTCAGGAAGACACCTTCTTCGGTCTTGGTGCCTTCACCGGACTTGGTGATGGTGATGGTGTACGGACCACCCACGCGCAGACCGCGCGCGTTGTATCGACCCGACGCATCGGTGGTGGCACGCGAAACGGTGCCCGACTCGGTGTGGGTGATGGTGACTTCAGCGCCGGCGACAGGCTGGCCTGCGGCGGACATCACCTGGCCGCCGACACCGGCAGAGGTGCTCTGGGCGAAGGCGGGAGCGGCGGCAAGTGCGGCCACGAGACCAAGGGTAAGCTTGGACATCCGGAGTGGGTGGGTCATTTTTCGGTAGCCTCGATGCGAGTTGGCGATGGCGGAAAAAAAGCGCATCCAAACAGCCCTGCGGGTGGCTGGTCGGAGATTTATCTGGGGTTCCCTACCGCTTGGCTGAAGGCAGCCATAACGGTTAACACTAGATTAACACGCTACGCCATCAATGTGACGGTTGTGCGACAAACGGCACCGGATCGCAACGCAATCGTGACGGGTTCTTCACTCCATCTTTCCCCGGGGCTCACTCGCCGGGAATTGCCCCGCTGGCATCGAGAATCTGGCCCCGCCAGGCGCTGCCAGCACTGGACAGCAGCGCCACGGCCGCAGCGGCGGCCACCTCCGGGCCCTGCGCGGCCGGGTCCTGGTCGACGGAATAGGCGCGGGCGCGCAGCGCCGTGCGCAGGGGGCCAGGGTACAGGCCGCTGACCCGCACCGGGCTGCGGCCGAGTTCGTCATGCAGGCTGGTGATCAGCCCGCGCAGGCCATGCTGGGCCACACCGTATCCCCCCCAATAGGCCTGCCCCACCCGTTCGGAGGCATCGACCGCAAACACCAGGGCCGCGTCCTCGCGCTGCCGCAGCAGCGGCAGGCAGGCCTGGGCCAGCCACGCCGGGGCAGTGAGGGTGACATGCACCGCACGGGCGAAACTGGCCGGGTCGGCCAGTTCGAACGGAGTCAATCCGGGGAAATGGGCGGCACAGACCAGCACTCCATCCAGGCGCCCCAGCTCGCGCTGCAGGGCCTGGGCCAGTTCGGCATAGTCGTCGGGGCCCGCACCCTCCAGATCCAGCGGATACAGCAGCGGTTCCGGGCCGACGGCCTGGACCTGGGCGTAGACACGGTCCAGGCGGCGCGGCTTGCGGCCCAGCAGGACCACGGTGGCCCCGGCGGCGGCGGCGGCAACGGCCGCCGCACTGCCCAGCCCACCGCCGGCGCCGGCAACCAGCACCACGCGATCCTGCAACGGGCGGCCATCGAGCGCCCCGTTGGTCGGTGACGTCGATGGCCAGGCACTCATCCCTGGGTCGCCTCTTCGACGATGCGCTTGAGTTCGCCGGCTTCAAACAGTTCCAGGACGATGTCGCAGCCGCCGATCAGCTCGCCGTTGATGAACAGCTGCGGGAAGGTCGGCAGGTTGGAGAACCGCGGCAGGTTGGCGCGGATCTCGGGTTCTTCCAGCACGTTGACGGTGCGCAGGGTGACCGCGCCGGCTGCCATCAACGCCTGTACGGCGCGGCTGGAGAAGCCGCACATCGGGTATTGCGGGGTGCCCTTCATGAACAGCACGAGCGGGTAACGATCGACCTCGGCCTGGATTTGCTGCATTACCGCCACAACCTCACTCCTTGCTTCGCCGGACAAACCGACCGCGGTGGTCGGCTAGACTGCCCACGGTAGCCGCCATTGTAAGCGGATGGAACCGGCTGCCGCCGCCCCTCTGGCCACGAACCTGTCCATGCCTGTCGAATTGCCTGCCCTGCCCTACCTTTCCGGCTCCCTGCAGCCGCACCTGTCCGCACAGACCCTGGAACTGCACCACGGCCGCCACCATCGCGCCTATGTGGATGCAGTCAATGCCGGCATCCTCGGCACCGAGTGGGAAGAAGCGTCACTGGAGGAGATCGTCCGCCAGGCCCAGGGAAAGCTGTTCGATGCGGCCGCCCAGGCGTGGAACCACGGTTTCTACTGGCAGTGCCTGCGGCCGCGTGGCGGTGGCGAACCGCAGGGTCGCCTGGGCGAGCTGGTGAAGCGCCAGTTCGGCGACGTGCAGCGCCTGCGCGAGGAATTCAACCGCACCGCGCTGGGCCTGTTCGGCTCGGGCTGGGTGTGGCTGGTGCAGCATCCTGGCGGGCAGCTGGGCATCCAGGCCACCCGCAATGCCGGCACGCCGCTGACGGGTGAAAGCACGCCGCTGCTGTGCTGCGATGTCTGGGAGCACGCCTACTACACCGACTACCAGAATGACCGCGCGCGTTACCTGGACGCGTTCTGGCAGCTGGTCAACTGGGAATTTGCCGAAAGCCAGCTGCGCTGAGGCAGGAACCCGACCGCGGGTAGTGCCGGCCGCTGGCCGGCAACCCCGGCATCGTTGGTACGCCCAGAGGGTTGCCGGCCAGCGGCCGGCACTACCGGAAAGCAGAGCGTGGCTTCACGCGTTCTCGTGTGCGGCCACTGCGTCCATCACCCGTGCCGAGTACACCAGCGCGGCGCCGGCGTTGAGCGACACCGCCACGCCCAGCGCCTCGGCGATTTCCTCGCGGCTGGCACCATGCTTGAGCGCTGCATCCACGTGCACGGTGATGCAGCCGTCGCAGCGGGTGGTCACCGCCACCGCCAGCGCGATCAGCTCCCGGGTCTTCGCATCGAGGTGGTTGGTCTGGGCGCCAGCGTTGGCCAGGGTGGCGTAGCCCTTGACCGTGTCCGGCGAGAGCTTGCCGATCTCACCGATGCGGCCCTTCAGTTCCTTGCGGTAGGCATTCCAGTCGAGCATGGGGGTGACTCCTGAGAAAGGAGCTCCACGCTACCACCGGGAATGTTGCGCCGATGCCTGCACCGGCGCGTCACAGCGTTGCACTGCCGGCCAGCGGCCAGCACTACCGGGCTCAGCGGTTGCGCAGCGCGTGTACCGCCGGCGCCACCTGGGCCTGGCGGTCCAGCTCCAGGCCAACCTGGTCCAGCGCATCGGCCAGTGCAGCGGCATCATCGTTGCGCAGGGTGGCGTGGCCGACCTTGCGGCCTTCGCGCGCTTCCTTGCCGTAGTCGTGCCAGTGACCGCTGGCCTGGGCCAGCACCGGCAACGGGTCGGGCATCTCACCCAGCCAGTTCAGCATGCAGGCATGACCGAGCATGCGGGTGCTGCCCAGCGGCAGGCCCAGCACGGCGCGCAGGTGGTTTTCGAACTGCGAGGTCTCGCTGCCTTCGATGGTCCAGTGGCCGGAGTTGTGCACCCGCGGCGCCATCTCGTTGGCCAGCAGCTCGCCATCGCGGCAGAACAGCTCCAGCGCGAACACGCCGACGTACTGCAGGTGTTCGGCGACACGGCGGGCATAGCCGATCGCGGCCTGCTGCTCGGCATCGGCCAGCACGGCCGGGGCCACGCTGGCCGACAGCACGCCGTCGACATGCCAGTTGCCAGTGACCGGCCAGGCCTCGAAGCTGCCATCGCGGCCACGCACAGCGACCACACTGACCTCGCGCTGGAACGCCACGAAGCCTTCCAGGATCAGGCCGGTACGCTCGACCTGCGCACCCAGTGCATCCCACGCGGCGTCGATGTCGGCCTCGCTGCGCAGGCGGAACTGGCCCTTGCCGTCGTAACCAAGGCGGCGGGTCTTGAGGATGCACGGCAGGCCGAACTCAGCCGCCTTCGCAGCCAGCTCGTCACGGCTGCGGATATCGGCAAAGGCCGGCAGCGGGATGCCCAGCTGCTGGAGCAGGGTCTTCTCGCTCAACCGGTCCTGGGCCACCGCCAGTGCGGCCGGCGGCGGATACACCGGTACGCGGTCGGCCAGGAACTGCGCGCTGTCAGCGGGGACGTTCTCGAAATCGAAGGTGACCACATCGACCTTGGCAGCGAACTCCGCCAGCGCCTGGCGGTCATCGAAGGCACCGACGGTAAGCGGCGCCAGCGGGCCGCTGCAGGCGTCGGCTGCCGGGTCGTACAGTTCGAAGCGCAATCCCAGCGGCGCACCGGCCAGGACCATCATGCGGGCGAGCTGGCCGCCGCCCAGGATGCCGACGGTCAGGCTCATTGGCGCGGATCGTCGTGGGCCATCACGTCTTCGGTCTGGCGCGCACGGAACGCGTCGAGCGCCTGGCCGATCGCCGGCTGGTCGCTGGCCAGCATCGCAGCGGCGAACAGCGCGGCGTTGGACGCGCCGGCATTACCGATGGCGAAGGTGGCGACCGGGATGCCGGCCGGCATCTGCACGATCGACAGCAGCGAATCCATGCCGTTGAGGGCCTTGGACTGCACCGGCACGCCCAGCACCGGCACGGCGGTCTTGGCGGCGATCATGCCCGGAAGGTGCGCGGCCCCGCCGGCACCGGCGATGATGGCGCGCAGGCCACGCGGGCCCGCCTGCTCGGCGTAACTGAACAACACATCCGGCGTCCGATGCGCGGACACCACCTTCACTTCGAACGGAACACCCAGGGCTTCAAGCTTCTGGGCGGCGTGCTGCATGGTTTCCCAGTCGGAACGGGAACCCATGACGATGCCGACAAGCGGCGCGATCGGGTTGGGGGTCATTGGCCGTCACCTGCCTTAAAGACGTATTCTAGCCATCTTCCACGCAAGACGAAGAACCATGGATCGCAAGCTGCTCGACCTGCTGGTGTCGCCGGACACCCGCCAGCCCCTGTCCCTGCTGGATGGCAAGGGCCTGGAAGCCCTCAACAAGGCCATTTCCGCCGGCGCGGTGAACAAGGCCGATGGCAACCCGCTGGCGCAGCCGCTGCGCGAAGCGCTGGTCACCCGCGACCGCAAGCAGGTGTTCCGCGTTGACGACGGCATCCCGGTGCTGCTGGCCGAGGAAGCCATTCCCACTGCCCAGATCACCGACTTCCCGGCCGCATGAGCGCGCTGCCGACGCCGGATGCGGCCGTTGTCGCCGCCGATGTCGCGCGTGCGCTGGCCGAGGACCTGGGCAGCGGTGACGTCACCGCCGCCCTGCTGCCCGACCAGGCCGACAGCGCTTACCTGCTGTGCAAGCAGGACGGAGTGATCGCCGGCCGCCCATGGTTCGACGCCACCCACCGCGCGCTCGACCCGGACGTGCGCATCGAATGGCGTGTCTCCGAAGGTGACGCGGTCACTGCCGGCACCGTGCTGGCCCTGCTGCACGGCCGCAGCCGCAGCCTGGTCAGTGCCGAGCGCACCTCGCTGAATTTCCTGCAGACGCTGTCCGGCACCGCCACCACTACGGCCCGCTACGTGGCCGCCGTGGCCGGTACCGGCACGCGCATCCTCGACACCCGCAAGACCCTGCCCGGCCTGCGCCTGGCGCAGAAGTACGCAGTGCGCTGTGGCGGCGGCGAGAACCACCGCTTCGGCCTCTACGACACGGTAATGCTGAAGGAAAACCATATCCGTGCCGCCGGTTCGCTGGCCGCGGCCGTGGCCGCCGCACGCCGGCAATGGCCTGGGCTGCCGCTGGTGGTCGAGGTCGAGGATCTGGCGCAGCTGCGCCAGGCACTGGAAGCCGGTTGCGAGCGCATCCTGCTGGATGACTTCAGCCCCGACCTGCGCCGCGAGGCGGTGCGCATCACGGCGGGCCGCATTCCGCTGGAAGTCTCCGGCAGCGTGGGACTGGGTGGCCTGCGTTCGATCGCCGAAGACGGCGTGGACTGCATCTCCATCGGTGGACTGACCAAGCACGTGCAGGCCATCGATCTTTCCCTGAAGCTGGGCCCGCCGCCGGGTTGAGGCCTGGCCGGGGTCAGATCCCTTTTCCCGTGGAAAAGGGATCTGACCCCGTTCTCACACCCGGCGTTCACGACGGCGCTGCGACGCTGCGGTCATCCCCCACAGGAGCCGCGCATGCGCCGGATGCTCTTGCCTGCCTGCCTGCTGCTGGCCGCGACCCCGCTGTCTGCGGCTGCCGCCGAAGCCTGCGATGTGCCACCGCGCTTCGGCCTGAGCCCATTGGCGGTGGCCATCCGCAACACCGCCTGCAACGAGCACCGGTTGTGGTTCCGCCCCTTCATCGATCGTGATGGCCGTGCGGCCAGCCTCAGCGTCACCGAAGCCGAAAGCGATCATCTGGCCGACAACGGCCTGATCGCCTGGCGACGAGTGGCCGGCTACTGGCGCGACAGCGGCACGCTCAATGCGATGGGCAGCATCGCCGGTGCCAGCAGCTGCCTGGCCCCCTTGGGCACGCGCTACACCGACAGCGACTGCCGGGCGTTCCTGATTGACAACCCGTGGTCGGCCGCCTTCATTTCCTGGGTGATGGTGCGTGCCGGTGTTCCGGGCTTCAACACCTCGCCACGCCATATCGACTACATCCGTGCCGCGTACCAGGGCGGCCCCTCGGGCGTACCTTACCGGCTGGTCGACCCGGCCACCGCCAAACCCGCGCCCGGCGACCTGCTGTGCTTCCTGCGCGACCGCAGCACCACGCTCAGCTACAGCGGGCTGGTGCAGGCACTGGGCAATGGCTCGGTGGGCCATTGGAAATCGCATTGCGAAGTGGTGGTGGCCGCCAACCTCGGTGGCGACCAGACGCTGTATCTGGTTGGCGGCAACGTGATGAACACGGTGGCGATGCGGTTGCTGCAGCTTGATCGTACCGGGCTGATCAAACTGCCACCGGCGCGCGAACGCAACAGCACCGGCATCGACCCCAGCTGCACCCCGGGGCGTGAGGAAGAATGCAGTTTCAACCGCCAGGACTGGGCCGCCCTGCTGCAGCTGACTGCAACCTCACCGCTGGTAATGCCCTCGCCCACTGCCACGCCGTTGCAACCCACGCCGGTGCCGCAACCGACCAGTGCGCCCGCGCAGCCGGTGACGGACGAACCTCGACCGACACACTGATGCCGGCGCTTGATCCAGCGCGCGTTCGCCGCCATCTTTGCGGGATCGACCTCTGACGGCTGACGCCATGCCCACCCTGCTGCTGTTGCTGATTGCCGGCGGAATCATCTATTTCTTCTGGAACGCGGCGCGTTCGGCCGCCGAGCGCGCGGTCGAGCTGGGGCGCAATGCCTGCCGCGCAGCCGACGTGCAATGGCTGGATCAGGCGGTACATGCCACCGGCCTGCGACTGTCGCGTGGCGAGGATGGACGGCTCGGATTCGAGCGCACCTTCAAGTTCGAGTACTCCTACGATGGCATCGATCGCCATGTAGGCCGCATGGTGCTGCGCGGCGACCAGCTGATCTCGTTCACCGGCCCGGGGGCGGCGCGGATCAGCCAGATCCGGCCGGATGTGGATGATGCCGAGGATGTGTAAGGGCTTTGAGTGCCGACCAACGGTCGGCACCCACCGGTAAATCCTGCAAAGGAAAACGCCGCCCATCGGGGCGGCGTCGGAAACATTACTTGACCACGCGCAGGTTCGGACGGCCCTTGGGCGGCGGATTGGCCGGCGGCGTATCGTCCGGCGGCGTACCTTCATCGTGCAGCAGCTCGTCGCTGGTCGGCGCGGTGTCGTTGCCTGGAATATCGTCCGGCAGCGCCATGCCCTGCCCGGTCTCGCGGGCGTAGACGGCCAGCACGGCGCTGATCGGTACCTGTACCGGATAGCTGGTGCCGGAGAAGCGCGCCGAGAAGCTCACCATCTCGTTGTCGATCATCAGCCGTACGACAGCACGTTCGGCGATGTTGAGCACGACCCGGCCATCCTTGACCGCCGAAGGCGGGACCTGCACGCCGGGAACGCCGGCGTCGACCAGGATGTGCGGGGTCAGCTGGTTGTCGTTGATCCATTCCACCAGCGCCCGCAGCAGGTACGGGCGGTGGCTGGTCATGTGGAAGAAGCCTTCGGTCATGCGTGAAGTGTACGCGCCCGGCGGCCCGCCGGGGCGGATCGCCTGCACGCCGGTCGGCGTGCAGACGGGTAACCCGTGGCTGGATCAGACCGGCAGATCGCGTAGTTTCTTTTCCTGATCGGTCAGGCTGCGGACGAAGCCGGGGTGGCGGAAGATGCGGTTGCCATAATCCTCGATCGCCTTGCCGTCCTTCGGCAGCGGTACATCCAGCGACTGCAGGCGCCAGATGATCGGCGCCATCGCGCAGTCGGCCAGGCTCATTTCCGGATTGAGGAAGAACTTGCTGGCCTTGAACAGCGGCAGCGAGGCGGTCAGCAGCTCCTTCAGGCGCTTGCGACCGGCCTCGGCCTGGGTCTTGTTGCCCAGCTGGATGGCCTGCACCTGCGGCACCCAGTCGTGCTCGATGCGCAGCATCGCCAGGCGGATGCGTGCACGCGAGAGCGGATCGACCGGCATCAGCGGCGGATGCGGATAACGTTCGTCCAGGTACTCGCTGACCACCGATGCGGCGTACAGCACCAGCTCGCGTTCGACCAGGGTCGGCACCGAATGGTACGGATTGAGGTCGATCAGGTCTTCAGGCGGGTTCTGCGGATCGACCGGAACGAAGTCGAACGTGACCCCCTTGGCCGCCAGGACCAGACGTACACGGTGGCACAGTACATCGTCGTTCGAGGAAAACAGCGTCAGTGTATTGCGCATGCGTACGCTCGCCGCCATCAAAGGCTCTCCCACGACAGGAGACCGCCTGCCGCATCGGCGCCGCCGGCACCGTGCCGGCGATCGACTCCTCCCCGAGTGTGCAACCGACCATCACAAAAGCCAATAGGCCCATGCGATGGCCGGCAGCAGAATCAGTGAACGTCCTTCCAGTATTCCTTCTTCAACAGGTACAGCAGGAAGGTCAGCAGGGCCAGGAACAGGATCACCCACACGCCCAGCTGCTGGCGCTTGAGCGCGGCCGGTTCACCGGCATATTCGAGGAAGTTGGTGATGTCCCGCACGGCCTGGTCGTATTGCCCGGCATCGACCGAACCCGGCGTTTCGATCCTCAGGCCGGTCACCGGCGGGTCCATCCCCGGCGCTTCAGGCTTGCCATGCACGGCATGCTGCAGGCCCTGCATCTCCCACAGCGGGTTGGGCATGGAAGCGTTGGCGAACAGCGCGTTGTTCCAGCCCAGCGGCCGGCTGCTGTCCAGGTAGAACGACTTGAGATAGGTGTAGACCCAGTCACTGCCGCGCACGCGCGCGATCAGGCTGAGGTCCGGCGGCATCTTGCCGAACCACTTCTCCGCGTTCTCCTTGGGCATCGCCACCGGGATCGGGTCGCCGATCGCCGAGCCGGTGAAGTTGAGGTTGTTCATCACCTCCTCTTCGGTCAGGCCCAGGTCCTGCGCCATCCGCGAATAGCGCAGGTACTTCAGCGCGTGGCAACCGGAGCAGTAGTTCATGTACAGCTGCGCGCCGCGCTGCAGCGAGGCACGGTCACCCAGGTCGTTGCCGGCCTGCAGAAGCTTGGTGCCACCTTCGGCGGCGGAGGCCAGGAAACTGCCCAGCATCAGGGCGGCCGTCAGGGCCAGCCGGACCATCCAGCGATCAGTCATGGGTGGTCACCCTCTCCGGTACCGGTTTGGTCTTGTCCAACCGTGTCCATAGCGGCATGGTGATGAAGAACGCGAAGTACAGGAAGGTCAGCACCCGCCCGATGTAGGTTTCGTGCACGTCGGTGCCCGGACCGGAGCCGATCACGCCCAGCCACACGAAGCACACCGCCAGCACGCCCAGCATCACCTTCGAGATCCAGCCGCGGTAGCGCACCGACTTCACCCGCGCCTTGTCCAGCCACGGCACCAGGAACAGGATCGCGATGGCCGAGAACATCACCAGCACGCCGCCCAGCTTGTTCGGCACCACCCGCAACATCGCGTAGTACGGCGTGTAGTACCAGACCGGCTTGATGTGTTCCGGGGTCACCAGGCGGTTGGCCTCGGTGAAGTTGTCATGCTCCAGGAACAGGCCACCGAAACCGGGCGCGAAGAAGATGATGAAGGCGGCGATGATCAGCAGGAAGCCCGCACCGACGCCATCCTTGAGCGTGTAGTACGGGTGGAACGGAATGCCGTCGGCCGGCGCGTTCGGCGACCAGCGGTTGCCCTTCGGCCCCTTCTTGATCTCCACGCCATCGGGGTTGTTCGAACCCACTTCGTGCAGCGCACCCAGGTGCAGTACCACCAGCAGCAACAGCACCAGCGGCAATGCGATGACATGCAGCGCGAAGAAGCGGTTGAGCGTGGCGTCACTGGGCAGGTAGTCGCCCATGATCCATTCGGTCAGGCCGTTGCCGATCACCGGTATCGCGCCGAACAGCGAGATGATCACCTTGGCGCCCCAGAACGACATCTGGCCCCACGGCAGCACGTAGCCCATGAAGGCTTCGGCCATCAGCACCAGGTAGATCAGCATGCCGAGGATCCACACCAGCTCGCGTGGCTTCTGGTAACTGCCGTACAGCAGGCCGCGGAACATGTGCAGGTAGACCACGATGAAGAACAGCGAGGCCCCGGTGGAGTGCATGTAGCGGATCAGCCAGCCCCACTCCACGTCCCGCATGATGTACTCGATGGAACCGAACGCTTCGGCGGCGTTGGTCTTGTAGTGCATCGTCAGGAAGATGCCGGTGACGATCTGGTTGACCAGCACCAGCAGCGCCAGCGAACCGAAGTAGTACCAGATGTTGAAGTTCTTCGGCGCGTAGTACTCGCTGACGTGCTTGCGGTAGACCGGCATCAGGCCGGGCGCGCGGGCGTTGACCCAGTCGGCCACGCCGCTGGCGGTACGGCTGAGGATATTGGCCATCAGGCAGCCCCCTGCGGATCGACACCGATGATGATGGTGTTGTCGTCCTGGTAATGGTGCGCGGGCACCTTCAGGTTGATCGGCGCCGGCACGTCCTTGAAGACGCGGCCGGACATATCGAAGCGCGACTTGTGGCAGGGGCAGAAGTAGCCGCCCTTCCACTGCGGGTCGTAGGGTTCAGGCCGGATCTCGGCGACCATTTCCGGCGAGCAGCCCAGGTGCGTGCACAGGCCGACCAGTACGGAGATGTCCGGCTTGATCGAGCGCAGCTCGGGGTTCTGCTTCAGCACGTAGTCCGGCTGCTGGTCCTTCTCGCCGGACTCGGGGTCCTTGAGACGGCCATCCAGCCCATGCAACGCATCGAGGATGGCCTTGGACCGCTTGACGATCCAGATCGGCTGGCCACGCCATTCCACGATCAGGCGTTGGCCTTCCTGCAGGGCGCTGATGTCGGCCACCACCGGTGCGCCGGCAAGCTTGGCGCGGGCACTGGGGTTCCAGGATTTGATGAAAGGAACTGCGGTGAATCCGACGCCGACGGCACCCACCACGGCTGTGGTGGCAGAAAGAAAACGCCGACGTCCGGTGTTGACTGGATCGTGTACCCCATCGTTGGCCATCCGGCACTCCGATATTGATTAGGTAGCTTTAAGGCTGCCAGCGGATCCGGTGGGGGCCAGAGCCGCATTGAATCATGGGCGAGTGTAGCGGAACCGTCGCGCGCCACACAACGCATTGCAACAACATTGATTGCGGGGTTGCCGGCCAGCGGCCGGTCAGTACCGGCCATTGCCCTGGGATTGCCGGCCAGCGGCCAACACTACTGGTGCGTCAATGCGGTGCGGTAACGTTCGGCCAGCTGCCCGACCCGGCGTACGTAGTACTGGGTCTCGCTGTAGGGCGGCACGCCACCGTGGCGGTCGACCGCGCCTTCGCCGGCGTTGTAGCCGGCCGCGGCCAGGGTCAGGTCACCATTGAAGCGTTTCAGCAACCACGCAAGATACTGCACGCCACCACGGATGTTCTGCCCGGCATCGTAGGAGTCACTGACCCCGAAGCGCGCGGCGGTTGGCGGCATCAGCTGCATCAGGCCCTGCGCACCAGCACGGCTGAGCGCGGTCGGGTTGTAGGCCGACTCGGCATGGATGATGGCGCGTACCACGGCTTCGTCGACGCCGAACTCGCGTGCGGCCGAGGTGATCTCGGTCTGGAACGCGGTGGTGTTCAAGCGCACCGAACCGAAGTCCACACGCGGGTTGACGCCGCAGGCGTAGCAGCGCTCCATGAAACTGTAACGGATGGTGCGCACCGGGCCGAGGTTGGCCACCTGGGTCGGCCGCGCACTGGTGTAGTGGCGCACGCCATCCTTCATGAAGGAATAGACCTGGCCGCTGACCATGCGACCGGCCCGCGAGGCCGCCGGTGCCGCGACCGGGGCTGGCGCAGCCGGCGTCGGTGCGACCGGGGGCGGCGCAGCGGCGCTGGCCGCCACGGCGACCGGATTGCGTTCGATGCTGGCGACAGTGGTCGGCGCAGGCTTCGGTGCAGCCACAACCGGGCGCGGCGCCGGGCGGGTGTCACGGCTGTAGCTGATGGTGATGCAGCGCGCGCCGACCACCCGCTTGCTCACATAACTGGTGACGCCGTCCGCCCCCTGGCACTTGTACAGGGTTCCAGCGCTGGCCGGCGCAGCGGTCAGCGCAGCGATGATGATCGCCGTTGTCCCCAGTATCCCCTTCATGGCGGCGAGTGTCCCAGCTTCGCCGGGGCTTGCCAAGCGATGTGGCTCAGCCTGTGACCGGCGGCACAGCCAGCAGCTGGCCGAGGCCTGCCAGGCGCTGTGCCAGTTCGTCGCGCAGCCCCGGCGGGGTGGTCCAAAGCGCCACAGGTATGCGGTCCAGGCTGAGAATCTGTGCCAGCATCATGCCGCGGCTCTCGGCGCCCATGCGCAGCAGGGAGTGGTCGGGGCCGTCCGCTTCCAGTACTCCACACCACGGCGGGATGCGGCCTTCCAGCTCGGCGTGGCTGCCGGCCAGGCGGAGGATGGCCTGCAACGCGAACGGCGCCTGGCTGACTGCCTGCCGCACCATCACGTCCGGGGGCGCTGGCGTGCGCCGATGCAGGCCCGGCCCGGTGCATTCGCGCACCGCGCCCATCCGGTCCACGCGCAGGGTGCGCCAGTCCTGCCGTCCCAGGTCCCAGGCCAGCAGGTACCAGCGCCGGCCATAGTTGACCAGGTGCTGGGCCTCGACCTCGCGCTGGGTGACCGCGTCCTGCGCACTGCGGTACTCGAAGGCCAGCCGCGACGCCTGCCGGCAGTGCTGGGCCAGCCGCCCGAGCAGGCGTGCGTCGGTGGACGGAAGATCGGACAGGGTGGCCGTCGCCGCATGCACCTCGCCGGCCTGCTGGCGGCGACGGGTCGGCACCAGCGGGTCGAGCTTGGACAACAGGCCACGGGCGGTGTCGTCGATGCCGGCAACGGTCGCGGACGCGGCACGCAGCGCGATCGCCAGGGTGGTCGCCTCCTCCTCGTCCAGCAGCATCGGCAGTACCGGTGCCCCGGCCCCCAGCTGGTAGCCGCCCCCTACCCCGGCCGAGGCCTGCACCGGATAGCCCAGTTCGCGCAGTCGCTCGATATCGCGACGGATGCTGCGCCGGTCCACACCCATGCGCTCGGCCAGCTCGGCCCCGGACCACTGGCGGCGGGCCTGCAGCAGGGCGATCAGGCGCAGCAGTCGATGGGCGGTATGGCGCATGAAGGATCGAGGACAGAAGTCGTCCGCAATAGTGCCTCAGGATGGCCTCCAGTTCACCACCCACCGCAAGGAGCAATGCCATGAATTCCCGTCAGATCACGCTGTACCACGCCGCCCGTTCCCGCTCGAGCGGCGCCGTGGCCCTGCTCGAAGCGCTGGGTGCCGACTACCGCATGCAGGTGCTGGACCTGAAGGCCGGCGCCAACCTGGCCCCGGCCTATCTGGCCATCAACCCGATGGGCAAGGTGCCGGCCATCGTCCACAACGGCGCGCTGGTGACCGAACAGGTGGCCATTTATCTGTACCTGGCCGACCTGTACCCGGAAGCCGGACTGGCCCCGCCGATCGGCGACGCCCTGCGCGGGCCCTACCTGCGCTGGATGGCCTTCTATGGTGCTTGTTTCGAGCCGGCAATGATCGACAAGGCGATGCACCGCGAGCCGCCGCCGCGCCTGATGTCGCCGTACAACGACGCCGAAACCGTGCTGCAGGTGGTCGAGGCCCAGCTGGCGCAGGGCCCCTACCTGCTCGGCGAGACGATGAGCGCCGCCGATGTGCTGTGGGGCAATGCGCTGGCCTGGACCACGGCCTTCGGCCTGGTGCAGCCTGCGCCGGCCACGGCTGATTACATTGCACGGATGAGCGCGATGACCGCCTTCGACCGTTCCCGGCAGATCGATGCGGAGCTGGCGGCGGCGTAAGGGCGCCCACCGGGCACCGCCCGGCGCTACCGGGGCCGGCGGGATGCGGGTAGCGCGGGGCCGTGCCCCGCGAGCGCACAGCGCGGCGGGTGGCGCGGGATGCGGGTAGAATTGCCGGCTTTCCCGCCACCCGAATGGATTAAGCGCCATGACCGGGACGCCAGACGTCTTTCCGCCCGCCACGCCGGGCGGTACCCCGCTCGTTGCCCTGCCCGCTGGTCCGCGCAAGCCCGACCAGGTGAAAGGCAAGCTGTACATCAAGACCCACGGATGCCAGATGAACGAGTACGACTCGGCCAAGATGGCCGACGTGCTCGCCGCCAGCGATGGCCTGGAACTGACCGATACCCCGGACGACGCCGACGTCATCCTGGTCAACACCTGCTCCATCCGCGAGAAGGCGCAGGAGAAGGTGTTCAGCCAGCTCGGCGTGTGGAAGGGCCTGAAGAACAAGGGCCGTGAGGTCATCATCGGCGTGGGCGGCTGCGTCGCCTCGCAGGAAGGCGAAGCGATCATCAAGCGCGCGCCGTTCGTCGACCTGGTGTTCGGCCCGCAGACCCTGCACCGCCTGCCGGAGCTGATCCGCGCCCGTCGCGAGCAGAAGCGCCCGCAGGTGGACATCAGCTTCCCCGAGATCGAGAAGTTCGACCGCCTGCCGGAACCGCGCGCCGATGGCGCCTCGGCGTTCGTGTCGATCATGGAAGGCTGCTCGAAGTACTGCTCGTTCTGCGTGGTGCCCTACACCCGCGGCACCGAAGTCAGCCGCCCGTTCGAGGACGTGGTGGTGGAAGTGGCCCAGCTGGCCGCGCAGGGCGTGCGCGAGATCAACCTGCTCGGCCAGAACGTCAACGCCTATCGCGGGCCCTATGGGGATGGCGAATTCGCCGACCTCGGCCTGCTGATCCGCACCATCGCCGAGATTGATGGCGTTGGCCGCATCCGCTTCACCACCTCGCACCCGCTGGAGTTCAGCGATTCGCTGATCGATGCGTTCCGCGACGTACCGCAGCTGGCCAACTTCCTGCACCTGCCGGTGCAGGCCGGCAGCGACCGCGTACTGTCGGCGATGAAGCGCGGCTACACCGCGCTGGAATTCAAGTCGAAGATCCGCAAGCTGCGCGCAGTGCGCCCGGACATCTCGATCAGCTCGGACTTCATCGTCGGCTTCCCCAGCGAGACCGATGCGGACTTCGAGAAGACCATGAAACTGATCGAAGACATCGGCTTCGACCACAGCTTCTCCTTCATCTATTCGCGTCGTCCGGGCACCCCGGCTGCGGATCTGGAGGACACCATCAGCGATGCCGAAAAGCATGCGCGCCTTTCGCGCCTGCAGGAGCGCATCAATGCACACGCCGCCGGCATCTCCGAGAAGATGGTCGGCACCGTGCAGACCGTGCTGGTGGAAGGGCCCTCGCGCAAGAACCCGAACGAGCTGACCGGCAAGACCGAGAACATGCGTTCGGTGAACTTCCCGGCGCCGGCGCGGCTGATCGGCCAGTTCGTGGATGTGGTGATCACCGAAGCGCTGACCAATTCGCTGCGCGCGCGGGTGGTGGCGGAGTAAGGTCTGGGTGTGCCGACCATTGGTCGGCATGCCTCAATCCAGCCGCTTGCGGAAACGCAGGATCGCCAGCGTCATCATCACCACGATGAAGGCCAGCAGTGCCAGGGCGTCGTGCCATAGCTCCCACAACGAGGCGCCGCGCAGCATGATGCCGCGTACCAGCCGCAGGAAATGGGTCAGCGGCAGCACTTCGGCCAGCCACTGCACCGGCCGCGGCATGCCGGCGAACGGGAACATGAAACCCGACAGCAGGATCGACGGCAGGAACAGGAACAACGTCATCTGCATCGCCTGGAACTGCGAGCGCGCGCGCGTGGAGATCAGCAGGCCCAGCGCGAGGTTGGCCAGCACCAGCAGCACCGCGGCCAGGTAGATGTCCAGCAGGCTGCCGCGGATCGGCACCTGGAACAGCCAGGTGCCCAGCACCAGCACCAGCGTGGTCTGCAGCAGGCCAATCGCTGCGTAAGGGAGCACCTTGCCCACCATCAGTTCGCTGCGCGATACCGGCGTGGCGATCAGCAGCTCCATGTTGCCGCGCTCGCGTTCGCGCACCACCGCCACCGCCGTGAACATCACCAGGGTCATGGTCAGGATCACCCCGATCAGGCCCGGCACGATGTTCACCGCCGAGCGCCGCTGCGGGTTGTAGAAGCTGGTCACGCTGACCTGCCCACTGGCGATGCTGCCTTCGCGCAGCGGCCGGGCATTGCTGGTCGGGCGCGTATCCAGCGGCACCTGGGCCAGCTGGATCGCCGCGCTCTGCACCACGGTGTCGCTGCCATCGACCAGCACCTGTACCGCTTCGCGCCCATCGAAACGGCGACGCTCGAAATCGGCCGGCACCACGATGCCAACGCTGATCTCGCCCCGGCGCAGCGCCTGCATCAGCTGGTCAGGCGTATAGGCTTCGCTGCGCGGCGTGACCACGCCGGTGGCGACCATGTCCTGCACCAGCGCGCGCGAGGCCGCACTGTTGGCCTGGTCGGCGACACCGGCATCGAGGTGGCGCAGGTTGAGGTTGATCGCATAGCCGAACAACAGCAACTGCATCACCGGAATGCCGACGATCATCGCCAGCGTGATGCGGTCGCGGCGCAGCTGGCGCAGCTCCTTGAGCATGATCGCCCACAGCCGGCGCAGGTTCATGCTGCTGGCTCCCTGCCACGGCCGCGGGTGGCAGCGACGAACACGTCTTCCAGGTTCGGGGCCACCGCATCGATGCGGGCCCGCGGATCGGCACCAGCCAATGCGTGCTGCAACGTGGGCATGTCGGCAGCGCCTTCACTGCACAGTACGCGCAGCTGCGTGCCGATCTGTGCCACGCTCAGCACGCCAGGCAGTTCGGCCAGCGCGCGGCTGGCCTGGCGCGGCTGAGAAGATGTCACCTGCAACGTGCGCCCTTGCAGCCGGGCACACAGTTCGGCCGGCGTGCCATCGGCCACCAGCGCGCCACGATCAAGGATCGCCAGCCGGTGGCAGCGCTCGGCCTCATCCATGTAGTGGGTCGAGACCAGCACGGTGGTGCCCGCATCGGCCAGTTCGAACAGGGCCTCCCAGAAATCGCGGCGCGATTCCGGATCGACCGCGCTGGTCGGCTCGTCCAGGAACAGCAGCTCTGGCGCATGCACGACGGCACCGGCCAACGCCAGGCGTTGCTTCTGCCCCCCACTGAGCGTGCCAGCCAGCTGCGGCTGCCGATCCTGCAGCCGGTACTGTTGCAGCAGTGCATCGACGCGCTGCCGCGCCTGCGTGCGCGGCATGTCCTGGATGGCGGCGAGGAACTCCAGGTTCTCGCGCACCGACAGGTCTTCATACAACGAGAAACGCTGGGTCATGTAGCCGATGCGCCGGCGCAGCGCTTCGGCCTGCTCCGGCACGGCCAGGCCCAGCACCTCGATCTGGCCGGCACTCGGTTCCAGCAGGCCGCACAGCATGCGGATGGTGGTCGACTTGCCCGACCCGTTCGGACCCAGGAAGCCATACACCTGTCCGCGCGGTACGGTCAGGTCGACGTTGTCCACGGCCAGCAGGTCGCCAAAGCGGCGGGTCAGGCCCTGCGCATGCACCGCAATGTCGTCACCGGTGTTCAGAAGCTCACCTGTACCGGCATTCCCGCCGGCAGCTTCTGCATGTCGGCGGCGTCGTCCACTTCGATCTCGGCGAGGTAACTAAGGCGTGCGGCATCGTCACCGGTCAGCGCGTAGTACGGAGTAAACGAAGGCTCGCTGCGGATCGAGCGCACATGCCCCTTCAACGCAACACCTTGCCCTTCCAGATGCACCTGCGCGGCCTGCCCGACCTTGACCTGCAACCGCAATGGC
This sequence comes from Stenotrophomonas maltophilia, assembly GCF_006974125.1. NCBI lineage: Bacteria > Pseudomonadati > Pseudomonadota > Gammaproteobacteria > Lysobacterales > Lysobacteraceae > Stenotrophomonas > Stenotrophomonas maltophilia. The sequence continues at coordinate 3,627,198 of NZ_CP037858.1, read as the reverse complement.
TGCGGCAGGTAGACGCGCGCATAGGGGCGCTCGCCGACCAGCATCACCGCCAGCGGTGCGCCGATCGGCGCCTGGTCGCCCTGCCGGTAGGGCAAGGCATCGACGACGCCATCGCGGGGCGCGCGCAGCTGCAGCTTCTGCAGGTTGACGCCCTGCACCACCTGCTGCGCCTGCGCAGCGTCAGCCGCAGCCTTGCCCTGGGCGATGTCCTGCGCCCGGCTGCCATGCACCAGCTCCAGCCAGGCCTGCTCGGCGGCACGCGCACTGGCTTCGGCATTGCCGGCCGCAGCCCGTGCGCGGTCCAGCTCGGCGGCGGCGACCAGACGCTGGCGTGCCAGCGGTTGCACGCGGCGGTAGTAGGCACTGGCTTCGGCAGACTGCGCCCGTAACGCGGCCAGCTGTGCCTGGGCCTGTGCGATCTGTTCCGGGCGCGGCCCGATCTTCAATTCCTCCAGCTGCGCCTGCGCGCGCACCGTGTCGGCCTGGGCGGCGACAAACTGCGCATCGCCGCGCGCCGGGTCGAGCTGCATCAGCACGGCACCGGCCGTGACCTGCTGGCCCTCGCGCACATCCACCGTAGCGATCACCTCGGCCGCCGGTGCCGGCACCGTGATCCGGTCCCACTCCAGTGTCCCCAGTGCAACCGGAGGCGTCTTGCCACAGCCTGCCAGCAGGGCAAGGCCTGCCAGTCCGATCCCACGTGTCCAGCTACCGGTGTCCATGCCATCCCCTCCTGCGACGGCGCCACGGTGCCATGCGCCCCGTGCACCCACAATGATTGCAATCAGCCATGGTGTTTTTTTCACCGCCGGCTGCCCGGCCTTTTACCGCAAGGCTCTGCGCCACCTATCCACAGCTTGGTTCAGCATCATTCCACAGCCGGTGTGGAAAACCGGCAGGCGGTGTCCGTGTTGGGTGCCTGGCAGCGGAACATGCGCTGCCGTCACACGGGCCGACCGACCGTGACGGTTTTTTCACCACCACCTCATGGTCCTTGTGGCACAAGCACTGCGAGGGCCTATCCACAGGTTTTCGCGCACCCCGTCCACACCGGGTGTGGAAAACCGCGTATCGGCCCGCTGCTGGCCGCGCGCCCCGTGTGCGCGCTACCCTTGTCTCCCCTGAATACACTGCGGTGGAAGGCGTCCGCCCCACCCGAAGCAATGAAAAGCATCGAGCATCGAGACTTCACCCTGTCGCCGGAAGACAACGAACGGCTGGCCAACCTGTGTGGCCCGTTCGACGGTCATCTGCGGCAGATCGAACTGAAACTCGGCGTGGAAATCGCCAACCGTGGCTTCGTGTTCCGCATCAGCGGGCCGAACGAGGCCATCGTCGAGGCGCAGAAGCTGGTCGAGGCACTTTACGCCGAGACCACCGAGACCACCTTCGACAACCACGCCATCCACCTGCGCCTGGCGCAGGCCAATGTCGAGCAGATCGCCGAGCGCTCCTACGAAGCGCAGGAGGTGGCGATCAAGGTCAAGCGCGGCACGGTACGTGGGCGCGGTGCCAACCAGGCCCGCTACCTGCACCAGATCGCTACCCACGACATCAACTTCGGCATCGGCCCGGCCGGCACCGGCAAGACCTTCCTGGCCGTGGCCAGCGCGGTCGAAGCACTGAACGAATCGCGGGTGCAGCGCCTGATCCTGGTCCGCCCCGCAGTGGAAGCCGGCGAGAAGCTGGGCTTCCTGCCCGGCGACCTGAGCCAGAAGGTCGATCCCTACCTGCGACCGCTGTACGACGCCCTGTACGAGATGATGGGCGTGGAGAAGGTGGTCAAGCTGCTGGAGAAGAACGTCATCGAGATCGCGCCGCTGGCCTACATGCGCGGCCGCACGCTCAACGATGCGTTCGTGATCCTGGACGAAGCACAGAACACCACCATCGAGCAGATGAAGATGTTCCTGACCCGCCTGGGCTACGGCTCCACCGCGGTGGTCACCGGCGACCTGACCCAGACCGATCTGCCCAAGCACGTGAAGTCCGGCCTGCGCGACGCCATCGACGTGCTGCGCGAGGTCGAGGGCGTCAGCTTCACCTTCTTCGAATCCCGTGACGTGGTCCGCCACCCGCTGGTCGCGCGCATCGTCAGCGCCTACGACCGCCGCGACCTGCATCAGATCCAACCTGGAGCAACTCCATGACCCGTGGTCCCGTGCGACTGGACGTCACCGTCAGTTATGCCCTGCCGCGTGCCGGCCTGCCGGCGGCAGTGAGTTTCCGCAAGTGGGTGGCCGCCGCGTTGAAGGGCCGCATCCGCGAGGCCGATCTGGCCATCCGCGTGGTCGATGCCAAGGAAGGACAGTCGTTGAACCGCCATTACCGCGGCAAGGACTACGCCACCAACGTGCTCAGCTTCCCGGCCGAAGTGCCCGAAGGCCTGCCCAAGGGCGTCAAGTTCCCGCTGCTGGGTGACCTGGTGATCTGTGCTCCGGTCGTGGCACGGGAGGCCGACGAACAGGGCAAGGCGCTCAATGCCCATTACGCGCATCTGACCGTACACGGCGTGCTGCACCTGCTTGGCTGGGACCACGAGGACGACAAGGAAGCCGAGGCGATGGAGCAGCTGGAGCGGGAGATCCTGGCCGAGCTGGGCATCGCCGACCCCTACGCCGGCGAGCGCTGACACCGGGCCCTGTTCCGAGCCCACGCACTCACGGAAGAGGAGCGCAGCATGACCCTGCCCGCACTTGTGCTTGCCGCGCTACTGCAGTCCGGGGCAGGCCTGATGCCCGATCCTGACCGTCCCTCACCGTTCCCCACCAGCGACAGCGAGGCCGACATCGCCGCAAAGATCGCCGAACTACGGGCGTTCTTCGGCAGCAGCGAGCGCGACACCCGCAACATCGTCGCCACTGCCCAGCAACGGGCACTGATCGAGCGCTTGGAAGCGCGGCACGCGGCACGCGGCACGTCTGGCCGGCATCTGGGTGGACAATGCGAGGGGCTGGAACGTTGTCGTGCGACTGGCAGGCGCCGCACCCGAGGCCGATGAGACACATCCAGGGGCGGATGGCCCGCAACGTGTGCGCTACATCACCGGCGCCGCGATGACCGAAGCGGAGATGACGCGCCGCCTGCGCGCACAGCGGGACTGGTTGCGGGCCCAGCTGCCTGACCTGTTCGGTTATGGCCTGGATGTCACGACCGGGGAGCTGGAGGTGGAGCTGCGGGATACCCCAGCCAACCGCGCGACGGCGGCGGCCGTGCGTGACCACCTGCAGGCGCGACTGGGCTACCCGGTCAGGCTGCGCTGGTACCCGGCGGCCACGCGCTGGAATCCGCCCTGACTGCGCCACGGCTGGAGTGCCATGAGCTACTGTTCAACACCGGCCAGGACGCGGAAGGAAAAAGGATGAACCCAGGGAACAGCTTCACGACGTTTGCGATGGGCGCCGGCCTGTTCGCCACCCTGCTGGTGCTGGGCGCTTACACCGTGCGCCGCCTCAGCGCCCGCGACCCGAGCGGCAGGCACTGGCTGCTGCGCAGCCTGGCCCTGCTCTCGCCCGTGTGCCTGCTGGCCGGGCTGGCGATCGGCATGATCGGCCCCCACCTCACAGATAGAGCGGAACCCGCCCACCTGCCCGGGCTGTGGGAAACGTCGATGGTACTGGTACTGGTCGGTGCCTTGACCCTGCCGGTGCTGTGGCGAACGCTGCTGCAGCAGCGGCTTGGCAGGCCGGTCAACGCGCTCCCGTTCTTCCATGCCAGCCGCACCTCGCTGCTGGTGCTGTTCGTGCTGGCCGTGATCCACATGAAAGTGGGCAGGACCGCCGCAGCGGAACTGATGCCCTGGCTGACCAGCCCGGGCCTGTGGCCGGCGGTGGCGCGCATCGCGGGGCAATCGATGCAGGTCGCCATGCTTGCGGTCGTGCTGACCCTCTCACTGATGGTCGTGCGGCTGGCGATGACCGGTTTCCTGCGCCTTCTCAGCGGGCTGTTCAGGCGCTCGCCGGGGCTATGATGGCGGCCCTTCGCCTGCGGAAACCGACCGTGTCACTGCGCTGCTGCCTGCCCCTGCTCTGTGCCCTCGCCGCTCCCTCCGCCTTCGCCTCCAGCCTGGACCTCCCGGCCCTGATCGAATGCCGCCAGGGCGTGGCCGACCAGGCCGCGCTGGCCCCATTGCTGTCCGACCCGCTGAAGGCCGTGGCCCAGGGCCTGCAGCCGCTGCCGCAGGGCAACCAGTTCATGAGCGAGTACCGGTTGGCCCAGCCGATCAGCGTATTCGGCGTGAACACCGAGCGGGTGGCGGTGGCGGGCGCCAGCGTCATGGCCGTCCTCGACCAGGCCGACCCACGACCGCTGGCCAAGCGCCTGGAGCTTGAGACGGGCTACGACCAGGACGGCAAGTTCATGGCCGGCCGAGAGGTGGTCAGCCGCGATGTGACCGACCAGAGGACCGGCGAGGCCCAGATCGAGTCGATCATCCTCAGTGTCTCCACCGTGGCCTCCCACCCGGGCAAGACCCTGGCCGGCTGCACCTACAGCCTGGACCTGCCCGAAGAGGAGCCGGCCACGGCCGCCCCAGGCCCGGCCACCGGCAGTCACTGACAGGCCGTCACATCCTGCTAGACTTGGGTCAACGCCCGGCCTGCCGGGTGCCTTTTTTCCAGAGATGTCAGAAGACGACAGTAGTAGCTCCCCTGCGGAGCACAGTGAAAAGAAGCGCGGCTGGCTTGAACGCCTGACCTCCGCCTTCTCCGGCGAACCCCATACCCGCGACGAGCTGGTCGCTGTCCTGCACACCGCGCAGGAAGAGGGTCTGATCGCCGCCGATACCCTGAAGATGATGGAAGGCGCCATTTCGGTGGCCGAGCTGACCGTGGGCGACGTGATGATCTCGCGCTCGCAGATGGTCTCGCTGCCGGTCGAAGCACCCTTCCTGGAACTGATGAAGCAGGTGGTCGAATCCGGCCATTCGCGCTTCCCGGTGCACGGCGAGAACAAGGACGACATCCTCGGCATCCTGCTGGCCAAGGACCTGCTGCGCGGCGTGGTTGCCGACAACGGCCCGGCCAACGTGCGTGAGCTGCTGCGCCCGGCGGTACTGATCCCGGAGGCGAAGAAGCTCAACGTGCTGCTGAAGGAGTTCCGCCTGTCGCGCAACCACATGGCCATCGTGGTGGACGAGTACGGCGGTGTCGCCGGCCTGGTCACCATCGAGGACGTGCTGGAACAGATCGTCGGCGAGATCGACGACGAGCATGACGAGGCCGAGGATCCGTCGGCGCAGATCGCGATCCAGTCCGACGGCCAGTACGTGGTCGACGCACTGACCCCGATCGGCGACTTCAACGAACGCTTCGGTGCCACCTTCTCCGACGAGGACTACGACACCATCGGTGGCCTAGTCACCGAGGCCGTGGGCCACCTGCCGGAAGTCGGCGACGAACTGGCGCTGGACCGCTTCATGTTCCGCGTGGCCCGCGCCGATGCGCGCCGGGTGCAGGCCTTCCATGTGACCGTGCTGCCGCCGGACGCGCAGGACGACGCTTGAAGCGCCGCGGCCTGATCCTGACGCTGTGGCTGGCACTGTGGGTGCTGGCCATGGCCCTGCCGCTGGCCGCGTTCGCGCAGCCGGCGGCGGCCACACCTGCAGCGTCCATCGCAAGCGCCGAGTCCCCTGCGCCTCGCATCGGCGTGGTGACCATGCAACCGGGCACGGTGTTCTTCGAGCGATTCGGCCATGACGCCATCGTCGTGGTCGATCCGCTCAGCGGTGAAGCGACCTCGTACAACTTCGGCTACTTCGATCCGTCCGAAGACGATTTCATCAGCCGCTTCGCACGCGGCGACATGATGTACTACCTGGTGGCGCTGCCGCTGCAGCAGGACCTGTCCTACTACGACGAGACCGGCCGTGGCGCCAGCGTGCAGTGGCTGGACCTGCGCCCGGACCAGGCCCGCTCGCTGGCCGCCGACCTGGCCGAACGGGCCAAGCCGGAAAACGCGCGGTACCACTACGATTACTACACCGCCAACTGCGCCACGATGGTGCGCGACACGGTGGACAAGGCACTGGGTGGCGGCCTGCAGTCGCAGCTGGCCGGTCGCTCGCGCGGCAACACCTACCGCAGCGAGTCGGTGCGCCTCGCCTCGCCGGCCCCGTGGATGTGGCTGGGCTTCGACGTCGGCCTGGGGCCGTTCGCCGACCAGCCACTGTCGCGCTGGCAGGAGGCGTTTGTGCCGATGCGCCTGGCCGATGCCCTGCGCCAGGCGCGCAACAGCGATGGCCGGCCGCTGGTGCAGTCCGAACAGGAACTGCTGCCGCACCGCATCGCCCCGGAGCCGAAGGAGTTCGCGCGCCGTTGGTGGCCGTGGCTGCTGTGCGGCCTGGTGATCGCCGCCGGCGTGCTGGCGCTGCGCCGCCGTCCGCGCCTGCTGGCCGGGCTGGCGTTGCCGTTCTGGCTGTTGTGTGCCCTGTTCGGCGGCGTGCTGGTGTTCCTGTGGGGCTTCAGCATCCACTACGCCGCGTGGGCCAACCGCAACCTGCTGCTGCTTTCGCCACTGGCCGTGCTGCTGCTGCCGGGTGCGATCGCCCTGCTGCGCCGGCGCGTGCCGGGCCGCATGTTCAGGGTGGTGCTGTGGCTGCTGGCAGTGCAGGCCGTGGCCGCGCTGGTGCTGCACTGGCTGAGCCTGCAGGCGCAGTACAACGTGCAGTGGATCGTGCTGCTGCTGCCGGTGCACGTCGCCCTGGCGTGGGTGCTGGCGCGTCGTCCTCACTTGTCCGAAACACGGCCCTGACGCACGATGGCGGGCATGTCATTGCCCGCCTCCGCTTCCGCCCCGGCTTCGGCCAACCCTACCTGCGTCATCAACTGCGTCCACTACGATGACGAAGGCAAGCGCCACGACATCAGCCTGGACGCCATCAGCGATGTCATTGCCAGCGGCAACGGCTTCGTCTGGGTCGGCCTGTACGACCCCAATGAAGACGTGCTGTTGAAACTGCAGGAAGAATTCTGCCTGCACGACCTGGCCATCGAGGATGCGCGCAATGCGCACCAGCGGCCCAAGGTCGAGACCTACGGCAATTCGCTGTTCGTGGTGGTGACCACCGCGCAGATGGTCGACGAACGCATCCAGTATGGCGAAACCCATGCCTTCCTCGGCCCGCGCTTCCTGGTGACGGTGCGCCACGGTGCCTCGTTGTCCTACGCCCCGGTACGTGCGCGCGTGGAGCGCGAGCCGCAGCTGCTGAAGATGGGCCCGTCGTACTGCCTGTACGCGGTGACCGACTTCGTGGTCGACAACTACCTGCCGATCGTGCACCGCTTCCGCGACACCCTGGACCTGCTGGAAAAGGACATCTTCGCCGACACCTACAAGCGCAGCACGGTGGTGCGGCTGTACGAGCTCAAGCGCGAACTGAACAAGATGCGCATGGCGGTGGCACCGCTGCAGGATGTGCTGGCCCAGATCCGCCGCTACCAGGGCGATCTGATTCCCGACGAAGTGAAGCTGTACGTGCGTGATGTGCATGACCATGCGGTACGCATCAGCGATGTGATCGACACTCTGCGCGAGATGCTGGGCACCGCGCTGAGCGTGAACCTGTCGCTGGTGACACTGGCGCAGGGCGAGACGGTGAAACGACTGGGTGCCTGGGCTGCACTGCTGGCCGCGCCGACACTGATCACCAGCTGGTACGGCATGAACTTCAGCCACATGCCGGAGCTGAGTGAGCCGTGGTCGTACCCGCTGATGATCGTTGGCGTGGGCGGTGTGTGCGTGGGGTTGTACCGGTTGTTCAAGCGGGCCAAATGGTTGTGACCCGCTTCTGGTAGTGCCGGCCGCTGGCCGGCAACCAGGCAATGCCGGCCAGCGGCCGGCACTGCCGTTCGGCATCAAGCCACGTAGACGGTCTTGATGTTCATGAACTCATGGATGCCGTGGTCGGCCAGTTCGCGACCGAAACCCGACTGCTTGCTGCCACCGAACGGCAGCCGCGCATCACTCTTGACGATGGCGTTGACGAATGCCGCACCGCATTCCATGCGCTGGGCAAACCCTTCGCCGCGCACCGGGTCGCCGGTCCACACGCTGCCGCCCAGGCCGAAGCGGGTGTCGTTGGCCACGTGCAGCGCTTCGGCTTCATCCTTGACCCGGATCACCGCCGCAACTGGTCCAAACAGTTCCTCGTCGTAGGCCGGCATGCCAGGACCCACCTGGTCGAGCACCGTGGCCGGATAGCCGGCATGGGTGCCGGCAATCGGCTCGCCGCCGATCAGCACCCGCGCGCCCTTGGCCACGCTGGCCTGCACCTGCTTGTGCAGTTCGTCGCGCAGGTCGGCGCGCGCCATTGGCGCCAGCGTGGTGCCCCGCTCATCAGGATCGCCGTACTGGCGCTCTGCCGCCGCTTCCACAAAGCGACGGGTGAATTCATCGGCCACCGCCTCGACCACGATGAAGCGCTTGGCCGCGATGCAGGTCTGGCCGCTGTTGTCGAAACGTGACTTCACTGCCGCCGCCACGGTCTTGTCGAGATCGGCATCGTCGAGTACCACGAAGGCGTCACTACCACCCAGCTCCATCACCGACTTCTTCAACTGGCTGCCGGCGTTGGAAGCGATCGAGCGCCCTGCCCGCTCGCTGCCGGTCAGCGTCACCGCCTTCACCCGTGCGTCGCGCAGCACCTCGGCAGCCTGGTCGTTGTCGATGTGCAGCACGTCGAACACACCATCGGGTAGACCCCCGTCACGGCACACGGCCAGGATCAGGTCGGCGCACTGCGGTACGTTGCTGGCGTGTTTCAGCAGGGCCACGTTGCCGGCCATGAACGCCGGGGCCAGGAAGCGGAACACCTGCCAGATCGGGAAATTCCATGGCATCACCGCGAACACGCAGCCGATCGGTTCGTAGCGCACGTAGCTGCGCTGGGCTTCGGTGTCGATCAGCTGCGGCTTGAGATAGTCGGCTGCGTGGTCGGCGTAGTACTCGCAGGCGGCAGCGCACTTGTCGACCTCGGCCAGCGCCTCGGCCTTGAGCTTGCCCATCTCGTGGGTCATCGCCTGCTGCAGATCGTCGCGGCGCGTGCGCAGCTGCGCGGCGATCCGGCGCAGGATGGCACCACGATCCTGCAGCGAGTGGTCGGCCCAGCCGGGGAAGGCATCGGCAGCGGCCTGCAGGCGCTGCTCGATATCGGCAGCGCCCATCAGTTCATGGCGGTAGGTCACCTGGCCGGTGGCCGGGTCGACGATCTCGACGGTCATGGGGGATCTCCCTCTGGAAGACCCCCATTGTGCGCCGCCGGCCGTGAGCCGGGTGTTGCCGGCACTGTCGCCAGGCCGTGTGCTCAGCCGTTGTCCTGCCTCGCCAGCTGCAGGTCGCGCTGGCGCCGCTTCTCCGCCCGCGCATTGATGTACCAGCCGATCACTGCGGCGATCGACACCGCCGACACCAGCAGCGTGGCCAACGCGTTGATCTTCGGGCTGATGCCCATGCGCACCGAGGCGAACACCTTCATCGGCAACGTGGTCGAACCCGGTGTGGCGACGAAACTCGCCACCACCACGTCATCCAGCGACAGGGTGAAGGCCAGCAGCCAGCCCGCCACCAGCGCCGGCGCGATGATCGGCAGGGTGATGCGGCCGAACACGGTCAGCCGGCTCGCACCCAGGTCCATCGCCGCTTCTTCCAGCGACAGGTCCATTTCCTGCAGGCGCGAGGACACCACCACCGTGACGAAGCACAGGGTGAAGGTGACGTGGGCGATCCAGATGGTGGTCAGGCCGCGTGCCGGGAAGCCGGGAATCGCGCCCATCGAGGCCAGCAGCGCCATCAGCGAGAAGCCCAGGATCACATCCGGCATCACCAGCGGCGCGGTCACCAGCGCACCGAACAGCGGCTTGCCGCGGAAGCGCTTGAAGCGGGTCATCACCATCGCCGCCAGCGTGCCCAGCACGGTGGCGGTGCAGGCGGTCCAGAACGCCACCACCAGGCTGGTCCACATCGCGTCCATCAGCGCGCGGTCGGCGAACAGGTCGCTGTAGGCGCGGGTGGAGAACCCGGCCCAGACCATCGCCAGCCGCGAGCTGTTGAACGAGTAGAACATCAGCAGCAGGATCGGCAGGTACAGGAAGGCGAAGCCGAGCAGCAGCACGCCCAGCCCCAGGCCCTTGGCGGTACGCGGGCTCATGCCTGCTTCCCTTCCAGCAGGCGCTGCTGGGAACGGTTGAACAGCAGGATCGGCACCAGCAGCAACAGGATCATCGCCACCGCCATCGCCGAGGCGCCCGGCCAGTTGCGATTGTTGAAGAACTCGTTCCACAGCTGGCGGCCGACCATCAGCGTTTCCGAGCCGCCCAGCATTTCCGGGATCACGAATTCACCGATGGCCGGAATCATCACCAGCATGCAGCCGGCGATGATGCCCGCCTTCGACAGCGGCAGGGTAATGCGCAGGAACGCCTGCCACGGCTTGGCACCGAGGTCGTAGGCCGCTTCCAGCAGCCGGTGGTCATGCTTGACCAGGTTGGCGTACAGCGGCAGCACCATGAACGGCAGGTAGCAGTAGACGATGCCGATATAGGCGGCGGTCGGCGTATCGATCAGCTGCAGCTTGGGCAGGCCCAGGCTGGTCATCAGCGTCTGCAGGCCGGTGAACTGCAGGAACTGGTCGAGCAGGCCGTTGCGGTCCAGGATCGCCTTCCACGCATACACGCGGATCAGGAACGAGGTCCACGAAGGCAGCACCACCAGCATCATCGCCACATTGCGCGCGGCCGGTGACAGGCGGGCGATGGCATAGGCCATCGGGTAGCCGATCAGCAGGGTCAGGAAAGTCGAGATCGCTGCGATCCTGATCGAGCTCAGGAAGGCCTGGGCATAGATCGAATCGCGGAACAGCGCCAGGTAGTTTTCCAGGTTCAGCTTCAGCGAGAAGCCGCCGTCCACGTACTGCAGCAGCCAGGTGTACGGCGGCGAGCCGACCCGGCTGAGCGAGAAGCTGATCATCAGCACGATCAGGAACGGCACTGCGAAGAACAGCAGCAGCCACAGGTACGGAATGCCGATCACCGTGGCACGCAGCCCCGGCAGCCAGCGCTTCAGGCCGGCCGTGCTCATGAGGTCAGCACCACGCCGTCGTTGTCGCGCCAGTGCACCCACACCTCATCGCCCCAGGTGAGGCCATCGCTGGCCCAACGCTGCGAATTGGCGAAGTTGGCCAGCACCTTGGCGCCGCTGGGCAGGCGCACGTGGTAGACCGAATGGCTGCCGAAGTAGGCGATGTCCTCGATCACGCCCTGCGCTTTGTTGGTGTGCCCTTCCGGCTCGTCCTTGCCGATCATCACCTTCTCCGGGCGCAGCGCGAACGCGACCGGCTGACCTTCATAGCCGGTGATGCCATGGGCGATGTAGATCGGCGCCGGGAACAGCGGCGAGCGCACGGTGACGTACTCGGGCAGGTCCTCGTCGATCACACCGTCGAACAGGTTGACCGAACCGATGAACTCGGCGACGAAGCGGTTGGCCGGCTGCTCGTAGACCTCGTCGGGCTTGCCGACCTGCTGGATCCAGCCGGCATCCATCACCGCGATGCGGGTGGCCATGGTCATCGCTTCTTCCTGGTCGTGGGTGACCATCACGCAGGTCACGCCCGACGATTCGATGATGCTGACCAGTTCCAGCTGCATCTGCGAGCGCAGCTTCTTGTCCAGCGCGCCCATCGGCTCGTCCAGCAGCAGCAGCTTCGGCCCCTTGGCCAGCGACCGCGCCAGCGCCACGCGCTGCTGCTGGCCGCCGGACAGCTGGTGCGGCTTGCGCTTGCCCAGGTGGCCCATCTGCACCAGGTCCAGCATCTCGCCGACACGCTTGCTGATCGCGTCCTTGCCCAGGCCGTCCTGTTTCAGGCCGAAGGCGATGTTCTGCTCGACCGTCATGTGCGGGAACAGGGCATAGGACTGGAACATCATGTTGACCGGCCGCTGGTACGGCGGCAGCGCGTCCAGGCGCTGGCCATCAAGGGTGATGCTGCCCTTGGTGGGTGTCTCGAAGCCGCCGAGGCAGCGCAGCAGGGTCGATTTGCCGCTGCCGGAGCCACCGAGCAGGGCAAAGATCTCGCCCTTGCGCACGTCCAGATTGACGTCGTCGACGGCGACAAAACCGTCGAATTCCTTGCGCAAATCACGAATGGAGAGATAGCCGGGCGCACCGGTCGTGTCGACGACGGCGGCTACCGGCTGGGCTTCAACGGGCATGGGGGCTCCGGGAGCGGGCGGTGGACAGCGGCCGCCATTCTAACGGCCGGGGGCCGCAGGGGATATGACGGCGACGGGCGGAAGCCGCCAGCGGCCCGCTCCCGGGCCGGAAGGGGTGTCGGCTTTACCCCGCCATCAGGGCCCGTCCGCGCAAAAGGCCGGGGCTGCCCGGTCGAGCCTACGGCGTCCCGGCCAGACACCACGGGCAACGACCCGATCTGCAACGTTTTTCGGAGCGGGATCTGTTGAAGGCCCCGGGGCATTCCCCGCGCAATGCCTCCGATCAAGGCCTTGCATGGACCCATCCCGTTGATTCCCCCCGTCAGCCCCTCCCCTCTCCCTTCCCGTCCGTCGTCATCCGTGCCCCCAGGGCTGCCGCTGGCCATCATCGGCGCCGGCCAGGCCGGGTTGTCCCTCAGCGCACTCCTGCAGGAGGCCGGCGTCGAGCATCGCGTGCTGGAGGCCGAAACCGTGGGTGCCAGCTGGCAGCGGCGCTGGGATTCGTTCCAGACCAACACCGCCAACGCGACCATGGCCCTGCACGGTCATGCCTATGCGGGCGATGACCCGGAAGGCTTCATGGGCGCCCCGGAGGTGATCCGTCGGCTCCGCGACTATGCCGACGAGCGCGTGTTGCCGATCAGCGAGGGGTGCGCGGTACATCGGGTCGCACCCGAGTGCGGCGGCTATGCCATCGACAGCAGCGAGGGGCTGATCCATGCCCGCGCGGTGGTGGTCGCGACCGGTGAGTACCGCCGTGCGCGGATGCCCCGGGTCCCCTTCGCGCCCGCGCCCGGCCTTGCCGTGCTGCACTCGGGCAACTACCGCAGTGCCCACCAGCTGCCCGATGGCGCAGTGCTGGTCATCGGTGGTGGGCAGTCCGGTGCGCAGATCGCCCAGGACCTGCGCGACAGCGGTCGCAGCGTGCACTGGTCACTGGCCCAGCGTCATTCGCATACCCGCCGGCTGCGCGGCAAGGACTCGATGACCTGGTGGGACATGGCCGGGCGCATCCACCAGCATGTGAGTGAAGCGGCCGCCGTACTGGCCGGACAACCGGATGCGCTGCGCAAGGCCCGCACCGCGGAGTTCCCGCTGATCTCCGGCAAGGGAAGTGCCGGCCTGGGCAGCTCGATCAGCCTGCTGGCGATGCACCGCGCAGGCATCAGGTTGCTGGGCCGGCTGCAGGAATTCAATGGAAACATCGCCCGCTTCGCCGATGTCCGCCCGCAGCTGCGCACCGCGATCGAGGCGACACGGACCGAATACGACTATCTCGATTCGCTGGCCAGCGCGTACTACGCCACGCGTCCCGAGCCACGCACCGACGATGCCCGCTACATTCCGGAGGAGGTCTATCTGCACTGGGAACCGGACGCATCCCCGCGCGAACTGGATCTGCAGGCCGCGGGCATCCGCTCGGTGGTGCTGGCCACCGGCTTCGTCGCCGAATGGCCCTGGCTCGACGTACCGGGCGCGCTGGATGCACATGGCTACCCGCTCGGCGAGTTCGGTGTTTCACCACAACCGGGGCTGTTCTTCATCGGCATGCACAACCTGCAGCGGATGAGTTCGTCATTCCTGTGCAACGGCGGTCGCGATGCACGCGACCTGCTGCCTGCCATCCTGCATCACCTTGGCCGGAGCGACAGGGCCGACTCCGACGCAGGGTAAGGCAGCCGCCGGGCATGGCCCGGCGCTACCCGGGCCGCTTACCGGCCGGTCTTCACCTCGGTCCACAGCCGGGTGTAGAGCTTGTCGGTCTCCGGCGTGTTGATCGAGTACGTGAACATCTTCTCGGCCACATCGGCCGGCGGGTAGATGGTCGGGTCGGTACGGATCGCCTCGTCCACCAGCGGGGTCGCGGTCGGCACCGGGTTGGCGTAATGGATGAAGTTGGTGTTGGCCGCGGCAACCTTCGGCTGCAGCAGGTAGTTGATGAACGCGTACGCGGCTTCCGGATGCTTGGCGTCCTTCGGGATGGCCAGCATGTCGAACCACTGCGGGGCGCCTTCCTTCGGGATCGAATAGGCCACGTGCACGCCATTGCTGGCTTCCTCGGCACGGTCACGGGCCTGGATGATGTCACCCGACCAGCCGACCACCAGGCAGGTACCGCCGTTGGCCAGCGAGCCCACGTACTGCGAGGAGTGGAAGTTCTGCACGTACGGGCGGATCGACTTCAGCAGGTCGGCCGCCTTCTGCAGCTCGGCCGGATCGCCGCTGTGCGGGTCCAGGCCCAGGTAGTGCAGCGCGATCGGGATCATGTCCGCCGGCGTGTCCAGGATGGTCACGCCGCAGTCCTTCATCTTGCTGATGTTCTCCGGCTTGAACACCAGGTCCCAGCTGTTGGCGATGTCGGTGCTGCCACCGAAACGCTGTTTCAGCATCTCCACGTTGTAGCCGATGCCGGTGGTGCCGATCATGTACGGCACGCCGTACTGGTTGCCAGGGTCCTGGGTGGCAATGCGCTTCATCACCGCCGGATCGAGATTGGCCAGGTTCGGGATCTTGCTCTTGTCCAGCGGCAGGAACACGCCGGCCTGGATCTGGCGGCCGAAGAAGTTCAGGGTCGGCACCACCACGTCGTAGCCGCTGTTGCCGGCCAGCAGCTTGGTCTCGACCATCTCATCGCTGTCGAACACATCGTAGGTCACCTTGATGCCGCTCTCCTTCTCGAAGGTCGGGATGGTGTCCTCGGCGATGTAATCGCTGTAGTTGTAGACGTTCAGGACCTGGCTGTCCTGCGCGCCGCCGTTGCCACCGCCACAGGCGGCAAGCATGGCGGAGGCCAGGCCGAGCGTGAGGATACGCAGCTTCATCGGGTGCTCCAGAATGCGGGAAGGGGGGCCGGCGGGAGCCGGCGACGGGTGCCAGCCTACCCCCCGGCGGCGGATTTTTCTATTCCAGATGCTCAGACGTTCAGCAGCAGGAACTCACGCTCCCACGAGCTGATGACACGGAAAAAGGTCTCGTATTCCTTGCGCTTCACCGAGATGTAGGCCCGGCAGAAGCGCTCGCCCAGCAGGGCCTGCAGCTCGCTGCACTGCTCCAGCCCGTCCAGCGCCTCGCCCAGCGAGCGCGGCAGGTTGTAGCCCAGTTCCTTGGCACTGCCGGTCACCGGCGCATCCGGTGCCAGCCGCTCGCGGATGCCCAGCAGGCCGCAGGCCAGGGTCGCCGCCATCGCCAGGTAGGGGTTGGCGTCGGACCCGGCGAAACGGCTTTCCACGCGCATGTTCTCCGGCGTGTCCAGCGGCACGCGCAGCCCGCAGGTGCGGTTGTCATAGCCCCAGTGCACGTTGCTCGGCGAGACCTCGCCGAACACCAGTCGCCGATAGGAGTTCACGTTCGGCGCGAAGAAGGCCATCGCCTGCGGCACGTACTTCTGCAGGCCGCCCAGGTAGTGGCCGAACACCGGACTGAACTCGCCCTCGGCATCGGTCTCGCCAGCGAACACATTGCTGCCGTCGCTCACCCGCACCAGGCTCTGGTGGATGTGCATGGCGCTACCCGGCTCGTTCTCCATCGGCTTGGCCAGGAACGTGGCATACACGCCGTGGCGCATCGCGGCCTCGCGCATGGTGCGCTTGAACAGGAACACCTGATCGGCCAGGTCCATCGCATCGGCGTGGGTGAAGTTGACCTCCAGCTGCGCCGCGCCGGATTCGTGGATCAACGTGTCCACGTCCAGCTTCATCGCATCGGCGTAGTCGTACATCAGGTCGAGGATCGGGTCGAATTCGTTGACCGCGTCGATCGAGTACGACTGCCGCGCGGTCTCCGGGCGCCCGGAGCGGCCGGCCGGTGGCAGCAGCGGGAAGTCCGGGTCGGTGTTCTTCTGCACCAGGAAGAACTCCAGCTCCGGCGCCACCACCGGGCGCAGGCCGAGCTCGGCGTAGGCCGCCAGCACGCGGCGCAGCACGTTGCGTGGCGCCAGCTCGTGCGGCTCGCCGTTCTTGGTGTAACAGTCGTGGATGACCTGCGCGGTGGCGTCGGCCGCCCACGGCACCATGCGCACCGTGTCCGGATCGGGGCGCAGCATCATGTCCGAGTCCGACGGCGAGGTCAGCTCGTAGTAGTCATCAGGGAACTCGCCGGTGACGGTGGTGGCGAAGATGCCTTCGGGCAGCCGCGTACCATAGTCGTGCGAGAACTTGTCGGCGGGAATGATCTTGCCGCGCGCGTTGCCGGTGATGTCCGGCACCAGGCATTCGACCTCGGTGATGCGTCGCTCCTTCAGCCAGCGCAGCAAGCTGCTTTCCTGCGGTGCGGGGGGCGTAGCCGTCTTGCGCGGGCGCGTTCGGGAACTCATCGGGAATCCAGTCGGTTCTGTTGGTGCTGCCGGCAAGCTTGGCCGAACGCACGGAAAATAGCGTGATAGAACGGCGAATCCATGACACGCCACTCCGGGTGCCACTGTACGCCGAGCACGAAACGATGGCGTGTGCTGCGCGCCGCCTCGACCAGTCCATCATCGGCCACAGCCTCGACCTGCAGCCCGTGTGCCAGTCGATCGATGCCCTGCCCGTGAACCGAATTGACCTGTGCGCGATCACCACCCTGCCACTGCGCCAGCCAGCCATCCGCCGCCAGCGCGACCGCATGGGCCGGCCCATACTGCACCTCAACCGGCGCCTGTGGGTCTTCACGATGATCCGACAGACCCGGCACCGCGTGAACCTGCGGATGCAGCGTGCCACCCAGCGCAACGTTCAGCTCCTGGAAGCCGCGGCAGATCGCCAGCACCGGCAGGTCCAACGCCAGCGCCTCGTGCAGCAGTGCGAAGGCGCTGGCATCACGGGCCGGATCATGCGGGTTCCCCGGCCAGCTGCGGCCACCTTCGTAGTGCTGCGGTTCGATGTTGCTGACCGCACCGGTCAGCAGCAGGCCATCGAGCCCGCGCAACCACTCCGCAGCCGGCAACGGCGGCTGCAGGCTGGGCAGGACCACCGGGGTTGCTTCGGCCGCCACCACCAGCGCGCGCACGTACTTCTCGCCGACCACCGCGAAACGATGATGGCCGAGTACGGTGCTGTCGGTGGGCAGGCCCACCCAGGGCAGGCGGCGCATGGGAAAACTCCTTGGCGTGCCGCCACGTTACCCGTCGCCCGGCGAATGCGGCAAGTCGTCGCCGTCACGCCACGGCCGTCGCGCATCGGCGAAACTAGACGCGTGAACGCTGATCGTCCTGCCCCGCACCGTCCTGCCGCCCTGTGCCCGCGAGGCCCGCAGTGAGCGCCGCCTTCCCGCCCAGCTGGTACGTGGCCAGCCTGCCCGAGCCACCCGCACTGCCTCCGTTGCAGGGTGATGTGCAGGCCGATGTCGCGGTGCTCGGCGCCGGCTATACCGGCCTTACTGCTGCCCTGGAACTGGCCGCGCGCGGCCAGCGCGTGGTGCTGCTGGAAGCGCAGCGGATCGGCTGGGGCGCCTCCGGCCGCAACGGCGGCCAGGCACTGGTCGGCTACGGCTGCGAGGTGGACGAACTGGAGCGGCAGCTGGGTCGCGACGATGCACGCCACCTGTTCGACTGGTCGCGCGACGCGGTGCAGGCGATGCGCACGCGCATCGATCGCCACCGCATCGACTGCCATTGGGTGGAAGGCCACGCCAGCGTCGCCATCCGTGAACGCCACGAGCGTGACCTGCAGGCCAACTGCGAGCACCTGCAACGCCATTACGATTACCCCATGCAGTGGTGGAGCCGAGACGCCCTGCGCGCGCAGCTGGACAGCCCGCGCTATCGAGCCGCGATGTTCGACCCGCTCAGCGCGCACCTGCACCCGCTGGCGTATGCACGTGGCCTGGCCGATGCGGCGCGCGCGGCGGGAGTGGTCATCCACGAGGATTCGCCCGTGGTGCGCATCCAGCGCGGAGCGCAGCCAACCCTGCACACTGCACAGGGTCGCGTGCACGCCGCGCATCTGGTGGTGGCCGGCAATGCCTGGCTGCAGGGCCTGCTGCCCGAGCTGGAGCGGCGGATCATGCCGGTGGGCACCTACATTGGTGCCAGTGAGCCACTGGGCGCCGAACGCGCCCGTGCCCTCATCGGCAACAACATGGCCGTGGCCGACACCGCCTGGGCACTGGACTACTTCCGCCTCAGCCACGACCACCGCCTGCTGTTCGGCGGCCGCGCCAGCTACTCGGCACTGCCCCCGCCCGGCCTGCGCGGGGTGATGCAGCGACGCATGCACGACGTCTTCCCGCAGCTGGCCGACGTGGTACTGGACCAGGTCTGGGGTGGCTACGTGGACATCACCCGCAACCGCGCCCCGCACTGGGGCCGGCTGGACGGCAACCTGTACTTCGCGCAGGGATTCTCGGGGCATGGCGTCGCTGCCGCCGGGTTGGCCGGCGAGGTGATCGCCGCCGCCATCGCCGGCCAGAGCGAGCGCCTGGACGTGTTCCAGCGCCTGCGCCATGCGCCCTTCCCCGGCGGCCGGCTGCTGCGCACGCCCCTGCTGGTGGCGGCGATGTCGTGGTACAAGCTGCGGGATGCGTTGTGGTAGCGGGACCCTTCCCAGCCACATAATCGGCGCAGGAGCTGGGGAGCACGTGGATGCAGTGGTGGAAGGACGGCCTGCAGGTGAGGATACGCGTCAGCCCCGAGGGGCTGGTGCTGGCGCTGCTCTATGCCTTCGCCTGCTGGGGCGCGCGCAAGCTGTCATTGGACCAGTTCTTCCTGCCTGCCGGCGTGCGGGTGGCCGCACTGCTGCTGTGCCCGCCCCGTCTTTGGCCCTACCTGCTGATCGGTGAATACGCCTACTTCGCGCATCTGCGCATCCCCCTGATCAGCAAATACAACCTGACCTGGGTGATCCTCGCCTCGGTGT
This sequence comes from Stenotrophomonas maltophilia, assembly GCF_006974125.1. Taxonomy (NCBI): domain Bacteria; kingdom Pseudomonadati; phylum Pseudomonadota; class Gammaproteobacteria; order Lysobacterales; family Lysobacteraceae; genus Stenotrophomonas; species Stenotrophomonas maltophilia. The sequence continues at coordinate 3,608,159 of NZ_CP037858.1, read as the reverse complement.
TCCTGATGCCTGCCGTGATGCTGATCGTGCGCCTGCACCGGAAGCTGCTGGCGCGCACCACGGTCGTCGGCGTGATCTCCATTGCGGTATGCGCCGCCACGGTCATCAGCCTGCTCAACCTGGGGATCTCGTACCTGATCTGGGAACCGTTGCATGAAGAGACATTTCTCACCAACGTGCTGCGCTATGCGCTGGGCGACTTCACCGGCATCCTGATCCTGGCGCCTCTGGCACTGCTGTGGATCCGCCGCGCCGAAGAAAAATGGACAACCCGGTCTGTAGTGGCCACGGTCGCAGCACTTGGCACCATGCTGGTCATTGGCCTGCAGGCAACGCCGGTACCTGCCTCGATCACGGCCCCTGGCTCGCTGCAGCTGTTGCTGATCCTGCCTATTCCCGCGATCGCCCTGACCTGCCTGCTGGGATGGCGCGGTGCGGCCATCGGTGTCGCCGCCGTGAACATGATCCTTGGCCTGAGCGCCCCGGCCGACCATCCGACGGCATTCGACCCGGCCACTTTCGCCACCCAGCAGGCCATGGCCGTCGCCAGCATCGCCCTGCTGCTGCTGGGCGCGCGCATCACCCACTTCCAGAGCCAGCACCGGTTGCGCGAGGAAGATGGCAAAGCGGCCCTTCAGCTTGCCCGCAATTCGCACCTGGCCGGCGAGATGGACCTGCGTGAACGGGCGGCTCACCTGCGCCAGCTGGGCGATGGCATGGACCTGTCCCTGAACGAGATGGTGAACTGGCTGCATGCCCAGGGTCATCACGCCGTGGCCGACAGCCTGCGGCATACCTCGGAGGTGCATTCACGCTTGTTCCGGGCCCAGGCCAGCATGATCTATCCCGCCGCCCTGGAACAACTGGGCCTGTACGTGGCGTTGCAGGCAGGCGGGGTGCGCGAGGCGTGGAATGCCACGCATCGAATCGGCCAGCCGAGGTTGACGGGTGACCCCTGCGCGCTCGGGGTCGGCCTGCAGCTTGCTGCCTATCGACTCGTGGTCGATGCGGTCTCGCTTCTACTGAAATGCGAGGCTGGGCAGATCTCAGTCAGTATCCGCTGCGGAAGTTCCATCCGGAAGCGTGGTGCCTTCATCTGCGTGGCTCTTCTGGACCGCCACGAATCACTGGGAAGCAGGGCGAAGGAACTGGCGAACGAGCAGCTGCTGGGCCGGGTCCTCGCACACGCGGGCCACATGGACGTGAGTGGCAACAGGCTCAGGATGGTGTTGACCGAAGCACGGGATGCTCCCCGCCAGGCAGGCGCTACTGAAGCGTTGATGGAACGCACACGTTCCATTGACCCAGGCGCACCCCGGGCCGCGATCTGACTTTCCCGATGAAAGGAGATGCAGATCACTACTCGAAAGTAATCCCTGGTCGATGCCGAACCCACCCCGTCAGGATCTGGCGCCGGCGTGCAATTGCGCCCCCATGCTTCTATCGATACTGTCCATCCAATGGCGCGTCATGGCGCGTTCAAGCAACCCGCACGGCCGCTGCCATGTCACGAGCAAGGGAGGCTCGGGTTTGGACCGATTCAAAAAGGCAGTTGAACTGAGCTTCCGTATCCGGCCAGCCGGGATCGCACTCGCGGCCGTCTATGCGCTGAGCTGCCTCGGCTCGCGTCAGTTCTCGCTGGATCAGTTCTTCCTGCCGGCGGGCATCCGCGCAGCGGCACTGCTGATCGTCCCGACCCGCCTGTGGCCCTACCTGCTGCTGGGCGAGTACGCGTACTTCGCAACGCTGCGCATCCCCATGATCGACACCTATGGCCTGGATTGGGTCATCCTGGCTTCGACGCTGCTGATGCCGATGGCGATGCTGGTGGTCTACCTGCATCGGTTGAGAATGCCGTCCGAAGCAGCCACCGGTCTCTGGCTGCTGTCGCTGTCCTTCTGCACGGCCCTGTTCGTCCCGGGTCTCAACCTGGGCATTTCATATGTCCTATGGTCGAACCCACCACCCAGCAATCTGCTGGACGCGGCCGACCGGACGATCTTTGGTCACTTCGCCGCCATCATCACCCTGGTGCCGTTGGCATTCCTCTGGTCGCGACGGCAGGCCGATCCCGGTTGGACCGACCGTTTCGTCGCCCCTACCGCATCGGCGATCCTGGTGATGCTGGTGCTGGGCCTGTGCATGCAGTTGACAAGCGCCGGCGCCCACACGACGCGGACGCACATGGTGCTGCTGGCCGCCCTGCCCGCCATCGCCCTGACCTTCATGCACGGGTGGCGTGGCGCAGCCATCGCGATTCCGTTGTTGAACCTCCCCCTGCACGGTGCAACGCCCAGCACCGGCCTGCCGTCCTCATTCGACCTGGGCACGTTCGCCACCCAACAGAACATGGCGGTGATGAGTGTCGCACTGCTGGCACTCGGTTCCAGCATCAGCTATCACCATCAGCGCGCCCGGTCCCGCGGCCTGGCCGAGGCAACCACGCTGCGCCTGGCACGCGGCTCGCATCAGACCAGCGAGCGCGAGCTGCGTGAACGGGCCGTCCACCTGAAGCACCTGGGCGAGGGCATGGACAGTTCGCTCAGCGAGATGGTCAGCTGGCTGAAGTCCCAAGGCCACCATGCGGTCGCAAACAGCCTGCAGCACGCGTCGTCGGTACATTCACGGCTGTTCCGTGAACAGGCCAGCCTGGTCTATCCCACTGGACTGGAGCAGGTCGGGCTCTACATCGCGCTGCAAGCCGGCGGTGCATGCGAAATCTGGAACAACACGCATCGTGTCATTCCGCCCCGGCTGGCGGGCAATCCCTGCCTGCTGACCGTGGATCTGCAACTGGCCATCTATCGCTCGCTGATCGAGGCGGTTTCACTTCTGCTGGAACTGGAGACCGGGCAGGTCTGCGTGCGCGCCCGAAGCGGCCGGGCAGGCAAACGTCGCGGCATTGTTGCTGTGGTGAGCCTGCTCGACCGTGGTTGCACGCTGTCCACGCGCACTACCCACCAGGCCGTCGAGCGCCTGGCCGGGCGGATGCTTGCCTACGGCGGAACGGTCCACTGCCGCGGCAATCGGCTGCGGCTGGTCCTGCATGAACCAATCACCCACGCGTCGCCCGCGGTGGCCTGACACGCAATCCCACCCGGCCAGTGGCGTTCGCAGCTAAAGTTGCAGCCGAAACCGCCGCTATCCGTGCCGAGCCCCTCCCTCGTGAGCCACCGCATCATGCCCGTCCTGCCGCAGGCCGCCGTCGATGGCGACCTGGCCGATCCGCTGCCGCAGCGGATCCTGCTGGTCGAAAACTCCCGTGCCTTCACCGGCATGCTGCGCGAGGCCATCGAGCAGCGCCTGGAGCTGCCGGTGGTGATCGCCTCCACCCTGGCCGAGGCCGACCGCCTGCTGCGCGAAGGTGGCGGCTGGTTCCTGGTACTGACCGGACTGGTCCTGGCCGATGGCGACCGCGACGCGGTGGTCGAGTTCTTCCTCAAGCGCGATCTGCCCACCGTGGTGGTCAGCGGCGTCTACGACGAGGACCTGCGCAAGCGCGTGCTGCAGCAGCAGATCATCGACTACGTGCTGAAGAACACGCCCGGCAGCATCGATTACCTGGTGTGGCTGGTGCAGCGGCTGGAGCGCAACCGGCGCATCGCCGCGCTGGTGGTGGACGACTCACCGTCCGCGCGCGGTTATGCCGCAGCCCTGCTGCGCATGTATGGGCATGAGGTACATGAGGCGGCCGATGGCAATGAGGGCCTGGCTGCGATCGAAGCGCATCCTGCGATCCGCCTGGCGGTGGTCGACCAGGAAATGCCGGGCATGCAGGGCGTGGAGTTCACCCGGCGCCTGCGCACCCTGCGCTCGCGCGACAAGGTGGCGGTGATCGGCATCTCCGGCAATACTGATGCGTCGTTGATCCCGCGCTTCCTGAAGAATGGCGCCAACGATTTCCTGCGCAAGCCGTTCTCGCGCGAGGAATTCTTCTGCCGTGTCTCGCAGAATGTGGACCAGCTGGAGCTGATCGGCACCCTGCAGGACCTGGCCACCCGTGACTTCCTCACTGGCCTGCCCAACCGCCGCTGCTTCCTGGAGCAGAGCCAGCGCCAGCTGCCGCAGCTGCAGCTGCATGGCCAGTGCGTGGCGGTGGCGATGATCGACATCGACCACTTCAAGCACATCAATGACACCCATGGTCATGAAGCCGGCGACGATGCACTGCGGGCGGTGGCCGGCGCGGTGGCCGCACACGCGCGCAGCCAGGACCTGATCGCACGCTTCGGCGGCGAGGAGTTCTGCCTTCTGGTGCCGGACATGGAGCAGGACGAGGCGCTGCTGTACTTCGAGGAACTGCGCCAGCGCATCGCCGCGCTGGAGGTCGACATCGGTACCGCGACTCTGCGCATGACCGTCAGCATCGGCCTGTGCTGCCCGCGCCCGCAGCGCGATGCACTGCACCGGCTGATCTCCGAGGCCGACCGCCAGCTGTACCTGGCCAAGGCCGGTGGCCGCAACCGGGTCAGCTGCACCACGGTGGCCAGCCCGCTGCGCCCACGCGAGCCTGCCCTGCCCTGACCGCGGCGCCTTGATCCAGATCAACGCCATCGAGGGGTGGCGGTCCTACAGTCGGCCCCGACATACGCATGAAGGGGAGCCGGGATGGCACTACTGGTCTGGCAGGACGATCTGAACATCGGCATCGATGTGATCGACCAACAACACCGCCGCATCATCGAGATGCTCAACCACCTGCACGTGGCCCAGGCCAGCATGCAGCGTGCTGCGGTGGGTGAAGTGATCGACGAGGTGGTGGACTACACCATGTCGCACTTCGCGTTCGAGGAAGAGTTGATGGAGGAAGCGGGCTACCCGTTCTGTGCGGCGCACAAGCGCGTGCATGAGGTCTTCATCAAGCGGGTATCGGAGTACCGCATGCGCTTCCAGGCCGGAGAGGACATCAGCGACGAACTTCGCACCATGCTCTCGCGCTGGCTGTTCAACCACATCCGCGGCGACGACCAGGCCTATGCCGAGCAGGTCAAGGCGCACCTGAACCAGTTCGCCCGCGAACACCAGGGCGGTGGCTGGCTGGGTCGCACGCTCAAGCGCTTCTTTGGTTGAGCCTCAGCGCGCGCCGGTGCAGTGCGACCAGCGCGCACAGGGTCGCCACCGCGGTCAGGCACAGGTAGTAGCCGACCGCGACCAGGCCGAAGCGTTCGGCCAGCCAGGTCGCCAGGTACGGGGCCGGTGCCGCACCGAGGATGCCGGCCAGGTTGAATGACAGCGATGCACCGGTGTAGCGCACCTCCACCGGGTAGATCTCGGCCAGGAAGGTGCCGCAGGGGCCGTAGGTCAGGCCCATCAGGAACAGGCCCAGGCACAGGAAGGCGGTGACCAGCCATGGGCTGTGCGGCTGGAACAACGGCGCGAACAGAACGCCGAAGCCGACGATCAGCACGCTGGCGACGATCATGGTGCGACGCGTGCCCCAGCGGTCGCCATAGCGTGCCGACAGCGGGATGCCCAGTGCGAAGAACAACATGCCGACCATCTGCATCAGCAGGAACTGCTCGCGGCTGTAGCCCAGCACCGCAGTGCCGTGGCCAAGGCTGAACACCGTCATCAGGTAGAACAGCACGAAGGTGGCGAACGCGCCCAGGGTGCCCAGCAGCATCGGCACCGGATGGTCACGCAGCACCGTCCACATCGGCAGCCGCACTGGCGCCTTGCGCTCCAGCGCCTTCTTGAAGTCGGGCGTCTCGTGGATGTTCAGCCGCACCCACAGTCCCAGACCCACCAGCAGCGCGCTGGCCACGAACGGAATGCGCCAGCCCCACTGCAGGAAGTCGTCCTGGCTCAGGCAGCGGCCCAGCACCAGGAAGATGCCGGCCGACAGCAGGAAACCGATGGGCGCGCCCAGCTGCGGGAACATGCCGTACCAGGCGCGCTTGCCCGGTGGGGCGTTCTCGGTGGCCAGCAGCACCGCCCCCCCCCATTCGCCACCCAGCCCCAGCCCCTGGCCGAAGCGGCACAGCGCCAGCAGCGCCGGTGCCCACAGGCCAATCTGAGCGTGGGTAGGCAGCAAACCGATCAATACCGTGGACAGGCCCATGGTCAGCAACGCGGCGACCAGGGTGGCCTTGCGGCCGATGCGGTCGCCGAAATGACCAAACACCGCCGAGCCGACCGGCCGGGCGATGAACGCCACCGCGAAGGTCGCCAGTGACTGCAGCAGGGCCGCCTGCTCGCTGCTGTCCGGGAAGAACAGATGCGGGAACACCAGCACGGCGGCCGTGGCGTAGATGTAGAAATCGAAGAATTCGATGGTGGTGCCGATCAGGCTGGCCAGCAGGACACGACGGCGGGAATTCACGGGTGGCGCGGCAGCAGCGATCGTCGACATCGGCAGGACGGATAACGGTAGATCGGCCGATTCTGCCACGTGACGGTGGCCACACGGGGCGATGGTTTCAGCCGACACCGATGCCAACGGAATTTTTCTGGTCACCCGCCAGGCTGCGCCACCGGTCCCTGCATGGATGCTTTGCCGATGGCTGCAGTTGCGTTGTCGTGGTCCGATTCGCCGAAGCTGCCGCGCATGGCGGCGTGGCTGGTGGTGCTGCTGGTACATGGCCTGATGGCGCTGTGGTTGTGGGGCAGTGGCCGGGTCGTGCGATGCATCCCGCGTTCGCACCGCGCCGCAACTACTTCCGCATCCGCCGGCAGATGACCCCGGAGCAGATCGTGCATGGCGTGGCGCAGCTGCTGGGGCTGTGGCCGCCGGGGTACATCGTCGACCCGTGCGAACTGGGTAGACAGGACATGGATCATTTCCAGAATGCCGTCGATGAAGCCGACCGGGATATGCTGCGTGCGGCGGTGCTGCAGGTGAGCGCACGCTGCAGGTAGCTCGACGGCTGTCTGCCTTCTAGCGAAGGCAGCCGAGCATGGCTCGGCGCCACAAAGAGCGAATGGCCGTCCAGCAAGCGCGTCGTTACAACTGGATCCAGGTGGCCTTGATCTCGCTGTATTTGTCGAACGCGTGCAACGATTTGTCGCGCCCGTTGCCGGACTGCTTGTAACCACCGAAAGGGGCGGTCATGTCACCACCGTCCCAGCCGTTCACCCAGACGCTGCCGGCGCGCAGCTGGCGTGCGACACGATGGGCGCGACCCAGATCACGTGTCCACAGGCCCGCCGCCAACCCATAGCGGCTGTCATTGGCCACGCGCACCGCTTCGGCCTCGTCGTCGAAACCAAGCACGGCCAGGACCGGCCCGAACACTTCCTCGCGTGCCAACGCGTGGTCCGGACGCACCCGGTCGAACACCGTGGGCTGCACGTAGCAGCCGCCGGCCTCCACCTCGGCCCGATGGCCGCCGAGCAGCAGGCGGGCGCCGTCGCTTTCGGCCCGTGCGATATCGGCCAGCACCTTGTCCACGTGCGCGGCATCCACCAGCGCGCCCATCGGTGCATCGGCGTCCAGTGGATGCCTGGGCTGCATGTGCTGGCCATAGGCAATCACCTGGTGCACGAAGTCCTCACGGATCGAACGCTGTACCAGCAGCCGCGAACCGGCGGTGCAGACTTCGCCCTGGTTGAAGAAGATGCCCTGCGCCACGGCCTTGGCCGCTGCGTCCAGGTCCGGGGCGTCGGCAAACACCACGTGCGGGCTTTTGCCACCGCATTCCAGCCAGACCCGCTTGAGGTTGGACCGACCCGCATGCTCCAGCAGCTTCGCGCCGGTGGCGGTGGAACCGGTAAAGGCCAGCACGTCCACATCCATGTGCAGCGCCAAGGGCTCGCCCACGCGCGCGCCATGACCGGGCAGCACGTTCAGCACCCCGTCCGGCAGGCCTGCCTCGGCCGCCAGCGCCGCCAGCCGCAGCGCGGTCAGGGGCGATCGCTCCGAGGGCTTGAGGACCACCGAATTGCCCATCGCCAGTGCCGGCGCGATCTTCCAGCAGGCCATCAGCAGCGGGAAGTTCCACGGCACGATTGCGGCCACCACGCCGGCCGCTTCCCGCGTGACCAGGCCCAGCTCGTGCGGCCCGGTGGGTGCGATCTCGCCGTACAGCTTGTCCACCGCTTCGGCGGTCCAGGCCAGGCAGCGCACCACGCCAGGCAGGTCGATGCGGCGTGCATCGCGTACTGGCTTGCCCATGTCCAGGGTTTCCAGCAGGGCCAGCTCGTCGGCGTGTTTTTCCACC